>DATLSX010000039.1:0-5252 GCA_035533915.1 Streptosporangiaceae bacterium
GGGCGGCCGAAAGGCGGCAGGAAAGCGGGGCTGCAGGGCCGGGAACTCCTCCCGGGTGGCCCTCGTATAACTGGCCCGGATGCCGGGTCTTGCTACCCGGGCTCGAAAGAGCGCTGACGTGGGCAGGTGAGCCTTTGAGGCGAGAGCGAGCGTAAATGCCGGAACCGATGGGCAAGTTGGACACCCCGGTGAACGGACCTGAGGGCCTGCCCCCATTCGATGGTGACGCCTGGGAGTACGTGGACTGGCGGCACCATGAGGGGCAGGTACGGCGGCTGCGCGGCAGGATCTTCAAGGCGGCGCAGGAGGGTGACTGGCCGCTGGCCAGGAACCTGCAGAAGCTGCTGCTGCGGAGCTGGAGCAACACGTTAATTAGCGTGCGGCAGGTGACGCAGCGCAACGCGGGCCGCAGGACTGCGGGGATCGACGGGCTGGTCGCGCTGACCAGTCAGGCGCGGGCCGAGATGGCGGTGCAGGTGCACGCCAGCATCGGCTCGTATCAGCCTTCCCCGGTCCGGCGGGTGTATGTGCCGAAAGCTCATGATAAGACCAAAATGCGGCCACTCGGAATTCCGGTTATCTCGGATCGGTGCCATCAGGCTAGGGTCCGTAACGCGCTGGAGCCCGAGTGGGAGGCCCGGTTCGAGCCCCGGTCCTATGGGTTCCGGCCTGGCCGCGGCTGCCACGACGCGGTACAATCCTTGTTTATCACCCTGTGCGGAAAAGGCAAACGGGTGTGGATTGTAGATGCTGACCTGGCGGGCGCGTTCGACAAGATCGGCCATGGGCACCTGCTGGAAATGCTCGGTGATTTCCCCGCGAGGGGCATGATCGCCGGGTGGCTGAAGGCAGGAGTTTTCGAGGCTGGGAAAGGGTTCGCGCCGACCGGGGAGGGAACTCCCCAGGGCGGCATTATCTCACCCTTGCTGCTGAATATCGCATTACACGGGCTGGAGGAGGCCGCAGGCGTCCGCTACCACCTCACCGGCGCTCGCGCCGGAACGGTGAAGGACGGCTGCCCGGCGCTCACTAGGTATGCTGATGACCTGGTCGTCTGCTGTCACTCCAGGGAGCAGGCCGAGCAGGTCAAGGCACGGCTGGCCGGGTGGCTGGAACCGAGAGGGCTGGCGTTCAGCGAAGCCAAAACCCGGATCGTTTCCCTTTCTGAGGGGTTCGATTTCCTCGGATTCAATCTCCGCCGCTACCCAAACGGCAAGCTGCTCATCAAACCGGGCGCCATGGCCATCAAGAGGTTCCGGAACAGGCTTGCGCAGGAGTTCCATGCACTCCGCGGGTTCAACATCGCAGCGGTACTGGCGAAGATCGTCCCGATCGTGCGGGGCTGGTGCGCCTACTACCGCACGGTGGTGTCGGCCAGGGTGTTCAGCGCCCTGACCGCGTACCTGTGGAAACTCACCTACAAATGGGCGTGCTGGAGCCACCCGAACAAGCCGAAACACTGGATCGCCGGCCGGTATTTCGGGAAGTTCAATAAGTTCAGGAACGACCGGTGGGTATTCGGTGACCGGAAGACCGGCGCCTATCTGCCGAAACCGGCCTGGACCGGCATCGTGCGGCACATCCTGGTCAAAGGCGGGGCATCACCGGATGACCCCGCCCTGGCCGCCTACTGGGCGCAACGCCGCCAGAAGGTGAAACCCCCGCTGGACTCTCACACCGTGCGCCTGCTCTCCAGGCAGGACGGGCGGTGCAGCCTGTGCGGGGAGAACCTGCTGACCCCCAACCAGCCTCCCCAGTCCCCCCAGGGCTGGGAACACTGGTTCCTGCAGGTCACTAAGAAGGCGATCGAGGCGGACTACCTGGTCCACCACGACACGCCCAGCGCCGCACGCAGCAAACGAACACACCTCGTACACGCCACCTGCCACCGGAGCAAACATCCGCCCCGGGCAGCGGGAAACACCGTGGTGCAGCAGAAAACCTGAGCCGCCCCCGCGGCTTGCTTGGGCCGCGTGCCGCGACGAGTGGCATGCGCGGTCCTGAGGGGGCCCCGGTGCAGCAATGCACCGGGGCTACCCGGCCGGATGGTGGTGGCTTGTCCGCCGCTGGGCGGGCCAGGCGCGAGGAAGTACGGTTGCAGGCCGCGGAGTGGTTCGCGGAGGGGGTTGAGCCGCCGGAGGTGGCGCGGCGGCTGCGGGTCTCACCGAATTCGGCGTATGCGTGGCGGCGGCGCTGGCGTGCTGGCGGCGAGGCGGCGCTGGCGTCCAGGGGCCCGGGCGGAGCGGTGTGCCGGCTGGGCGGGGCGCAGCTGGCCCGGCTGCGGGCCGCGCTGGACGGCGGCCCGGCTGCCTGGGGGTGGGGTGAGGACCAGCGGTGGACCCTGGCCCGGGTCACCACGCTGATCGGCCGGCTGTTCCATGCCCGGTACACGCTGCGGGGCACCTCGTACCTGCTGCACCGCCTCGGGTACACCCCGCAGGTCCCGGTGCACCGGGCCGCGGAGCGTGATGAGGCGAAGATCGCGGCGTGGCGGACCGGGACCTGGGCGAAGGTACGAGGCTAGCGGCGGCGACCGGGGCATGGATCGTCTTCGAGGACGAGGCCGGGCAGAACCTGCGCCCGCCGAAGGCCCGGACCTGGGCCCGGCGTGGCCGTACCCCGGTGGTGACGGTGTCCGGGAAGGGCTCGGGGCGGGTGTCGGTGGCCGGGCTGGTGTGCCTCAAGCCCGGCAGCCGGGGCCACCTGTTCTACCGGATGCGCATCCACCGCGGGCGCAAGGGCGAGCGCCGCTCGATGTCCGAAGCCGGTTACGCCGGCCTGATCGCCGCCGCGCACCAGGAACTGCATGCCCCCGTTGTTCTGATCTGGGACAACCTGAACACCCACATCAGTGCCACGATGCGGAAGTTCGTCAGCTCTCACCCGGACTGGCTGACCGAGGTACGGCTGCCCGCCTGCGCCCCGGACCTCAACCCCGCCGAGGGCGTCTGGGCGAACATGAAAAACGGCCTGGGCAACCTCGCCGCCCGCGACGTGGACCAGCTCGCCGCCATCATCAGGAACCGGCTCAAGCGCATCCAGTACCGGCCCGAGCTCATCGGCGGGTTCCTCGCCCAGACCGGACTGACCCTGCAACCCGGACCGCCTTAGCTGGATTGCTGAGCGGCATCCGCCTGCCGTGCGGGAGCGCGCCGGCTCACCTATTGGCCGGCGGCGTCCAGACGTAGGGGGTGGTGGCGGCAACCGGCTTGAAGCCGAGCCGCTGCAAGATCGGCCGGCTGGCAGGCAGCGCGTCGACCTGAAGATAGCGGTAGCCGCGGGCGGCGGCCAAGCCCGCCCGGTACGCGACCAGGGCACGGAAGATCCCCCGGCCACGCCAGGCCGGAACGGTTCCCCCGCCCCACAGCCCGGCGAAATCGGTTCCCGGGATGAACTCCACCCTGGCCGCGCTGACCGGCTCGTCACCGGCCATGGCGACGACCATCTGACCCAGCTCAGGTGCTTCCCTGAGCTGGGTCACCAGCCGCTCGCCGAGCCCAGGAGACGGGTGTCCGGTGAAGGCCAGGTCATGCACGGCCATCATCGCCTCGACGCCGGTTTGGCCGGTCACCAGGTCCAGCCGCACGCCGTCTGGCAGCTTGACATCGGAGTTGATGGCAGCGGTCTCGGCGACCAGCATCAGCTCCTCGTCATCGGCCACGAAGCCAGCCGCTAGCAGCCGCTGGGCCAGATCGGCAGGCTGGTCGTAGTCGTAGAGCTTCCACTCGACGGGCGTACCGCGAGCGCCGAAGTACCGCACCTGCGCGGCGATCACGGCATCAGCGGAGTCGCTCGTGAGCCCGGACCAGGTAATGCACGACGTCTGCGTCCCCGGCGCAAGCCAGCGCAGCACTCCAGCGCCGGCCTCCACGACCACACCCGGCTCGTCGGCCCGGGTGTTCCGCCGGATCTGGGCATCGAAAGCCGCACACACGGCGTGAGTGTCCACCAGCACACCCCACCAGGGCCATGCGGGCCGGCGCAACTCAGATAGCCGCCACTGACGCTGATCTACTACCAGGAAGGACTCAAACGCTGGCCTTTCAATCTCTGTAGCACAAGCCCGTCAGCTCCAAGGTGCGGCATGCCCGACCAGGCCTCCATGCGAGGGCTGTGGTTAGTTGGGGCTGCTGCTGCGATCCATATCGGCCACGGCCGGGAAATGTGGATTAAATTACGTGCACGCGTGAATTCACAGGTAGGCCGGCTTTCCCATGTGCAATAATCCCGCCGCGATCTTCGGCAGAAAAGGCGGGTGTAAATTCGGCCATGTCTGGAAGAACATATCGGACCAGCCCTGAGCGGATTTCTGAGTGCGGGCCGAAGGCCCGGATCGCCCGCCGAGTCTTCCCGGCCGGGCGGGTCCTGCTGGGCGCGGCTGTGCTGGCTGCCACGGTCATCATGATGTCCGGGGGCGAGACAGCCGCGGTCGCGAAGCGCGTCATCACGGGCGGGCCAGCCACTCCTGGACTCAGATTGCCGCCGGCCTGCGGCATACCTGCGGCATCCGGCGGGGTCGCACACTGTGGTGCTGGGGCCTCAATGCCGATGGCGAACTCGGCATTGGCAGTTTCCAAAATCAGAGCCTTCCGAGTCAGGTCAGTGTGCCCGGACAGTCCTGCTGGGCCAGCGTGGCAGCGGGCTCGTTCTTCACCTGTGCCACCCGGGCAGGCCAATCCCTATGGTGCTGGGGCGACAATCTTTCCGGCGCGCTCGGCATCGGAGATGACGCTCTGGTGTTCCTCAATCTGCCGCGGCAGGTCACCACGCCCGCCCCTGGTGGCTGGGCCAGTATCACCACTGGCTGGCAGCACGCGTGCGGGATCCGCCTCGGCGGGACCCTGTGGTGCTGGGGTGACAACAGCTTCGGCCAGCTCGGCATCGGCAGCACGACCGGCCAGAGCCTGCCGCAGCAGGTAACCACCCCCGCCCGGACCGGCTGGGCCAGCGTCACCGGAGGTGAGTACGACACGTGCGCGACCCGCGTCAACGGGAGCGCCTGGTGCTGGGGCGACAACACCTATGGCCAGCTCGGTATCGGCACCACGATCGCCCAGTACCTGCCACAGCAGGTCAAGTAGGCGCCTGTGTGCCCCCGGCGGGCTTACAGAACGTCGTGGCCGGGGTGGGGTTCCTCGGGGACCGTGCGCGGGCGGGCCGGGACGGTGCCCAGCCGGCCGGCCTGGTAGTCCTCGAACGCCTTGACCAGCTCGTCCCTGGTGTTCATCACGAACGGGCCGTAAGCGGCGATC
>DATLSX010000040.1:0-6263 GCA_035533915.1 Streptosporangiaceae bacterium
CCCTTCCAGCGCACGGACAAATGGCGGACGGGACCGGATATTCAAGTGATCATTAAGTGAGTTTCACCAGGCCAGTGGCCATTCCGATGAATGGGCAGGAACGGTCTGTAAAACCGTCGGCTTAGCCTACGTTGGTTCGAACCCAACACCTGCCACCACATAAAACCGCAGGTCGTGTGCCACGAACGCTGAAGGAGGGCTCGATGTAGAGGCCACTGGATGCGGTGCTGTGCAGGAGATGGAGGTAGGTCCTCCGGGGTCGCCCTGCAGGGGGAGGCCTCAAACCACCGCAGGCTGCGTCGGTTAAGTGCCGTTCGTGGTGAGCGCTGCGGAAAAGGCGCGGCGATGATCGCGTCAGGTGTGGGTCGGGAAGGCGAGCGAAAGCGAACCGCTGTTGACGTGTCGTAAGTTTTCTCAGTGGCGTCGAAACCGGGGCATGACCTGGGCTCCGGGACAAGTCTGGGGGGAGCCTGCTGACTGCCCAGATGGCGTCCGGCATGTAGGCGGCGCGAGCCCGGTTCTGGCTCTTGCACGGAACGTGGGAACCTGTCGCCCCGATACTGTCGCCGGCCCGCCAGGTCGGCGGCGAGAGGGAGATCCCCAAGCGGCCATCACCGCGAGGGGCGGAGTACCGTTGCGGGGCACGGGGGCGGACCGTCTCGTAGTAGCGCTGAGGCCCGGTAATGCGGGCGGAGCGAAGGGGACGGGTCATCTGGGTCTGCTTGGTGGTCAACCGGCTGGGCCGGGAGGAGCCAGATGAGCGGGCCGAAGTCGTTCCAGATTTCCAAGCACATGGTCTATGAGGCCTACCTGAGGGTGAAGGCCAACAAGGGCGCGGCGGGCGTCGACGGGCAGTCGGTCGGGCAGTTCGAGCAGGACCTCAAGGGGAACCTGTACAAGCTGTGGAACCGGATGTCGTCGGGCTGCTATTTCCCGCCGCCGGTGCGGATGGTCGAGGTCCCCAAGCCGGGAGGCAAGGGGGTCCGGGTTCTCGGCGTGCCTTCTGTCGCGGACAGGATCGCGCAAACTGTGGCGGCCATGGCCCTGGAGCCGGAGGTGGAGAAGATCTTCCACCCGGACTCCTACGGGTACCGGCCCCGCAAGAGCGCGCTGGACGCGGTCGGGGCATGCCGGGAGCGCTGCTGGCGGACCGACTGGGTTATTGATCTTGATATCAAGGGCTTCTTTGACAATCTCGATCACGACCTGGTCCTCAAGGCGGTGGCCCATCACACCGGCCAGAAGTGGATCCTGCTGTATGTGGAGCGGTGGCTCAAGGCGCCGCTCCAGCGGCCGGACGGCACGCTGGTCGCCCGGGATCGCGGCAGCCCGCAGGGCTCGGCGATCTCACCGTTGCTCGCCAACCTGTTCATGCATTACGCGTTCGACGCCTGGATGGCCCGGGAGTTCCCGGCCGTCCGCTTCGAGCGGTACTGCGATGACGTGGTGGTCCACTGTCGCAGTGAGGGGCAGGCCCGCCTGGTGCGGGACGCGATCGCGAAGCGGCTGGCCGAATGCGGGGGGCTGCAACTGCATCCCGATAAGACCCGCATCGTGTACTGCAAGGACGGCAAGAGGCGTGGTCCGTACGGGCACACCTCGTTCACGTTCCTGGGGTATGGGTTCCGCGTGCGCAAGGTCCGGACGAGGCACGGAGACTATTTCTTCGGCTTCAACCCGGCCATCAGCGACGAGGCCGCCAAGCGCATCCGGGCGCAGATCCGCGCCTGGCGGCTGCACCTGCGCAGTGGATGGAGCCTGAAGGACCTCGCACAGGAGGTCAACATGACCGTGCGAGGTTCTCCGGGGGCCGCCAGCCTGTTGCGTGGCGTCGCCTAGATAGGACATGTGACGGGGTTCTGCGGCGCGTCTCCTCGGGTGCGGTGCTCGTGGCTGGTAGTTGTTCACGCAGCTCAGCGCGAGATCGGGGGGATCAGGGATGCGGGCTTTCCCAGTGAGGTTGCCGTCTGGGGCGAGGTACTGGACGGTTCTGGATGAGGACCTGGCGGTCGTGGCGGTCGCGGACTCGTTTCTGCGGCAGGTGCGGTTCGGCCGGGATGGCGCGGAGTCGACGACGAAGGCGTACGCGGGCTCGATCGCATTGTTCCTGCGGTGGTGTGCCAGGTCGGGCCGGTCGTGGCCGGCGGGGGTCGAGCAGCTTGGCCTGTTCATGACGTGGCTGGCGCACGCTGGCCCGTCCGTCTCGGGTGCCGGCGCGGCTGCTGGCGCAGGGATGGTGCTTGCCGGGCCGGGGACGGCGCCGGTTCGCGGGGCCCGGCGGATCAACGCGGTGCTGGTCGCGGTGCGCGCGATGGTGGTGCACGCTGTCGCGACGGGGCAAGCGAGCGGGCATCTGATGCCGCTGTTGTATGAGGTGGCCGATGACCGGGATCTGCCCGGGGCCGCCCGGGGCGAGGATGCGGGGATGGCCTGGCGGATGCGGGCCCGGCACCGGTTGCACGAGCCGGAGCGGCCTGTGGACCGGGCCGCCGATGCCGACATCGTCGCGGTGCTCGCGGCGTGCCGCTCGGCGCGGGACCGGCTGATCGTGCTGCTGATGGCGCGGGCCGGGCTGCGCCGGGCCGAGGTGCTGGGGCTGCGCCGCAGCGATGTGCATCTGCTGCTGGATTCCCGGGTTCTGGGCTGTGAAGTGACGCGTGCGCATCTGCATGTGGTGCGCAGGGAGGACAACCCGAACGGGGCGGTCGCCAAATCCCGCCGGCAGCGGATCGTCCCGCTGGACTTCGTCACGGTGCAGGCGTTCGACAGCTACGAGTTCGAGCGGATGCGGGTACCGCGGGCGGCAGACAGCGATTTCGTGCTGGTGAACCTGTTCCGGGAGCCGGCGGGGGCACCGATGCGGCTGGATGCGGTCAACGACCTGGTCACCGCCGCGTCCCGGCGGGCCGGGCTGCAGCATGCGCCGACGCCGCATCAGATGAGGCACGCGTTCGCCTCCAACGTCCTGGACGCCGGCGGGGCGATCGATGAGGCTCAGGAGTTGCTCGGGCACGCCTCGGTCTCCTCCACACAGGTTTACACCCACCCCGACCCTGCCCGGCTGCGGGCCGCTGTCGACGCGGTGCCCGGCCCCCGTGAGCTGGCCGGGGTGACCCGGTGAACGCCGCGAGTTCCGCCGGCGGCGCCCTGGCCGCCGCCGCGGACAGCCCGGCGCGGACCGCCGCGGCGGCGGTGCTGGGTGACAGCTGTGTCATCACCGGGCCGGCCGTGGTGAGGCTCGCCGCTCTGCTGGACCCGGGGTTCCTGGCCGGGGCCGGATGGGACCCGGTGACCTGGGTGCTGGCACCCCCGGCTGGGCACCGGCTCATCCGGTGGGACTGTGGCCGGCTCGATGCCCGGTCAGGTCCGGCCGGGCGGCAGGCGCCACTGCCGGTGCTGGGCGGCGGCAAGTGCGCGGTAGTGGCGTGCCTGCGGGCCCGGCGGGCAGGTCACCACCGGCAGGAAACTCACTGCGCAGTGCATGCGGGCCGATGGCAGGCTGCCCGCCGGGCCGACCCGGCGCTCGATGAGCGCAGGTGGAACCGGACGGCCGAGCCACTCCCGGTTACCGGCCAGGTCAACCTGCGCGGCCTGGCCCCGCTGGTCGTGGTGGAGGTGCTTTACGGGCTGCAGCAGCGGGCCAGGGCTGAGTGCACGAGCTACTGCCGGTTCCTGCGCCGTCTCGCCCAGGAGCTACGCCAGGCACAGGTGTCCTCCCTATCTGAGCTGCCCGTCCAGAACGAGCCGGTGCGGCGGTCGCTGGTCAACTCGCTGCTCGCCCACCTCGGGCGGGCCTTCGCTGACCCGCGCACTGAGATCGCCAAAGACAGGTGGGATCTGACCGTCCTGGGCCATCACGGCTGGCTCACCTTTACCGGTATCAGCCAGCGCTGGCTGCGCGAGGCCGTCAAAGGCTGGGCCGCTCATGACCTGCCGCGGCGCCGCGGCAAGCAGGCAGGCGCCCGGCTACATGAGATCACCGGCGCGATGGTGCGCCTGTCAGCGACCCTGCGCGCCGGCCGCCATGATCAGGGAGAGAACCCAGCCGGGCTCGGCCGCGCCGACATCGAGGCGTTCTTGCACCGGCTGGCCTTCCTGTCCGCCGGCGGGCAGCTGTCTGCTTACTGCCGCGTCAAGACCTGCCAGGACGCCGGGCGGGTACTGACCGAGATCCGCTCTTTGGGGCTGACCCGCTCCAGCGGCCCAGCCGCGGGCCTGGCCGACGACTTCACCCTGACCGCCGGCGACGTCCCCGCCAAGGCAGACCCTGGTGAACCCGGCCGCGATGTCCCTGCCGAGATCATGCGCCAGATCTGCGGCCATCTTCCCGAGCTGGAAGAGACCATCTCCAGCCGGGAGACCCGGATCGCGGTCGAGCTGCTCATGGACACCGGCCGCCGGCCCGCCGAGATCTGCACGCTGGAATGGGACTGCCTGGTCCGCGACGCCGACGGCACGCCCGTGCTGGTCTATGACAACGCCAAGGCTCACCGGCTGCATCGCCGCCTGCCGGTCAGTGAGCACACCGCGACGCTGATCACCGATCAGAAACTCGCCGTCCGCGAGCGGTTCCCCGCCACCCCGCCCGCCCGGCTGAAGCTGCTGCCCTCCCGGCGGCTCAACCCGGCCGGATCCCGCCCGATCACCGAGGACAACCTGATCGGCCGGCACCGGATCTGGCTCAGCTCCATGGGACCGCTGCGGCGGGCCGACAGCACCGAATTCGACAAGACCCTCATCACGCCGTACTCCTACCGGCACTCCTACGCACAACGGCACGCTGACGCCGGTGTCCCCATCGACGTGCTGCGCGAGCTGATGGACCACACATCCATGGACGCCACAAAACGGTACTTCCGGGTCGGTGAAACCCGCCGCCGCCAGGCCGTCGACATGGTCACCGCGATGCAGTTCGACCGGCACGGCAACCGCGTCTGGCGAGACGCCACCACGCTGCTGGACAGCGAGCACGCCCGGTATGCGATCGGTGCGGTCGCTGTTCCATACGGGACCTGCGGCGAGCCGTCCAACGTGAAGGCCGGCGGCGGCGCCTGCCCGGTCCGGTTCCGCTGCGCTGGCTGTGACCATTTCCGCACTGACGTGTCCCACCTGCCCGACCTCACCGGCTACCTCGACGACCTGCTGCGCACCCGTGAACGCCTGGCCGCCACCGTCGAGGGAGTCGATGAGTGGGCTCGCGCGGACGCGACCCCGGCCGAGGAAGAGATCACCCGCATCCGGCGGCTCATCAGCAAGATCAAAGGCGACATCACCCAGCTCACCGACAGCGAACGGTCCGCCGTGGACGACGCCGTCGCGGTCGTCCGCCGCCATCGCAGCGCCTGCAGCCCAGTCAGCCTCGGCACGCCCGCCTTCCGCACGCCACTTCCCTCGCCCCGAACGGAGTCCCTCGCATGAGCACCCGCCCCGCCGCCGCAAGCGACCAGCCAGCCCGGCCGGCGAACCCGCGCACCAGCGCGATAACCAAAGGCCGCCAAGCCGACTCCGCCCGCCGCCGCCAGCGCGTCATCGCAACCCTCAGCAAGGCCGTCTCTGACGGCACCGAGATCAGCGTGGCCGGGATCGCCCGCGCCGCCGGCGTGGACCGCACATTTTTCTACCGGCACCGTGACCTGCTCGCCCAGCTCCACGCCCTCGAAGCCGCCCCACCCGCTACCGGCAACAGCAACGGACCGGGCGTTTCCCGGGCATCCCTGCAGACCGACCTGCTTGCCGCCGGGGAACATGCCGCCCGGCTCCACAGCCGAGTCCGCCAACTCGAGAAACGCCTGTCCGAAGCCCTTGGCGTGCAAGCCTGGCACGAATCCGGGCTCGGTACGCCCGCCGACATCGACGCCCTCAACCAGAAGATCATCCACCTGGAACAGCAGGTCATCGACCTGCGCCTGCAACTCGAGGAACAAGGCGAAGATCTCGCCGCCGCCCGGACCACCAACCGCGAGCTCATAGCCCAGCTCAACACCACGGCCAAACACCGGTGACACGCCGCGCCAGGACGTTGCACCACACCTGTCGCAGGCACTAACGTTTTCTCTACCAGCCTTTGACCTGCATAAACGCGAGGATCCAACCTCCGCCGAAGTGGCCCACCCCCGGAGAAGGCGGGATGGCTGGTCTGATGCCAGAGTCAGCCAGGGACCTCTTCCCCAAGGCGGAAACGCTCTACGCGCCTCGCCCGGCCGTAAGATGCCTGGTCACAGGCACCTTCTTCATGGCATGTGCCACTCAAAATGCCACCCGCA
>DATLSX010000041.1:0-25268 GCA_035533915.1 Streptosporangiaceae bacterium
CGCCCAGGCTGGCCACATACCCCAGCCAACCGGAACCCGCCTCGCGACCCTGCCCGACCTGACCGCATACGCCCGCGAACACGGAATCACCCTGACCCCGAAAACGAAACCAGCACGTTAATAAAAGACGGCGCCCTAACGTCCGCGATCATGAAGAGCACGCGGGACCGGGAGCCTGGCTGATCGGGCAAACGGCGTGAAAGGCATAATGAGGAGGTGGAAGGTAGCACTGAGCGGTGAGCGACGCGGCTGAACTGAGCCACGCCCGGCGGATGCTCGTGCTGGCCATCTGCTGCATGAGCCTGTTCATCGTGGGGCTCGACGTCACCGTCGTCAATGTCGCGCTGCCGTCGATCGAGCGCGAGCTGCATGCGTCCGTCTCCGGCTTGCAGTGGGTGGTCGCCGCATACTCGCTGGTCCTGGCGAGCTTGCTGATGCTGTCTGGATCGACCGGTGACCGGGTCGGCCGGCGGCGGACGTTCCAGGTGGGCCTGGCACTGTTCACCCTGGGCTCGTTGCTGTGCAGCCTGGCGCCGAGCCTCGGTGCGCTGGTGGTGTTCCGCATGCTGCAAGCCGTCGGCGGCTCGATGCTCAACCCGGTGGCAATGTCGATCATCACCAACACGTTCACCGAGCCGGCCGAGCGTGCCCGCGCTATCGGTATCTGGGGCGGCGTCATCGGCCTGAGCATGGCCCTTGGCCCGGTCGTCGGCGGCCTGCTCGTCAGTTCGGTGGGCTGGCGGAGCATCTTCTGGGTCAACATCCCGGTCGGCATCGCGGCGATCGCCCTGACCGCGGTCTTCGTGCCCGAATCCCGGGCACCGCGGCCGCGCAGGATCGACCCGGTGGGCCAACTGCTGGTGATGCTCACGTTGGCGACCCTGGTGTACGGGATCATCCAGGGTCCTCGCGACGGATGGACCTCGCCGGTCATCCTGAGCTGCTTCAGCGCGGCAGCGGCCGCCGCCGCTGCCTTCGCGCTCTACGAGACCCATCATTCCGAGCCGCTGCTCGATACCAGGTTCTTCCGGAGCGCTCCGTTCTCCGGTGCCACGATGATCGCGATCTCGGCGTTCGCGGCGCTGGGCGGTTTCTTGCTGCTGAGCACGATCTACCTGCAGGACGCCCGGGGATTCTCCGCGTTGCACGCCGGCCTGTACATGCTGCCGATGGCAGCGATGACGGCTATCTGCAGTCCGCTCTCCGGGCGTATCGTCGGCTCGCGCGGGCCGAGAGGGCCGCTGATCGGCGCCAGCATCGCGCTCATGGTAAGCGCGCTCACTCTGACCAGGCTCGGGGCCGATACGTCCACGGCGAGCCTGGTAGTCAGCTACCTGCTGTTCGGCCTGGGCTTCGGGCTGGTCAACGCCCCGATCACGAATACGGCGATGGCCGGGATGCCGCGGACACAGGCCGGAGTCGCCGCTGCCGTCGCTTCGACAAGCCGGCAGGTTGGCTCCGCGCTCGGCGTGGCGGTGATCGGATCAGCCGTCGTATCCGCGCTAGCGGGACCACTGAAGACCGGCTTCGTATCGGCCAGCCATATCGGCTGGTGGCTGATCGCCGGGTGTGGTGCCGCAGTGCTGGTGCTCGGCCTGGTCACCACCGGTGGCTGGGCCAGGCAGACGGCCGGGCGGGTCGCCGCCGAGTTCGCGCCAACGAGTGCGGACTTCCGCGGCGCCGGCCTGCCGCGCTCCGACTAGGCAGCTGGCCGGTCTCGGGTTTGGCAACCTGGCGGTCTCGGGCTAGGCGGCTGGCCGGTCCCGCGACTGGCCGGTCCCGGGATTATTCGCCGCCGGCTGCCGCGATCGACATCAGCGCGAACACGGCGCCTTGGTCGTCGCTGACGATCGCCATCCGCCCGTACGGACTGTCCCAGGCCGGGGCGAGTACGTTGCCGCCCAGCTTGGTCACGATCTCCACCGCTTCGTCGGTGTCATTGACCCCGAAGTAGGTCCGCCAGTGCGCGGGCGTGTCCGCCGGGGCCAGGGTGCCGAGGTCCCCGATGCCGCCGAGCGGATTTCCTGTCGTCTTGAAAGTGGCATAACGGAAGTCGCCGGCACTCAGGTTGTTGTAGCTGTAGCCGAAGATGGCTCGGTAGAAGTTCTCGTTCGCGGCGAAATCGCGGCTCATGTTCTCGTTCCAGCAGACGGTGCCAGGTTCGTTAGCCAGCTGGAAGCCGCTGTGCGCGCGGGCCTGCCAGATGCCGAAGATAGCGCCGCCCGGGTCGGCCGCGACGCACATCCTGCCGACGTCCATCACCTCGAACGGCTCGGCGACCAGGTGCCCGCCCGCTGCGCTTATCTTGCTCGCGGCCAGATCGGCGTCGTCGGTCGCGATATACGTAGTCCAGGCCGTCGGGGCCTCGGGCGGCCCCATCTTGGGGCCGATTCCGGCCACTGGCCTGCCGTGCACCTGACACATCACGTAACCGCCAGACTCGGGCGGTCCTGCCTGCGTCTCCCAGCCGAACAAGGTCGCGTAGAACGCGGTAGCCCGCGCCACGTCGTCGGCACCGAGGTCAACCCAGCAGGGGGTACCGGCTGGCCACGGCGTGTCGCGCTGCACCATGAATTCCTCCAGGCAATTGGTTTGCTCGGTGACTGATATGCCGCGGTGATCCCTAGCCGCAGTGCCTTGATTGGCGCGGGAAGCCTATCTTCGGTACGCCACCGCGTCAGGCCATCGGCATATTGGCAGCATCTGTGACCCGCGTCACGGCCTGGGTGCCCAAACCCCGGTCTGTTACGGAAAATCGGCCTGGCGAGCGTCCCCGGCCCCGGGCAAAGGAACCGCTCATCGTGCGAGCGGTGTTATCTCTTCGTAGCATGGCGGGCATGGAAGCCAGCAGTCGGCTCCCGGAGAGGCATGTGCCCCGTGCGTCGTACCAAGCTGATCATCCTGGCCACCGGCATCCTGCTCGCGGTCGCCGCCGTCCTGACCTTCGCCTCGAGCGCGGCGGCGCGGCGGTGGATGACGTCGCCGCACCGGGTTGCGGCGACGACGACCGCGGAGTCGGGATCGCGTCCGACGCAGGAGTCGAGCCCCAAGCCCAGCACGTCGCCGAGCCAGGTCACGTCCGTGTCGGCCGCGATCGGACTGCGCCCTGGCGCTGTCTCGCCTAGCGCCGCTGGCATCGCCGCTGCCGAGGCGGTGCTGCCGAAGCTGACCCCGCTGCAACTCGCCGGCCAGCGCGTAATCTATAGCTACCCCGGGCTGACGCCGCCGCGTCAGCTGCTGTGGCTGATCAGCCACGGCCAGGCGGCTGGCGTCATCTTCTTCACCGAGAACGTAGGCACGACCGCGCACCTGCGCGCGGTCGTGCGCGAGCTGAACCTGGCGGACGCGAGCCGCAGCAACCCGGTCCACTTGCCGTTGCTGCTGATGACCGACCAGGAAGGCGGTATCGTCCGTCGGCTGCCAGGGGCGCCGCGGCTGTCAGCCAAGCAGGTCGGGCTGGCTACCCATCCATGGGCCGCGGCCACTGACGCGGGCAACGGCGCGGGTGCCAACTTGCGCGGCGTCGGCCTGAACGTGAACCTCGCGCCGGTGCTCGACGTGTACCGCAAGCCAGGTAATTTCATCGACCAGTACGGGCGGTCGTTCAGCAACAGTGCGGTCAAGGTGGCCAAGCTGGGCTCGCTCTACGCTGCCGCGGAACAGCGGCGCGGCGTGGCGGCGACCGTCAAGCACTTCCCTGGTCTCGGTGCCGCGGCCACTTCGCAGAACACCGACCTGCGCCCGGTTACGCTGCGCCTGCCGTTGTCATCGATCAGGTCCGTCGACGAGTTGCCGTACAAGTCGGCGGTGGCGGGCAGGACCAAGCTGGTCATGCTCTCGTGGGCGATATACCCGGCCCTGGACCGAAGCCGGCCGGCCGGCCTGTCGGCCCGGATCGTGCAGGGCGAGTTGCGGCAGCGGCTTGGTTTTGCCGGAGTGACGATCACTGATGCGCTCGAAGCCGGCGCGCTGCGGCCGTTCGGATCGATCGGCCACCGTGCCACGCTCGCGGCAGGTGCGGGAATGGACCTGCTGCTTTGCGGCGTACGCGACTACCACGAAGGCTATGACGCTATGCGGGCGCTGGCCTATGCCTACCAGCACGGTGCTCTCAACGCCAGGTCGTTCAAGGCCGCCGCCGAACGGGTCATCGCGCTGCGGGCCACGCTGCCGCGCTAGCGCGCCTGGGAGGCCGCGCCGAGTCAGGTCGGGTCAGTGACTGGTCGGGTCAGTGGCTGGTCGGGTCAGTGACTGGGGTTCCGGTGGCTGCCGTCAGCTCGGCGAGCAGGCTGGTCAGCCGGGCCGTCACCGGACCTGGCTTGCCGTCGCCGATGGGGCGGCCGTCGATGGCGGTCACCGGAGCGATGCCCCCCATCGTCCCGGTGACGAAGACCTCGTCGGCTGTGTAGAGAGCGGTGAGCGAGTAATCACCGGCCACGCACTCGATTCCCGCGGCCGCGGCCAGCTCAAGGACGACCGCTCGGGTGATTCCTTCCGGGCAGGCGGCTGACGTCGGGGTTCCGAGCACTCCGCCGCTCACGCAGAACACGTTCGTCGCGTTGGTCTCCGCCACGAATCCGCGCTGGTCGAGCATGATCGCGTCGTCGGCGCCGGCGACGTTGGCCTCGATCTTGGCGAGGATGGAGGGCAGCAGGTTGGCGTGGTGGATCTTGGGGTCGAGGCAGTCCGGCGGCGGCCGCCGGATGCTGGAGGTGACCAGCGTGATGCCGGTCGCCGCATACACCGGCGGTTTGTACTCCGGCAGCACGATGAGCGTCGGCCCGGCCTGGTTGAGCCGCGGGTCCATGCCGCTCGTGATCTTCACGCCCCTGGTGAGGGTCAGCCTGATATGCACGCCGTCGGTCATCTGGTTGGCTGCGAGCGTGCGCCGGATCTCGCTCGTGATCTGCGCATCGGACGGTATCGAGTCGAACGCGAGCGCTTGCGCGGACCGGCGCAGCCTGGACAGGTGCTCGGTGAGCCGGAAGATCCGGCCCCGATGCAGCCGCAACCCTTCCCAGACCGCGTCGCCGCCCTGGACAGCTGAGTCGAACGGGCTGACCGCGGCCTGGTCCCGGTGGGTAAGGCGGCCGCCGACGTTGACGATTATGTCACGGTTTCGCTCGTCGAAAACCTGAAGCATGCCAGGCTCCTCTCCAGCGCCAATGCTAGGTCAGCTGGTGCTGGGCGGGCTGGTGCCGGGTGGGCTGGTGCCGGGGCGCCATGATCATGGTGAGTTTCCGTCGGATAGCGCGGTCAACTCACCACGATCATGACAGGTCGCGGGTGCGGAGGTCGCGGGTGCGGAGGTCGCGGGTGCGGAGGTCGTGGGTGCGGAGCTGACAGGAATGGCCGCATGCTCGCAGCGTGCCCGGCCAACCCAGATTCGCTAGCACTGCTCCTATCTGGGCCGCGGTCTGGCAGGGTCGGCGATCGACGTCACTCCAGCCGTACCTCAGAATGGTCAGGCCAGCCTCGAGGATCGCGTTCGCACGGCGGATATCGTGCCAGCGATGGTCGTCAGGATGGGCCTCTTTCCCGTCTAGCTCCACGCACAGCCCAGGCTCCTCGTAGAGGTTGTCGAGGAACCAGGTCTTGCCAGATCGGATAATCTTGGCCTGGCGTGTGGCTCGTGGTAGTCCGTGTGGCTGTTCCACCAGACGGACGTATCGGTATTCGAGTATCGAGTGGGTGCCGGTCCCGATCTCCGAGAGCGCGGACGTCAACTCGGCCCGCCAGCGCAGTTTCTTACGCGTGCCCATGGCGTCGACCAACCGGTCGGCGGTCGTCAGCCTGCGCTGGCAGCTAGCACAGGCAGCATTGAACGCCGTATCGAAGGTCCGCGCCTGGTGGACCAAGTCGAGCACTGTCTCTTCGACCTTGGTCCGAGGCGGCAGCAGGCTCGGATGACGAGTCCGCTCCACCCGGCTCGACCGGTGCAGCACGACACCGGACATCTTGCTGACGTGCCGGTTCACCGGGACGGTGAGATGAATGAGCGAACTCTGCTGGTCAGAGATCTTGAACAACTCTGCGGCGGTCTGATGGCTGAGTACCGCGCCGGTCCCTGCCCGCTGAACGGCCGCCCAGAGCGTCGCCTCTCTGGACGGTTCACCGGTATGGACGCAGTAGATGCCGCGCCGCATGGGCTGCCAGCGTGTGGTACGTACTAGCCAGTCAATGGCATCGGGCGTGAGCCCGCATTGGAGCGCCTGTCGGCGTGAGATGATCCCGCACTGCCTTTCCGTCAGAAACGAGAATTCGGCTGGCAGATCGAGTCGCATACTTCAAGCCTGGCTGGTCGGCTGCGGCGGCGACAGGCCGTGCGAACCTCTTGTGGATGGCTGGGCGTGCTCGCTGCGGTTCGAGAACTTCCTGTGGATAGCTGGCCCACGGCTTGGCCAGACTTCGGTTCCTTCCATCGATCAGTGATCGTGGTGAGTTTCCGGTGAATAGCGCCGTCAACTCACCACGATCATGGGGACGAGTCCCGCTTCCCGCAGCCACTCAGCGATCGTGGTGAGTTTCCGTCGAATAGCGCGGTCAACTCACCACGATCATGAGGTTCCTGGCTCGGGGCAGGCGGGGTGCGGATAAATCGTTACGATCGCGGGGTTAGCACGATTGGGACAGTCGGTGGGCAGCGAGTTCGTCGTAGAACGGCTGACATCGCGCCGCGAGGGGCTCAAGCTCGGCTGGGAGGGTGACCGGCGAGTCCGTAGCCGGGTGCGGGCTGTCGTGGCGCTGGGTAGCAGGGTGCGGGCTGTCGTCATCGGCGGGGCCATCGGCGGGGCCGGCTGCGGGGTCGGGGGTGGCGGGCCGGGCCGACTTGAATCCGGTTGATGCCCAGACGCTGGCGTACCAGTACCTGGCCCACACTCCGTCGGTGCGGCGCGGTCCGGCGGGCCAGGAGAGCATCGCCGCGTCGAACGGGATTCCCAGCGCGGCGCACAGTGCCTTCAGCGTCGGCTCGGGGTGGGAGGCCAGGTCAGCGGCATCGACGACCGGTCCGCCGAACCTGCGGAAGACTTCGACCTGCTGCGCCAGGCCGAGGTCGGCTAGCGTCGGAGTGTCCCTGACCTTGGCATAAGAAGCCAGCAGCCGCCTCGGATCACGGATCAAGAACGCGTGCCGCAGGCCGGAGAGCCGGCTCCTGTCGATCTCGGGCAGCAGGTGGTGCGTCATGTGCTTCTGGTAGAAGACGGTCTTGCCGCGCGGGAGTTCTCCGGCGACGAGTCGCCCGACGACCTGCGGCCACTGGACCGGCATCGAGGCAAGTATCTCGTCCCGCCCCGGATGCATGATGCCGGTCGCGGCCAGGTAATAGCCGTAGAGCGGCTCGTCGATCACCACGGTGTCCGGCCGGTTCTCGAACGAGCGCATCAGCGCCGTCGACAGGGTCCGCGGTCCCGACCACATCGCGATCCTGGCCACCGGACGCGCGTCGTCAGAAGGTGACAACGCTGCGCAGCACCTCGCCCCGGTGCATCTTGGCGAATGCCGCTTCGACCCCGTCCAGCGCGATGGTCTCCGAGACGAACTTCTCCAGCGGCAGTCGGCCGTCCAGGTGCAGGTCGGTGAGCATGGGGAAGTCGCGGTTGGGCAGGCAGTCGCCGTACCAGGAGGATTTGAGCGTGCCACCCCGGCCGAACACGTCGAGCAGCGGCAGGTCCAGCCGCATGTCGGGAGTGGGCACGCCGACGAGCACCACGGTGCCGGCCAGGTCCCTGGCGTAGAAGGCCTGCTGATAGGTTTCCGGCCGCCCGACCGCCTCGATGACCACGTCGGCGCCGTTGCCCTCGGTCAGTGCCCTGATCTGCTCCACCGGATCGGTCTGCCGCGAGTTGATCACGTCGGTGGCGCCGACTTCGGCCGCCCACGCGAGCTTCCTGTCGTCGATGTCCACCGCGATGATCTTCCGCGCCCCGGCCAGCGCGGCGCCGAGCACGGCCGCGCAACCCACGCCACCGCAACCGATCACCGCGACGGAGTCACCGCGGCCTACCTGCCCGGTGTTCAGCGCCGCACCGAGCCCGGCCATGACGCCGCAGCCGAGCAAGCCGGCTACCTCGGGCTTGACTTGCGGGCTGACCTTGGTGCACTGACCCGCGGCGACGAGCGTCTTCGCGGCGAAGGCGCCGATCCCGAGCGCGGGGGAGAGCACGGTCCCGTCGGTGAGCGTCAGCTGCTGAGTGGCGTTGTGCGTGGCGAAGCAGTACCAGGGCCTTCCGCGCCGGCACGCCCGGCACTGGCCGCAGACGGCGCGCCAGTTGAGTATCACGAAATCGCCAGCGGCCAGGCCGGTCACGCCCTCGCCCACGCTGGCGACCAACCCGGCCGCCTCGTGGCCGAGCAGGTAGGGGAAGTCCGCGCCGATGCCGCCTTCCCGGTAATGCAGATCGGTATGGCAAACGCCGCACGCCTGGACATCGACAAGTGCCTCACCAGGCCCCGGGTCGGGCACCACAATGGTGGCCAGTTCCACCGGGGCGCCCTTGCCTGCGGCGATCACGCCCGTCACCTCATGTGCCATCGGTCCGCACCTCTCCAGTAAGCCGTGCCAGTCAGGCCACGCACCTAAGCCAGGTCAGTAAGTCATGCGAGTACGCCGTGCCGCAAGGCTGGACCAAGCGGCCAGGCTGTGGCCGATGATACGGATCAGCCCCTGCGGACAAGTACCGCAACCGCAACATCCGCTGGTGCCAGCGCCCGGATCGCGTGCCGCAACTCGTCCGGCCGGACGCCGCGTACCCGGATTTCGTACCTGGAGGGCTTCGCGCGCGGGCTGGTCAGCCCGGTCGGCCGGAGCAGGTACCAGGCCGGGATCAGCAGCAGCAGCCACCGGGCCGCCCGCCAGTAGAAACCGTGATCGAAACCCCGGACCGCGTAGGTGGCATTCTCGCGCAGCAAGAATTGCAGCCGGGCGCCGTCCCTGCTCGGTGCGATGCGTACTCTTTCTATCTGCTGCCACGGCAGGTTCTTGATCTCGCGGCGCCGTCGGCCGCGCCTGCGGGACTGTGACGGCAGGCCGAGCCGGACGCCGCTTTCGTCCGCGGCGAACCCGTGGACGCTGACGGAGGCGATCACCACCAGGAACGTCACCATCGCCAGGATCAGCCCGGCCGCCGCGTCCAGCCGGAACCACACCGGCAGCCACCGGGTCAGCGCCAGTCCCGCTGTCGCGATGGTGTACCAGAGCGGCGCCAGCCAAAGGTAACCGCGCGGAAGAATCGTAGAGGGCCCGATAACCGGAGCACTGATGCTTTCGGGCATGGTCTGCTCCTTAATAGTTCACGCTATGGTGATCGTCCATCCATGTCGGTCGATCCGCAAGCTCCTTTGGTATAGCTAATGAGTATCTGCGGTGATACCAGCTACGAGTCGCTCGTTGTCCGATGAAGGCTGTCCTGGAACGCCACCGGTCCGAGGCTGGCGAACACCGGGCCGTCGTCCGCCGCGTTGCCGTAGACAGGGAATCCGGCGGCGCGACCGCGGAACTGCTTCCACACCTGGTTGAGCCCGAGGGTGCCGTACTCGCGGGTGAGGCGCACGTGGGCCAGGTCGATGACCTCGGTCATCAGCATCTGCCGCTCGCCGGCCTGCTGGAGTACCCGGCCGTTCGGGTCGACGATCAGTGACCGCCCGCCGCCCCAGGTGCCGACGCCGTTGACCCCGACCACGAAACACTGGTTGAAGATGGCGTTGGCCCGCGCCAGAGTCAGTTCGATCTCGCGGTCAGACGTCGGTGTCATGCTCGGGCTCAAGATGACATCCGCACCCATCCAGGCGAGCGTCCTGGGGACCTCAGGGAACCACATGTCGTAACAGATCGCCAGGCCGAACCGGCCAGCCCCGGCGATGTCGAACACGCAGAACTCATCTCCCGCGGACACGCCAGTCTCGTAGGGAAGCCAGGGAAACATCTTCCGGTACCTGGCGACGATCTCGCCCTGCGGCGAGATCACGACCGCGGTATTGAAGATCTGGTCCCCGTCGGTCTCGTACATCGACCCGGGCACTAGCCACTTGCCCACCGCGGCAGCGGTCTCGCAGAGCCGGTCGGTGACCGGCCCGGGGATAGTCGTGGCGAGTTGCCGCAGCGTGGCCGGTCCCGGCCGGTCGGAGAACTGGACGAGTCCGGAGAGCGCGAGTTCGTGCCCGAGTACCAGGTCCAGCCAGGGAAAGCTGCGCGCGAGATACCGCACGGCGCCGTCCATCTTGATCGCCGTGGCCTCGGCGTCCCAGGGGACGACCGCCATCTGTATACCGGCGATACCGAATGGTCGCGACATTTACGTCATGCCTTCTCTCTGGGTCTGGCCGAATCCGGTCGCGGCTGCGGCACCGGCCCGGGCCCGCTGCCCGGGACTTGAGGTGAAATCAGGTGACACGCGGCCAGCCGGGCCGGACCGTGGTCCCGCAGGGCTGGTTCGCGTACCCGGCAGATCTCCTGGGCGACCGGGCACCTGGTGTGGAAGCGGCATCCTGGCGGTGGTCTCGTCGGACTCGGCACTGTGCCCTCGAGCACCGTCAGCCCCTGCGGATGCGCGAAGTCCGGCCTGGGCAAGGCGCCGAGCAGCGCCTTGGTGTAGGGGTGCAGCGGCTCGCTGAAGACCTGGCCGGCCGGGCCAAGCTCGACCAGCTTGCCGAGGTACATGACGCCGATCCGGTCGCTGACGTGATGCACGACCGACAGGTCGTGCGAGATGAAGACGTAGGTCAGGCCCTCGCGCTTGCGCAGGTCTTCCAGCACGCCGAGGATCTGCGCCTGGACGGACACGTCGAGCGCGGACGTCGGTTCGTCGAGTACCACCAGCTTGGGCGAGAGCGCGAGCGCCCTGGCGATCGCCACCCGCTGGGCCTGGCCACCGGACAGTTCGTGCGGATACCTGGTCAGGTGCTGCGGCCCGAGCCCGACCCGCTCGAGCAAATCGACCACCTGGCCGGTGACGAGCTTGCGGTCGACCACCCGGTGCGCGAGCAGGGGCTCGGCGAGCACTTGCCGGACCGTCAGCCGCGGGCTCAGCGAGGCGAACGGATTCTGGAACACCACCTGCAGCCTCGGTCTGATCCGGCGCAGGTCGCGCGCGCCAAGTGCGGACAGCGGCAGCCCGTCGAAGGTCACGGTGCCCGAAGTGGGCTCGACGAGCCGCAGCAGCAGCCTGCCGAGCGTTGTCTTTCCTGACCCCGATTCCCCGACGATTCCCAGCACCTCGCCGGCCCGCACGTCCAGCGACACGTCGTCCACGGCGTGCACCACCTGAGCGCCGCCGCTGAGCCAGCCGCCGGGCAGCCTGAAGTGCTTGACCAGGTTCCGCACCTGCAGGAGCGGTGCCCCGGCTGGCCCCCCGGCTGGCCCGCTCACCTGGCGACTCCGGTCTGCGCGAGATGACACGCGCTGCGGTGGTCGGCGCCGTGCTCGTCCGGGAGCGCAGTCAGGGCGGGTGCGCTGACCAGGCACCGGTCGAACGCGTCCGGGCAGCGCGGCGCGAAGGCACAGCCGGTGACGGCACCGGGGTCGGCAGGCACAGTCCCGGCGATCGGGGTGAGTTCGCCGCGCCGGACGCCCGGCTCCGGCAGGGCCGCGCGCAGGCCGCGGGTGTAGGGGTGGTCCGGGGCAGCGAATACCCTGGTCGGCCCGGTCTCGACCACGCGCCCCGCGTACAGCACCGCGACCCGGTCGCAGACCTGGGCCACCACGCCCAGGTCGTGGGTGATCAGGACGACCGCGATGTCCAGCCGGTGCTGCAGGTCACGGAGCAGGGTCAGGATCTGCGCCTGGATTGTCACATCGAGCGCGGTGGTCGGCTCGTCGGCGATCAGCAGGTCCGGCTCGCAGCTCAGCGCCATGGCGATCATGACTCGCTGCTTCTGGCCACCGGAGAGCTGATGCGGATAGGCGGCGAGTATCCGGTCCACGTCGCCGAGTCCCACCGCGGTCAGCGTCTGCGCCGCCTTGGCCGCCGCCTCGCGGCGGGACAGGCCGAGGTGCTCGGTGATCACCCGCCGCAGTTGCGAGCGGACGGTGAACACGGGGTTGAGCGAGGACGACGGGTCCTGGAAGATCATCGAGATCCGGCGGCCGCGGATGGCACGCAGTTCGCGCTCGGAGAGCGTGAGCAGGTCCTGGCCGCGCCAGGCGATGCGGCCGGACGCGCGGGCGGTCCTGGGCAGCAGGCGCAGCACCGACAGACCGGTGACGGTCTTCCCGCAGCCGCTTTCGCCGACGATCCCGAGGATCTCGCCTGGCCGGACTTCCAAGCTGATGCCGTCGACCGCGCGGAGCGTCCGGCCGCCTGAGCGGAAGTCCACCCGGAGGTCGTCGATCGTCAGCAGCGGCTCGCCGGAGCTGCCCTGGTCCGCCGCTGCGACGGGCCGGGCAGCCGCGGCACTCGCCGGCTCCGGTCCGGGTGCGGCTCCGTGCACCGCGCCGCTCACCGGTACTGCCTCGGGTCGAAGACGTCCCGCAAAGCGTCACCCACCAGGTTGAACGACATGACGAGCAGCAGCATCGCCAGGCCAGGAACGGCCGAGATCCACCAGAAAGACAGCACGGACGCCCGGCCCTCGCTGATCATGAGGCCCCAGTCGGCACCGGGCGGCTGGGTGCCCAGGCCGAGAAAGGCCAGGCCGCCCATGGCCAGGACGACAATGCCCAGGTCGACGCTGGCCTGCACCAGGATCGGCGTGATCGTGTTCGGCAAGATGTGCCGCCTGATGATCGTCCGGTTGGTGACGCCGATCGACCTCGCTGCCTCCACGAAGTCACGCTGGCGCAGGCTGGACGCCACTCCCCGGACCAGCCGCGTGTACCAGGGCCACCAGGACACGACCAGCGCGATCGCCGCGTGGGTCAGGCTGGGCCCGAGGGCGGCCGCGATGGCCATGGCGAGCAGCAGCGAGGGAAACGCGAGGAACAGGTCGGTCAGCCGCATGATGATCCGGTCGGCCCAGCCGCCCAGGTAGCCGGCGACGGCGCCGAGCGGCGCCCCGATCGAGACGGCGAGGATGACCACGGCGAACGGGACGAGCACCGTCGGCCGAGCGCCGATGGTCACCCTGCTGAGCAGGTCACGGCCGAGGTCGTCGGTGCCGAACGGGTGCGCGGCCGACGGCGGCAGGGTCAGCGTGTTCGGGTCCACGACTCCCGCGCCCTGCGCGGGGTACGGCGCGATCCACGGGCCGGCGATCGCCACCAGCAGGAACAGCGCGATCACCGTGAGTCCGGCCAGCGCGGCCGGGTCCTTGCGGAGCACCGCGGCGATCCGCCGCCGCCCGGCGAGGGGCGGCAGCACTTCGACGGAATCTGGTGCCGCGACGGCGGCAGGCAGCGCGCTCATGCCAGCGACACCCGCGGGTCGAGCCAGGCCTGCGCGACGTCCACCGCGAGGTTGATCACGATGTAGCTGACCGCGCCGAGCAGCGTGACCCCCATGATCGCCGGGTAGTCGAGCGCCAGCAGGGCGTTGACCGTGTACTGGCCCAGGCCCGGCCAGTCGTAGATGACCTCGACGAAGAAGCTCCCGGTGAGCGCGTACGCGAAGCTCAGCCCGATCACCGCCAGGGTCGGTCCGATCGCGTTCTTGAGCGCGTAACCGAAGGTGATCAGCCGGTCGGGCAGGCCATAGGCGCGCGCCGTCCTGATGTAGTCGTGTTCCAGCACCTCCAGCATCGACGCCCTGATCATCCTGGCGATGAGCCCGGCGGGAAACGCCGCCAGGGTGACCGCGGGCAAGACCAGGTGCGCTGCGACGTCACGGAAGGCGATCCAGTTCCCGGTGAGAGCCGCGTCGATGATCTGGAAATGGGTCACCGGATGGATCGGGTTGGTGAACGAAAGGTCTGTCGTGCTCTGGCCGGCCAGCGGCAGCCAGTCCAGCATGCGGAAGAAAACGATCTGGAGCATCAGGCCGAGCCAGAACGCGGGAAACGAGACGCCGAGAATGGACACCGAGCGCAGCGGCCCGTCGACCGCCCTGCCCCGCCAGCGCGCGCTGAGCGCGCCGAGCACGATGCCGGCCAGGACTGCGATGATCATGCCGAGCACGAGCAGTTCCAGCGTGTTCGGCAGGCGCTGGGCGATGTCGGCGAGTACCGGCCGCTTGGTGCTCACCGAGATGCCGAGATTGCCGTGCAAGATCTCGTTCATGTAGTGCAGGTACTGCACGGGCAGTGACCTGTCCAGGCCGAGCTGGTGCGCGGCCCTGGCGATCTGAGCTGGCCTGGCGTGATACCCGACGTACTCGGCGGCCAGATTGGTCGGGATGACCCTGGCCAGGACGAAGGTGACCACGGACACTCCGAGCAGCACCACCAGGGCGCTGCCTGTCCGGCTGATCAGGAACTCAGCCTTGCGCATCGATCACCTCGTCTCTGCCGTCCCGACGACGCCTTCTCGCCCACCGCCCCGGGCTCCTACCGCCCCGTCTCCTCCCTTCCGCCTCCCGCCGCCGCCAGGCTCCAACCGCACCGATGGGCCATCGATGCTGCTATAGCGACACCGATGGGTCATCGATGAGCCTCGGCTGGGCTGGGGTGGGCTGGTTCGTTCGGCTGGTCCCGGCTGGCGGGACCAGCCGAACGAACCAGCGGGTCAGGACTTGGACATGTTGTAGAAGAAGAGAGAGAACGGGTAGTTCTCGTTGTAAGAGAAGCCCTTGACGGTCTTGGGCACCACGTAGACGGCCTGCGCGTCCATCAAGAACGCGCCAGGAGCCTGGCTGACCAGCCGGTCCTGGGCCTGGTTGTACAGCGCCTGCGCCTTCGCCGGGTTGGTGACCTCGTAGGTCTCCGCGGTGTCGATCAGGCTGTCGTAGGTCTTGTCGGACCAGTAGCTCAGGTTGAAGAACGGCGGGGTCGCGCTGTGGAACATAGAGTGCAGGTTGTCGTTGCCCGCGTCGGCGTAGGTGGGCCAGTACAGCAGCAAGAAGATGTCCTGCGCGCTCTTCGGGTTCGACTTGGCCTGCGCCCACTGCTGGTTGAACAGGATCGCCTTGATGTTGACGGTGACGCCGATCTTGGCGAACGAGTCCTTGATGACCGGGGCGATGCGCGACTCGAGCTCGTTCTCCGCCGCGTAGGTGAGGTTCAGCGTGAAGTGGCCGCCAGGGTGGCCGGCCTTGGTGAGCAGTTGCCTGGCCTTCACCAGGTCATAGCCGTATTGCGGCACGGTGTCGGAGTAGGGGTAGACGCCCTTCGGCGCGGCGCCGCGTGACTGGGTGGCGTAACCGTAGGCGCCCACCTTGATCATCTCCTGGTAGGGCATCGCGTACGAGAGCGCCTGGCGGACCAGCACGTTGTTCAGCGGCGGCCGCAGCACGTTGAAGAAGGCGATGTAGTTGAACCAGCTCGGGTCGGCGACGACCTGGTAGCCAGGGTTGGCCTTGAAGGTCGCGTAGCTGGTCTCGGGAAGGGTCAGGGCCAGGTCGACCTGTCCGCCCTGGAGCATCTCCTGCTCCTGCACGGCCTCGGGCGTGATCTTGAAGACGATCTTGCTCGGGTGCGAACCGCTCCAGCCACCCCAGTAGCCAGGGACTTTGGAGAGCACTACTTCGGTGCCCGGCGTGTAGGACGTCAGCTGGTAAGGGCCGGTGCCCGCTGAGATCCCGCTCTCGAAGTACTTGGCGTTCTTGGCCGAGGCCGACAGCGCCTTCGGTGCGACCATCCAGGCACCGTAGGTCGACGAGGCGATCAGGTCGACGGGAGCCGCGTACTTCAGGTTGATCTGCAAGGTGTAAGGGCTGGTCGCCACCACGCTCTTGACCGGCGCCCAGATGAAGGCGGCTCCGGCCCGCTTCGCGGCGGCCTCGATCGACAGCACCGCGGCCGTCGCGTTGAACGGCTCGCCATCGGAGAACTTGACGCCGTGCCGGAGGTTGAACGTCCACGTCAGGCCGTCGCTCGACGTTGACCAGCTGGTCGCGAGCACTGGGCTGAACGGCTGCGCCGACCCTGGCGGGTTGGCGCGCAGCAGGCCCTCGTACATGTTGGCCATGTACAGGGCCTCGGTAGAGAACGACGCGACGGGATCCCAGGTGGTCACCGCTGCCGTGGTAGCGACAGTGAAGATCTGGGGCGTCTGGCCGGATGCGGCGGTGCTGCCCGCGCAGGCCGAGGAGCCCAGCGCGACGGCGGCCAGAATGCTTGCCATGGACAGAACCCGGGCGGGTAGATGGGCGCTCAAGGGCCGCCTCCTCATGCTCGTGTGAGACGAGACATTCTTCTACCAGTTAACCGGACGGTTGGTCAATAGAGCGATGTGCCGACCGGGCGGTGCCGCGGCAGCGGCTGTGGCAGCGGCCGCGGCTGTGGCAAGGTGGCAGGCCGGGCTGGTGGGGGGGTGCCGGTGCGGCGGCCGGGCTGGTAGGCGGCCGGGCTGGTGGCGGGGCCGGGCTAGCGGGCCGGGCTAGCGCAGGAACGGCCGGAGCATCTCGCGCATGATGGCCTCGGTGTCGAGGGTCGGGTCCAGCGCACGCTTGCCTACCAAGTGGTCGGCGAGCGTAGCGAACCCGGCTCCGACGAGATCCGGGTCGGCGTCCTTGTCCAGCGAGCCGACGTCCTTGAGTTCGCGGAACAGTTCGATGTAAGTGGCCCGCCAGCGGGCGTATTCGGCAGCCATGGCACGGCGCAGCCGCTCGTTCCACTCGCTCTGCGAGAGCAACTGCCGGTGAACTCGCATGACTTCCCTGGTCGCGGGCTCGGCCATCCAGACGATCACGGCTTCGAGTTTCTCGGCAGGCGTGCCGGAACTCCGGACGATCTGCTCCATCGGGTCGATCCAGTAGTGCCTGGCATGCTCGACGACGGCGAGGATCAGGTCGTCCTTGGTCGTGAAGTGGTAATGCACCATCGCATGCGAGATGCCGGCCTGTTGGGCTACCAGACGGACGGTCAGTGCCGGCAGACCCTTCTCCGCCATCACCGACCAGACGCTCTCGATGATCCGCCGCTGCGTCTCAGCACCGCGCGCTTCCCTGGCGTCGGTCTTGCCTGCCGCAGTTCGGTTGACCATGGCCCGACTATAGCCGAGGTGCTGGCCAAGACCAGCCAGAGATATTGACCAACCGTCCGGTCAGTGATACGACCTGATCACGCCAAGCCATTTTTGGAGGTGGGAAGATTGAAACACCGTATTGTCCGAATATCGGCGGCGCTGCTGCTCCTCTCCTGCGCTTTTGTCATGAGCCAGGGAGTTCAGCTTCAGCGTGCCTTCGCGAGCGGCGCCAACCCTGTGCCTGGTGATCCGCTGACCGGTACCGGAGACGTCAGCAGGACGCTGGTCACGTATAACGATCTCACGACGACGCAGTCGCCGAGCGCACCTGTCAGCGACGGCGCGTTCGCCTTGCCCGCGAACGCGGCCATGCCGGACTACACGTTCGAGGGCAACTTGACGCTGCTGAACACCGCGACATCGGGCGGGTTCACCAATGTTTCCGGTTGCAAGAGCTGCGGGCAGCATCTGCCCGCCGTGTCGATCAATTTCGTGCAGAACGGCAGTTACCTGATCCCGGCCGTCCAGGGCGAGGTCGTCACCGGGGACACCTACTACAACTACATCGTCGGACCGGGCCGGGCCTGGACCGAGAACTCCGACAACGGCTGGTCGCGGGCGTCCTTCCCGTTCACCCTGGTCGACCGGAACCAGAACTGCACCCATCAGGGTGTGATGATGTACCTGTTCGACGCCACGTCAGTGTCCAACGTGCGGTACCAGATCACGCACGAGACCTGCGAGCTCCACCAGTTCACGATGTGGGGCCAGCTCAGCGCCGGCTACACGCCGCAGCCGGTGCAGAACGACCTGGCACTGGAGAACGCCGAGGCGGCCGAGGTCGGCAACCAGATGCCGATCAAGCCATTGTCCGCTCTTGCCACTGACTACCCGAGCGCGAACCTGAACCTGTCGGTCTTCGGTTCCGGCATCACCCCGTCGGCCATGTCGGCCTACGGCGTGGTCTACAACGGCGTTAATTACGTGGCGGACGGGACTTCGCCGAACACCGGCTGCCAGACCAGGTACGGCACGTATGCCTACTGCTACGAGATGCGGCTGCCGTCGTACTCCACGGCGAAGTCGTCCTTTGCCAGCCTGTCCATGGCGCTGCTGACGAAGCTGTACGGCTCGTCCGTGCCGAACCTGCTGCTGAAGAACTACATGCCGGAAATGGCATCGAGCAGCAACTGGGACACCGCGCCGGTGACCTTCCAGGACGCCGCCAACATGGCCACCGGGAACTACCATTCTGAGCTGTTCGAGAGCGACGAGAACGGCAGCAACACCTCGAGTTTCCTGACCGCCGAGCCCTACGGGACGGCCGCGACCGGGAAGATGCTGTACGCGCTCGGCTATCCGCACCACGGCAGCGAGCAGGGTTACACCTGGGTGTACCACACGGTCGACCAGTTCCTGCTGACCCAGGCGCAGACCGGTTATCTCCAGTCGCAGGCCGGGCCGGGTGCGGACCTGTTCGACACGATGGTCAATGATGTCTACAGCCCGATGCACCTGAACGCGGGCACTCTGACGACCGAGCGGACCGACAACGCCTCGGCGGAGGCGGGCAATCCCACGACCGGACGTCCGTTCGGGGCGTACGGGCTGTTCTGGACGGTCGACGACGTGGCCAAGCTGGCGACCTTCTTCCAGAACGACGGCGCGGTCGGCGGGACCCAGCTTGTCGACCGGAACCTGATGCTGGCCGCGATGCAGCGGCTCTCGTCGGACACCGGCGTCGCGGCCGTGTCGGCGAACTCGCTGCAGAACGGTGACGGCACCGAATCGGCGGGGGGTTTCCGGTACAGCAACGGCCTGTGGGCGTACCCGACCACCAGCCAGGTGCCCGGCTGCGCGCTGCGGATCCCCTTCATGTCCGGCTTCGGCGGCATCACGATCGCGATGATGCCGGACGGTGCCACCTACTACTACTTCAGCGACGCTGGCCAGTTCACCTGGGCGAACGCCATCGCGCAGCTGAACAAGCTGGCGCCGATGTGCGCGCCAACCACGACGACGGTGACCTCAAGCGCGAACCCGCAGGCTGCGGGCCAGCCGGTGACCTTCACCGCGACAGTGACCGCGGCGGCGCGGTCGTGGGCGCCGACCGGCACGGTCCAGTTCAAGGACAACGGCGTGGCTGTCAGCCCGAACATCTTGCTCGACGCCAGCGGGCAGGCTACCTTCACGACGAGCGGCCTGTCGTCGGGGACCCACACCATCACCGCGGTGTACACGCCGGACCTGACCGACAACACGGGGATCTCCTCGTCCCCTGCGTCGACCACGATGGCGGGTTCGTGCGGTACATCGGCGACCACGTGCTCCGTGGCGTCGACGGCAGGAATGCATGTCGGTGACATCGTCGCGATGGGTACCGGGACCCTGACCGACGACGAGCATGTCATCACCGCGCTGACCCCGACCTCGATCAGCTGGATCGGCGCGTTCCAGAACACCAGCCACGGATCGGGCCAGCCGGTCTGGGTGCAGGACACCGCAGGCGGCGGGTTCGCCGGCAGCACCAGCGCTGGGTACTCGCAGACGATCAGCTAGCGGGCGCGAACCGCTGGCCGGAGACGGTGGCACGGCATCAGCCTCCGGCCAGCGGGATGCGCGGACGGTAACCGGGGCTGCGCGATCGTGTAGCGGCTGTGCCGATCTTGGCGCATGATGTAGGAATCTCGGCACAGCTAGGGAAGTCGCCACCGTCAGGGGAATCGCATCGCATGAGCAGAGGTTGGCCGCAGGGCGACTACGGCCCGCCAGCATCGGAAGCCAGACGGACCGGACGCGGTTCGGCCGAGATCGGCTGGCCCGATGAGGGCGCTTGGTCTGGCGACGGTGCTGATGCTCGCGGCCGGGAGCCGATGGCCGGCCGGGAGCCGGCACTCGGCCGGGAACCGACGGCGGGCCGGGAACCGAAGAGGAATAAGGACCGCCGGTCCGGCGATCGCGGCCAGAGCCGGGGATCGGGCCCGGCGGGCGGCCTCGGCGGAGGCGGTCTAGGTGCGGGTGCCGGTGCGGGCAACGGCCTTGGCGTCGGCGACGAGGATTACGACTGGATCCGCTACCTCGGAGAGGGCCGGGCTCCCGCTTCGCCTGCTCAAGCCCCGTCCAGGCCGCTCGGTCGGTTGCGCCGTGAGCGACCGGAAAGTGTCCCTGAGCCGCGCGGAGATGCCGGGCGTTCGGTGCCTGGAACGGTCCAGGCACCGAACCCCTGGCCTGGGGCGGCTGGCGGTCCTGGGGCAGCTGGCGCGATGGGCGGGATTGACCCTCGGTCGGCACCGGTTCCTGAGCCAGGGTTTAGGCCTGACGTGGGAATGACGTCCAGGCAGCGGCCAGCGTTCGATAACGACAGGCGGCCCGCGCCCCGGCAGCGAGACGATGCGCGACCCGGCGACGGGCGCGGGCCCGGCACAACCTCGGGACCGCTGGCCCGCCAGGACCAGTACGCGCAGCCGCTGTATCCGGTCCAGGAGAGCCTGGGCGCACCGTCGGCCAGAGGCGAGCCCTGGCTCGACTCGGTCGAATACAAACGGCCGCTCTATCCGCCGCCCTCGGATCCCCGTCGTGATACCGGGCCGCAGAGGAGGTTGTCTCCACCTGGGTACGAGCTGCTTGCCGATCCGGCTATCCGGCGAGGAGATCCGTACGACAGCAGGGAGCTGTACGACAGCAGGGAGATGCTCGTCGGCCGGGTGCGCCAGCCAGATCAGATTCGCGAGCCGGACCGGACCAGGGAGCTAGCGGCGTCTCGCGAGCCGGATAAGGTCCGGCCAGGCGCGGCGCGTGGAAAGTCCCGGATCGGCCCGACCGGCAAGTCCGCGGGCTCGGCAGGTAAGGTTCGCACCAGCAAGGCTCGCAGCGGCAAAGTCAAGGCGGCGAAGGCTGGGGCCGCCGTCAAACAGCGGGCGGCCGTCAAACAGCGAGCCGCCGCGAAACAGCGAGCCGCCGCCATTCAGCGAGTCGCCGCCAGGCCCAAGTCGGCACGGCCACGCGGAAATCTCGGCGGCGCGTTCGGCCGGTTGCCGAAGAGCCTGCTGATCGCGGGTGGATCGGCACTGGTTGCCGTGCTGGGCGGAGCGGGATACCTGTTGTTCGCGCCACAGGCGGCGCACTCGGTTTCGGTTCCGGCCACGCTGGGGGACTACGCCAAGCAGCCGCAGCTAGCGAGCACGACCGCGCAGCAACTCAAGGACAAGATCGAGTCGGGCGCAGCCGGTGAAGTCAAGGACGTCGTCGCCGCCGTCTACGAGCAGGCCACCGGCCCGGGTACCAGTCACGGGCCGCAGATCATCGTCTTCATCGGCGGGAACCTCTCTGGTGGTTCAGGCGGCAGTTTCATCGATGGGTTCACCACTGCGTTGCACGGCTCGTTCACGACCAGTCCAGGCGCGCTCGGCGGTCAGGCGGCCTGCGCCCCTGGGTCCAATGGCGGCCCGGCCGAATGCGCGTGGGCGGACAACGACACCTTCGGCGTGATCGTCTCTGCCACCTTGAACGCTTCCGGGCTGGCCCAGGAGATGATCCAGATGCGGCCGTTGGTCGAGCACGTCGTCAAATAGCGACTGTCAAACGGCGACTACTGCGGCTGGTCGCCGTTGCCTGGTCCGTCTGCGTTGCCTGGTCCGTCTGCGCTGCCTGGTCCGTCTGCGCCTGCGCTGCCGGCCGGAGGTGCGGGGGTGGCCGGCTGCGGCGTGCGGAAGGAGAGCCGCGCGATGGCCATCGTGATGGCCGCTGCCAGGACCGCTAGCCCGACAAGCTGGCCGCCGATAAGCCGCGGCGCGAACGGCAAAGCGGACGCTGTGGCCTTGATGCTGCCGAGCTTGCGCGCGCTACCTGCCTGATCAACCGGGCTAGCTTGCGGTGTGACCACCGGGAACAGGCTGGACAGGCCAGTCGGCGTCACTGTCGTCCCAGGGATGCTGGGAAAGGTCGGTGGCGGCAAGTTCGGTGCGGACAAGGTCGGCGCCGGCGAGGTTGGAGCCGGCGACGGCCCAGGCTGGCTGACCACCGCAGTGATCGTGGCCTCGGCAGGCGACAGTCCGGTGCCCTGGATGTTGACCGTCAGCGTGATCTGGCTGCCCCAGGTCGCCGTCCGGCGGATGTGGTCGGTAAGCAGTAGCTCGATGGCCTGATTAGCCGGCATTGAGCCGATCACGCAGGTCGTCTTGTGCGCTTCGGGGCAGAGGGTGAACTTCGGCACGAGCGCCTGACCGGTGCTCGCCGCGGTCGCGGTGACTAGGTCCGCGCGAACGGTGCTCCACACCCACATGGAGTAGGTCACCGTACCCGCCGGTGCGAGCCGCGAGTCGCGCCGCACAATCTGAGCGCTGACGCAGATAACCCCGGTCGGGCTCGGCGAATGAGTGGGCGTCGGCTTAGGGCTAGGGCTCGGCGACAGACTCGTGCTCTTTGACGGGCTCGGGCTCTGGCTGAGTGAAGGGCTGGAAGTCGGGCTTTGTGACGGACTCGTGCGCTGCGACGGGCTAGGACTGCTGGAGGGGCTCTGGGACGAACTGACGCTGCCGGAGGGACTGGGTGACTGCGACGAACTCGGGCTCGCGGTTGGGCTCGTGCTCGTGCCTGTGATCATGCTGGCCTGTACGACGGCAACTGACCCGGACGAGCACGGCGAACTGAGCTGCGTCCCTGACGACGCCACCGCGGGTGCGAAAGCCGATCCTGACAGCAAGAACAATCCCGCGCCAGCGAGAATGACCGTCTGTCCAGTGCGGATGATCCCGATCGGCACTACGGCACTCCGGTGGTCGACTCTGCTAGTACTAGCTCTGCCACTCTAGTTGTTCATACTATCCACGGGAGCGTGACGATTCCTATGCGCAATACCACTAGGACCTGTCCGCCCGTGCAGAAATGACAACTGATGAGTGATCTGCGTCGCCCGGGATTGTGCGGCCGGTGATGCGCTCACCTGGCCATCCTGGCCGCCTGACCTGGTGATTCGTTGCGGCGCTGGTTGCCCTCAGCGATCTCACAGCCCGCTACGACCAGGGTCTCGCAGGGTCTCGCAGGGTCTCGGGCGGCTGGCGTTGGCTGCGCTGACGAGAGGCGGTCCTGCCGCGGCGGTCGAGCGGGTGCTGCTGCCCGGTGCGGGGCAGTACGAGGTGACCGACCCGCTCTCGACTGCGTGGCCGCAGGTGATGGCGGCGTTCGGGGAGTTGCGTACCTGATGCGTTCCAGAAGCACAGGGAAACGCCCCGTCGGTTGACCGGTTCGCTCGCTGATCGTGTACGTTCGCGCAGCGCGCTCAAGAGCGGCGGTTCTCCGGCGAGGTTCTCTGGCGCGCAGGTCGTGCGGGTAGCACTCGCCGTGCCCCCTTAGCTCAGTCGGCAGAGCGTCTCCGTGGTAACTAGAATGCTCGAATCGTTGTGCCGACCCGCGGAAACGCAGACTGCGAGCAACCGGTGTTCGCGAAATTAGATGATCTAGACGTCTCGGTTGGCAGGCCATCCAATGTGATGAAAGTCACACCGGGGCGGCATGACCGCACGTACGGTTCAAAGTCAGCTTGTCCACCATTCGTCCGCGCTGTCTCCCGGCAGGGTCGGGTGCTCGTCCTTCCACTCGGGGTGCATCCGATACGGGGTGTTGGGATGCAGTTCTGTGCGCCTCTTTCGAACTGCGACAGGTGTCTGCGCCCGCTTGCTGCACCAATTCTCGCGATCAACGTCACAGGTGGCCCTGGACCTCGGCGGGACGAACGGAAAGCCGCACTTGGCACACCAGAAGTGCTTCATCTTGGTGCTCGGGCGCCTAGACGAGTAATTCCTAATGATCTTCAGTGGTCGTAGGCGATCAGGGACCGGGTGACGGGCTGGCCGGTCTTATTGTTGTGCCAGATCGCGGCGGTCATGGCCAGGATGCGCTGGGCGACGCGGATGGCGACGCCCTCGAAGGTGCGGCCGCCGTGGGCTTCAAGGTCGAGCTGGCCCTTGAGGGTGTCGTTGACCGATTCGATCAATTGCCGGATGGCCTTGAGCAGCGGCTCGCCATGGCGGGCCTGCTCGTCTTTGCGGGAGGGCCGCAGCAGCGTGATGCCGCTGGCGGCCAGGTCGGCTTCGGTCTGGCGGCCCGCGAAGCCCTTGTCGGTGATCAGGATCAGGCCGGGCCGGGCGGCGGCCAGGCCCGGCTCGACATCGAGCATCGCGGCCAGGACCTCGCGCTCGCCGATCTTCGGGTCGGCCAGCGCCCACAGGACGGGCATCCCGGCCGGAGTGCAGACCAGATACAGCCGCAGCCCCCAGAACCAGCGCGAATGGGAGGCGCAGTAGCCGTAGTTCGCCCACCCGGCCATCTCCGAGCGCCGGGTGGCCGGGCGGGAGCGCCCGCACTCGACCGGCGTGGAGTCGGCGATCCACACGCCATCGAGCCAGAAGTCACTATCGGCCGCGAGGTCCCGGATCACCCGCTTGACCAGCGGCAGCGCAGCGCGCAGCCGCTTGTTATAGCCGGGCTGGCCGGGCAGGAACGGGAACATGGCCCGCAGGTGGCTCCGGCAGAACCGCAGCCACCGGGCCTCACTGTGGTAGCCCAGCATCGCCTGCGCAACGGCCAGGCAGACCAGCTCGGACTGGCTCAGCCGGAACGGATGACCCGACCTGCGGTCCTTCACCAGCGTGTCGTCGATCTTCACGTAAAGTGCCGTAAGCAGGGTGTCCAGGTCGGCGTCCACGGCGGGTCTCCAAGGCTCGGCGATTGGGTAAGCAACGCCGATCCTGGACACCCTCACCTCTTCCGTCACGCAGCGACACACCCCCTGATCAATAAGGAATTACTCGTCTAGGCTGCGGGATCTCCCGCCCGCATCTGCATGTCGTCCGCCGTGACGACAACCCGAACCGGGCGGCTGCCAAGTCGCGCCGCCAGCGCGCGGTCCCGCTGGACTTCGTGACGGTGCAGGCGTTCGACGCCTACGAGCTCGAGCGCATGACGGTTCCGGCCGCGGCATCGGCTGACTTCGTGTTCGTGAACCTGTTCCGGTCCCCGGTCGGCGCGCCGATGCGGCTGGATGCGGTCAACGACCTGGTCGCCGCCGCGGCCAGGCGGGCCGGGATCGCGTCCTTGCACCCGCATCAGATGCGGCACGCGTTCGCCTCGAACGTCCAAATGAGCAGAATTGCATCTGATGCAACATTCCCCGGAAGGTGCGATCGCGAAGCCGTAGGGGCTTGAGATTCTGGCCTGGCCTGCCCGCGCGGCGTGGCGGTGACGCGACACGCTTGCGCTGCGGGCGTTCCCTGCGGCC
>DATLSX010000042.1:0-123426 GCA_035533915.1 Streptosporangiaceae bacterium
CCTGGCGATCCGCCGAACCCCGTGCCCGGCCTTCAGCCCCGTCGCGATATCAGCCCGGTCACCGAACGTCAGCGCCCTTCGCGCCACCCTTCGCCTCCAAGATCAACAACCGTTGCGTTGCCTGGAGGCTATGACACCGCCGCGTTCACTATCAGGCCGTGATTACCGCCAGGCAGCGACCATTTCGGCTGGTCCCCACACGAGATCGACAGCGGCAGGGCCGATGCCGGAACTGACGCCTGACAGGCAGACGGCGACGCTGCCAGTCGATCCGGGAACGAAACCAGGCACCTGTACGGCCGCGGCGTGATAGGCGGCGAGGTCGTGCTGGTCGAACGGGCTGGCCAGCCACTTGATCGTTCCGGTGAAGTACAGCCGGCTGGCGACCGGCGAGCGGTCCGCCCCGACGAGGTCGACCTCCGGGTCGAACTGGCGGTTCCACCAGCCGCCGACAACCTGGGTCTGCGGCCACGGCAGCGCATCTGAGGCAGCGGCGAGTCCGAGAGCTTCCCGCACGAGTGGCTCGATCGACTTACCACGCCAGCTTGTCCAGCGGCGTTGGATGATCCGGAAGGCGTCATCTGACCGGTCGCGCTGAACAAGTGCCTGAGCCGCGCGCAACACCGCCAGGTACAGCCGCAGATTGCTGTCCGTGACCCGGTAGAGAGCTGGCCTGCCCGGTTGAGTGGACAGTGGCACGTCCATCGCCAGCACCTGCTTGTCTTCGGTGAGCCGCGCCAGCAGAGGCGAGAGCGTCCCCGACGCGAGCGGGCTATTCCGCGCCCCGGCAGCCGCGGCGATATTCGCGTGGGTACGTTCTCCAGACCCCACCGCCTCGAGTACCCGTCGCGACTGGTCCGGTTGCGGGAATTCGCCAAGCAGCGCGGCCGCGGGCACGCCGAAAAGCGCCGAAGCAGGATCGAGGCATTCCTGTTCCATGAAGGCAAGCGCCGGGGTACCGTGCGGCCAGGCGCGCAGCACACCTGGCAGGCCGCCGCTGACCAGATGCGCGTCCAGCGCGTCAGCCGGAGCAAGCCCAAGGGCCAGTCCTGTCTCGGCAGGATTGAGCGGTCCGAGCACCAAGTTGTCAGCCCGGCCGTAGAAGGGCCGATCGTAAGCTGTCAGCCGGGCCATCATGTGCAGGTCGCTACCCAGCAGGAGCAGCAGGACCGGCCTGGGTGCTAGCAGCCGATCCCAGGCAGTCTGCAGCGCACCGTCGAAGACCGGGTCTTGCTCGGACAGCCAGGGCGTCTCGTCGATGACCACGATGCTCGGGCCGTCCGGCAATGCAGCCGCCAGGATTCGCAGCGCATCGGGCCAGCTTCCGGACGGCAGGTCAGGAACCAGATCGCGATCGCGGCAAAGGCTTGAGTCACGCAGCTCACCGCCGAAGGCGGTCACTGCCTCGACCGGTGATGTGCCTTTCGTCGCGGTGAAGAAGAGGTAAGGTACGTCAGCCCGATTGCAGAACTCCTGGACCAGGCGGGACTTGCCGACTTGCCGACGACCTCTGATCGCGACGGCTACGCCCCGACCCGAACCCGAGGCTCGCTCAAGTCGCTTGGCTAGCAGGCCAAGCTCGCGACCCCGCCCGACGAATCCAGACAGCACAGGCGTCTCCCAGGTCGTATCTATGTAGCTATCACCTACGTAGATTATAGCTACATAGCCGGGGCGAGCCCGGCAGCGCTGCTATGCCGCCGGGCTCGCCCTGTGCCTACTTGCCTTAGTGCCTCGCTGACTCGGGCCTCGCCAAGAGGTCACCGCCGCTAGAACACCGGGATGTACGGCCGCATCATCTCGTTGTCCTCATGGTCCAGGATGTGGCAGTGCACCAGGTATCCCGGGCCCTTGGTGGGATCGAACGCGAACTGGTTCTGCCCTGGGCTGACGCCATTGACCAGCGTGGCCTGTGGCGCCCAGCGGATCACGTAGCGGTTCACGAATCCGGGGAACACCTTGGCCGTGTCCTTCCAGCCCGCCTCGTTCGGGTTGGGCGGGATCGGCGGCCCGCTCAGGAACGGGCTGAAGGCCGGGTTGCCGCCCAGCGCGCCGTCGGCGTTGGGAGTGAAGTAGTCACCCGGCGGACCGTAGCCAGGGATGATCGTGCCCTTCTTGTAGACCACCGGGCTCCAGGTCCCGTCGGCGGCTTCGCCGTTGAAGGTCCCGCCGGGGAAGGCGTTCGCCCAGGTCTTCAGGTAGGTCGGCTGTCCGGTCTTGCTGTCGATGAAGACCGGCTGCCGGTTCAGGAGCTGGAACTGGATCAGGTGGACGTGGATCGGATGGGCGTCCACGGTGGTGTTGAGGAACTCCCAGACCTCTGTCGACCCGACCCGGGGCAGCTCGGTTATGAACAGGCCCTGCCCGAACTGATCCTGCGTCGACCCGGGGATGGGGCTGTTCGATCCGCCGTCGCGGCGCCCGTTCCACTTGGTGTTGTTGATCAGGTCCTCGACCGGCGTCCCGGCGGTGTTGCCGCCGGCGTTGGTCGGGGCCTCGAACTCGAACAGCACGAGCTGGCGTTTGGCACTGAGGGTGACGCCCGCCGCCAGCGCGCCGGTGGCCGGGTTAGCCAGCCGGACGATGGCCGGCTCCTGGTTCGGCCCGCCCCGCAGCGGGTTGCCGCTGGCCGGGTTGTAGGTCGTGTCCTGGCTGGAGAGCGGCAGGCTGACCTGGAACTGCATCACCTGGCGGGTCGGATCGGCCGGATCGAGCGGCGTTCCGCTGGGGAAGGGGACCTGCCCGTCGTTGGTGAGGGTGAAGGTCTTACCTTGCTGGTTGGCGAAGTCGATGATGATGTCGGCGCGTTCGGACGGCGCCATGAAGAGCCGTGTCGTGGGCGCCGGGTTGTCGTTGTTGACCGGCTCGGGAAGCCCGAGCAACTGGACCGGCGTGTCCAGCAGCCCGCCGTCGGTGCCGATCTGGTACATGGCCGGGCCGGTCGCGCCGCTCGACGCGTCCACCAGGCCCATGCGCACGAACCGCGCGTTGCAGCCATTGACGATCCTGAACCGGTAGCGGCGCGGCTCGACCGCGAGGAACGGCCAGGTCCGGCCGTTGACCACCATCGTGTCGCCGAAGAACTCCGGAATCCAGAACGGGTGTATCTGCGGATTGCTCGGCGGCCCGTCCACCGGCGACGGGTTCGCCGTGCTGTCCGGGAACAGGAGCTGGCCGTTAGTGTCGAACTGGCGATCCTGGATCATCAGCTCGATTTCCTGGTTGCCGGCCGGCAGTCCCAGCGGGTTGCCCGAGAGCCCGGTGTCGAACTGGTCGCGGATGAAGTAGAACGCCGCCAGCCCGGAGAAGACGTTGATCCTGGTGATCCCCAGTGAATGGTCGTGGAACCAGAGCGTCGTCGCCTGCTGCGTGTTGGGATAGCTGTAGATGGCGGCGTTCGCGTCCGTAGGCGCGGCCGTGAAGTACCCGGGACCGTGCAGGCCGTTGTTGGTGAACCAGGCCTCGGGCACACCGTCGGAGGTCGACTGGTCCTCCCCGCCGTGCAGGTGCACCACGGTCGGGATCGGGCCGGTGTAGGGGGTGAACACATGGCCCTGATTGAGCGGGTCAGCCCAGTGGATCGTCTGGTCGATCGTCAGGTAATCCCGCAGGACTGGATCTTGCGGCAGGTTGTTGATGTACTTGATCGTGGTGGCAGTGCCCCTCTGTGCCTCGACCGTCACGCCGGGCCAGGACCCCGGCGGATCGGTGTCGAGTGGCGAGATCGCATAGCCCCACAGGTAGGTGCCTTTCTTGAACGGGCTCGCCAGCGAACTGTAGAACGCGTCCGGCAGGACGTTCTGCTGGAACTCGAACATCCCCGCCTGCACGGAGGACGCAGTGACCCGCTTGCCCACGAAGGTGGTCAGGGGGGTGACGAACTGCGGAATGCTGCTCCCGGGCAGCGCGGTCTGGGCCGTCTGCACGGACGCGCTCGCGCTGGAGAACAGTCGCACGCTGCCAAGCCGGACCGCGGCACCCGCTCCAGCCAATGCTCCTATCTTCAGCGCGTCTCTTCGGCGAATTCCGCCGGGCCAATTCATCATTTGATCCTTTCTTCGTGTAGTTGCGCGGTTACAAATCCCGCTCCGCCCGCGCCGCGCTCGCGGCGGGTAAACCACAGCAGTCCCGCGAAGATCACCGGGAGCCCTGCTGCCTGGCCCGCCAGCCCGTCCTGCACTGCATGGGCAAGCTGGTAGCCCAGGGCGGTCGGCACCACGGCGTCCGTGACAGTAGCCAGGTGAGCGTGCGCGAAATGGGCGTGGGCAACGACGGACGAGGTGCTCGTGTAGGTCAGCAGACCGCCAGACTGGTCGGCTACTCCCTGCAGGAACCAGCCCAGCGCCAGGGCAAGTGCCGCTGCCCCGATAGCCATCGCCGCCCGCACGACGAAGTCCGCCTCGGCGGTCAGCCGACCAGCGAACCGGTGGCCAGCGCAGACCGCGCCCGCGGCAAGCGGGATCGACATCAGCACGTAGAGCACGCCAGCGCCGACCCAGTGCGTCTCCACTGGCGCGCTGCCATGCGAATGACCGGCATGACTCGGCAGCTCGGACAGGGCGGACGGAGCAGCTTGGGACTGAGCCACGCTGTCGACGCCATAGTGCGCGAACCACGCGGGTATCAGTAGCGCGGCCAGCACCAGCGCGATCACGGATGCCTGCGCGAAGACGCCCGTAGCGTCCGCGGTGCTGATCCGCAGCCTGCTGCCCAGCCAGCCGCCCGCCCACAGCGCGATCGCGACGATCGGCAGGGCCAGCGCGACGTCGCCAAGCCAGTGCACGGTCTGCTCGAACGGCGACGCGGTCAAAACGGCGGGCTTGGTGTGCAGGAACTGGTCGAGACCGATGACCGCGCAGCAGACCACGGTGGCCAGCGGAATTACGCCGCCCGATCCGAACAGGCGGGATTCGGCAGAATGGCTCAACTCGGCAGCTTGCATTCTCGCTTCTCCGGCTCGAAGAGGCGCAACCGCCGCCTGGCAGCATGAATTAAACCGTCCATACGGCCTGCGGCGCTAATTGCCACATTTGACGTCCTGATCAAACATATAACAGGACACCATCAAGACGGTCAATAGCAACGTAAAGCGCGCATCCCCTAGTCGGATCTACCTAAGCGCGCATTTCCCCTAGTTGAATTTACCTATTTCTTTAATAAGTTCTAAAGTCCTGAGTGTTACCTGAAAGCCACCTGACAGCCGAAGGACACCCGGATTGGCTGATGGGATAGAGTTTCGATACTCATGCGCACGGACGGTGCACGAACGTGCGTGGCGGTCGGGACGGCCCGCGCAGGCGACGGGCAGGCGACGGGCAGGCGAAGAGACAGGAGAAGTCGATGACCGGCGAGCCAGAGCGGGTTCCTCCGGGAGTCGACACCAAACGGGCGAACGTCGCCCGGGTGTACGACTACTGGCTCGGCGGCACGCACAACTTCCTCGCTGACCAGGACGTCGCCCGGGCCATCGCCGCGGTGTCACCCACCGCTCCGGCGATCGGCCGCGCCAACCGGGCGTTCCTTGGCCGGGCCGTCCGGTTCCTCGCCGCCGCGGGCATCCGCCAGTTCCTCGACATCGGCTCGGGCATCCCCACCCAGGGCAACGTGCACGAGGTCGCCCAGCAGGCCAGTCCGGGCGCCCGGGTGGTCTACGCCGACATCGACCCGGTCGCTGTCGCGCACAGCAAAGTCATCCTGGACGGCAACGACGCCGCCGCGGTCATCCAGGCCGACCTGCGCGAACCTGGGCAGATCCTGGACAATCCGCAGACGCGGCGGCTGATCGACTTCAGCCAGCCGACCGGCCTGCTGCTTGTCGCTGTCCTGCATTTCATCGCCGATGCCGAGGATCCCTGGCGCATCGTGGCAACGCTGCGCGATGCGATCGCGCCCGGCAGCTACCTGGTACTGTGCCACGGCACCAACGACGGCACGCCCGAGGTAGCCCGCGCGGTGCAAGAGGTCTACAACCGCAGCGTCGCAAGTCCGCTGCACGTGCGCTCGCGCGCGGAGATCCTGCGGTTCTTCGACGGCCTCGAACTGGTAGACCCCGGGCTGGTGTTCATACCGCAGTGGCGGCCAGACTCACCCGCTGACGTCCCGACCGACGCCCACACCTACGGCAACCTGGTCGGCGTCGCGCGGAAGACGTGATCCGGTAACCCCGTCACCAGCACCGGGTTGACAGGCGATGCTGACGATGCGGCATGAGGAAAGAACGCACTAGCTCCGGCCCCGGCCAGGACGGCCGTAACGAGCCCGTCGAGGAGTATCTGGACCGGATCCCGCTCACTGCGCCTGGCACGCCGCGACAGGTCAGGCGGAGCCTGGCCGAGCTGGAGGCGCACCTGCGGGACGCAGTCGCCGCAGGAATGGCCGGCGGCCTTGGCGAGCACGAAGCGCAGGTCGCGGCGGTGCAGCGGATGGGCCCGGTGCGGGGAGCGACCGGCCGGAGCCCGTTCTTCGCCAGGCCGACCGTGGCGCTGGCCCGGCTGGATTTAACTCCAGTGGAAGGTGGTCAGGTACGACGATTTCGCCGCTCACGGCCGCCTGGCGACTCCGCAGTACAGCAAGCGCGAACCGTCTGTGTCCGCGGCTTGCGGATCTTCTGACCCCCAGATGCCGACATGGGTGAGGGCCGGGTCGGCACCCTCGAACGGCGGCACCAGTTCCAGGCCGTCGAAGAACCGCTCGATCTCGGCCCGCGAGCGCGGGTAGGCGCTCGCCGTCGCCTTACCGTAGATCTCCACGCCGGTCTGTACCGATCGCGGCGGTAGCTTGTCCCCGGTGATGTGAGACAGGGCGAGATAGCTGCCCGGGGCGAGCGCGTCGCAGTATCGCCGCACCAGGCCCCACGGGTCGGAACTGTCGCCGACAAACTGCAGCACGGCCGTCATCAGCAACCCGACCGGCTCGTCGAAGTCGATCAGGGCACGCAGGTCAGGATGGCCAAGAACGCTGTCCGGGTCGCGCAGGTCCGCGTGGACGAACGCGGTGGTCCCGTCGCTGCTCAGCAGTTCCTTCGCCAGCACGAGCACCATCGGATCGTTGTCCACGTAGACGACCCTGGCACTGGGAGCTACCGTGTGCAGCACCTCATGGGTATTGCTCTGGGTGGGAAGCCCGGAGCCGATGTCGAGGAATTGCCCGATCCCCCGGCTTACGGCCATCCACTTGGCCGCCCGCCCGTGGAACCCGCGATTGGCCCAGGACGCATCTTCCAAGTCCGGCATCTGAGCGCGAAACCGTTCGGTGGCATCCCGGTCGATCTGGAAATTGTGCGTCCCGCCGAGCAAGTAGTCGTACATGCGCGCCGGGCTTGGCCTGGTCGGGTCGATACCCGCAGGGATTTCCTCGAAGCTCGCAGGTCCCTGCGCTGGCTCTGCCATTTCTCCTCCATGCGACTGCTGCGCATAGTTTGGCATAGCAACTCAGTGACCGGAACCCAGCAATGGCCCATTGGCAGTGCTCAATCGTCATCGACGGCCCGGCGGTCGCGGAGCACGCCGAGGCCGATGGCCAGCAGGCTGCCGACGAGGACGAACCAGGGTGCGAGCACGAACAGCATGTCATCCCCCCTCGTCGGCGGCCTGGGTCCTTCCCATCGCCGAGAAGTAGCCAGTGAAACCCAGCCCGGTGCAGGCTCTGTGGAACCGGGATGGCGGAGCGGTGGAGCCTGCCGGGACCGCCGGTTTTCGCATCTCCACCTGATCTCCACAGCGCATGCACTCCTGCGCCACGTCCGCACTCTTATATCGGGAGTACGCCGCCTCGGACGCATGACATGAGGGATGGATCGGACGATGGCGGCTTGGGGGAACGGGACGTGCAGCCCGCTGCTGGGGGGTGGCGGTGGCAGTCCCAGGCCTGTTGGCCGCGCCTGACCGGGAGGGGAGGTCCGGATATTGCGGGGGCATATCCGGACACTCGGTCAGGTGCGGCGCAGGCCATCCGGCAGGCGGTTAGCTAGCTGGCACTGGCTTGCCTGCTCCCGGCAGCATGATCGTGACCTGCGTACCCTTGCCAAGCTCGCTCTTGATGTCGAGGCTGCCGTCATGTGCCCGCACCAGCTCAGCGACGATGGTCAGGCCGATGCCGCTGCCTGCCGCGACGTCGGCCGAGCGCTGACCGCGGAAGAACCGCTCGGTCACTCGCGGCAGTTCTTCCGGCGCGATGCCCATGCCAGTGTCGCTGACTTTCAGCCTGGCCAGCTCCCGCCCCGCTGGTTCGGCTTCGAGGATGACGGTGCCGCCTGCCGGGGTGAACTTCAGCGCGTTGGTCAGCAGGTTGGTGATGACGTCCCGTATCCTGCCCGGGTCGCACATCACGCGTGCCTCCCGCAGCCGTGCTGTCAGCCTGACGCCGGCGACCTCGTACGCGTCGCTCAGGCTCGCGGCAGCCTCCGCGGCGATCACTGCCAGGTCGTACGGGACCCGCTTGAGTTGCAAGGTGGCTGCCTCGGCCGCGGAAAGCCGTTGCAAGTCCTCCACCATCCGGCTCAGCCGTAGCACCTCGTCACGCAGCGAGCCGAGGTTCTCCGTGGTGGGCTCGGCCAGCCCGTCCAGCATGGCTTCGTGACCGGCCTGCAAGATAGCCACCGGAGTCCGCAGTTCGTGCGCCACGTCAGCGACCAGATTCCGCCGCACCTGGTCCTGCTGGTCAAGTACATCGGTCGTGACGTTATATCCCTCCAGAAGCTCCCGTAGTACACCCATCCCGTGCATATCAGACTGGCTGATCCGGTAGCCCCGGTCACCGCTGACTCGTTTGCGCATGGCCGCGAGCGTCGTCTCTATCGGCGCCGTGATCCATCGTGACACCAGCAGCGACACGGCGAGCGCGAGTAGCGCCGCGACCCCGGCCGACTCGATCCGCGCCCGCCACCGCGCCGCGTCGAATCTCGGGACGACCGCGCCGAGGCCCCGGTCGCCGAACCGAACCGTGACCTGTCCGACCTGGCGTCCGTACGCTACGACCGGCATATTCGTCTGGAGGTCCGGATCTGTACGGCTAAAGCCGGATGAAGACCCGACGACATTTCCGTCTCGGTCCAGCACCTGAGCACTCGCGCCGTCCCTGGAGACGAGGTCGAGGATCGGACGGAGGTCCGCGCGCCGCCAGCCGATGCGGTCATACGCGGCGCCGGCCGCAACCGCGGTGGCCACCGTCAGGCTCTCCTGCTGCCGCCTGGCCAGCTGGGCGATGTCCTGGCCGCTCGAGAGCGCGGTCAGCGCGGCAAGCACGGCGATGCCAGCGAGCGCGACGCCGACGAATGCCAGCGTGAGCCGCAGCCCAAGCTGACCTATCCATGGCCGGCCCTGCCTAGGCATCCCTGGTCAGGCCGAGCCGGTAGCCGCCGCCGAGCACGGTCAGCACGATCTCGGGGCTACCCGGGTCCGCTTCGATCTTGCGTCGCAGGTTCTTCACGTGCGAGTCGATGGTTCGCTCGTAGCCTTCGAAGTCATAGCCCCTGACCCGGTTGATCAGCTCGAATCGCGAGTACACCCGGCCGGGGACAGTGGCCAGTGCCACCAGGATGCCCCACTCGGTCGGGGTCAGGTCCACGCCGGTTCCGCGGACCTTCGCCACCCGGCGTGCCTCGTCGATGACCAGCAGCCCGTCTCCGAACTGACTCAGCCCCGGGCTGACGTCCTGCGCCGCCTGGCGGCGCAGGATTGCCTGGACCCGCAAGACGACCTCACGCGGGCTGAACGGCTTGGTGACGTAGTCGTCGGCACCCAGTTCCAGCCCCGCGATCCTGTCCTGCTCGCTGCTCTTGGCCGTGAGCATCAAGATCGGCGTAGAGCTGACCGCGCGGACCTCTAGGGCCACCGCCTCGCCAGGAACGTCCGGCAGCCCGAGGTCGAGCAAGACCAGGTCTGGCCTGGCGGACTCGAAGATACTGATCGCCTCGGCACCTGAGCCGGTGGAGAGCACGGCGATGCCCGCCCGCTCCAGGTAGGACCGCATCAGGTCCCTGAGCTTGCGTTCGTCCTCCACCAGCAGCACAGTCGCCGTCATCGCGAGCCGACGTCCCCCGATCGCCGAGAACTCCGCCGGGCCAGTTCGTAGCCGCCCGGCATCGATCAGCATGCCCCGCACGCGCCTAGCTGACTCCCCGGACGGCGCACCTGGCCTGACCGGCCTGACCGGCCTGTCCGGCCTATCCGGCCTATCCGGCCTATCCGGCCTATCCGGCGGAGAGCAGCACGTCCGCGTCGAAACACGTCCGGTCGCCGGTGTGGCAGGCGCCGTCGGTCTGGTCGACCTTGACCAGCACCGCGTCGCCGTCGCAGTCGAGCGCCACCGACTTCACGGCCTGGGCATGGCCGGAGGTCTCGCCCTTGACCCAGTACTGCTGCCTGCTGCGGGAGAAGTAGGTGCACCGGCCCGTGGTCAGCGTCCGGTGCAGGGCCTCGTCGTCCATCCAGCCGAGCATGAGGACTTCACCGGTGTCGTACTGCTGCGCGATGGCGGCGAACAGCCCGGCCGCGTCCCGCTTCAGCCTCGCCGCGATCTTCGGGTCCAGGCCCGAGCCGGCCTGCGTGGTCATAGCGCCTCCAGGTGGGTCAGGCGGACCGGGTAGCCGGCCGCCCGCAGCGACTCCTTGACGTCGCCGATGGCAAGCTCGCCGAAGTGGAACAGGCTAGCGGCAAGCACGGCGTCCGCGCCGGCCCGCACGGCGGGCACGAAGTCGGCGACCTGGCCGGCTCCGCCGCTGGCGATCACGGGCACGGCGACGACCGCGCGCACGGCCTTGATCAGCGGCAGGTCGTAACCGGCCTTGGTGCCGTCCGCGTCCATCGAGTTGAGCAGAATCTCACCAGCGCCGAGCTGGGCCGCGCGCGCCGCCCAGCCGACCGCGTCGACGCCGGTGCCGCGCCGGCCGCCGTGCGTCGTCACCTCGAAGCCGCTCGTGCGGCCGGCCGCGCGCCGGGCATCGACCGAGACCACGACGCATTGCGAGCCGAACCTCTCACTAGCCTCGGTCAGCAGTTCGGGCCGGTCGATCACGGCGGTGTTCAGCGAGACCTTGTCGGCCCCGGCTCGCAGCAGCCGGTCGATGTCGGTGACGCCGCGCACCCCGCCGCCGACCGTGAGCGGGATGAACACCTGGTCGGCGGTCCGTGCCACCACGTCGAGCATCGTGCGACGGTCCTGGCTTGACGCCGTGATGTCGAGAAACACGAGTTCGTCCGCGCCGCCCGCGTCGTAGGCGGCGGCCAGTTCGACCGGATCGCCCGCGTCGCGGAGCCCGAGGAAGTTGACGCCCTTGACTACCCGGCCGCCGTCCACGTCGAGGCACGGAATGACCCGGACGGCCACCGTCATGCCCGCACCGCCCGCAGTGCCTCCTCCAGGCTGAACATTCCCGCGTAGAGCGCCTTCCCGACGATCGCGCCCTCGACGCCGAGCGGCACCAGCGAGGCGATCGCCCGCAGGTCGTCCAGTTCGGCTACTCCGCCGCTGGCGACCACCGGACGCTCCGTCAGCGCGCACACCTGCCTGAGCAGGTCCAGGTTCGGCCCGGTCAGCGTGCCGTCTCTGGTCACGTCGGTGACGACGTAGCGGGCGCACCCTTCCGCCTCGAGCCGGCCGAGCACGTCAACGAGCTCGCCGCCCAGCGTTGTCCATCCCCTCGCGGCCAGCCGGGTGCCGCGGACGTCGATTCCGACGGCGATCCGGTCGCCGTGCCCGGCGATGACCCGGGCCACCCAGTCAGGCTGCTCAAGCGCCGCGGTCCCGATGTTGACCCGCTCGCAGCCGGTCGCCAGCGCCCGTGCCAGCGAGTCGTCGTCCCGGATGCCGCCGGACAGTTCCACCGCCACGTCCAGCCGCTTGACCACGTCGGCCAGCAATTCCGCGTTCGATCCCCGGCCGAACGCGGCGTCCAGGTCGACCAGGTGGATCCACCGCGCGCCGGCCCGCTGCCACGCCAGCGCCGCGTCGAGCGGGTCGCCGTAGGAAGTCTCAGTACCCGCGGCGCCCTGCACGAGCCTGACCGCCTGCCCGGCGGCAACGTCGACCGCGGGCAGCAACGTGAGCGCTTGGTTCACCCGATCTCCTTCAGCCAGTTCGACAGCAGCGCCGCGCCCGCATCACCGGACTTCTCCGGATGGAACTGGGTGGCGCACAGCGGCCAGTCCTCCGCGGCGGCGACGAACCGCTCGCCGTGCACGGCCCAGGTCAGCATCGGCGCCTCAGGCGCCGGCCAGGACCTGACCGCATACGAGTGCACGAAGTAGAACCGCTCGTCCGCACCGATCCCGGCCAGCAGCCGGCTGCCAGACGGCGGGGAGACGGTGTTCCATCCCATATGCGGGAGTACCGGGGCTTCGAGCCGGTCCACGGTTCCTGGCCAGGCGCCGCACCCCGCCGTCCGCCGGCCGTGCTCGTTTCCTTCGGCGAAGAGCACCTGCATGCCGACGCAGATGCCGAGCACAGGCCGCGACTGCGCCAGCCGCATCCTGATGATCTCGTCGCCGCGGACCGCCCGCAGGCCGGCCATGCAGGCAGCGAAGGCTCCCACGCCGGGGACGACGAGCCCGGCCGCGGCCAGCGCGGCATCCGGATCGGCGGTCACCGCCGCCTGCGCCCCGACCCGCTGCAAGGCGCGCATAGCCGAACGGAGGTTGCCCGACCCGTAGTCCAGCACCACCACCTCCGGCCGGGTGCCGGTCACAGGACGCCCTTGGTACTCGGGATGCCGCCGGCCCGCGGGTCAGGCGCGGCCGCCGCTCGCAGCGCCCTGGCGAAGGCCTTGAACTGAGCTTCGACGATGTGATGCGGGTTTCTCCCGTACAGCACGGTCAGGTGCACGCAGATGGCCGACGTCGCGCCAAGCGTCTCGAAGAAGTGCCTGGTCAGGCTGGTGTCATAGCTGCCGATCAGCGGCGTCATGCCCTCCGGCTCGCTGTGCACGACGTACGGTCGGCCCGCCAGGTCCACCGCGGCCCTGACAAGAGTCTCGTCCAGCGGGACGAGCGCGTCGCCGAACCTGGTAATTCCCGCCTTGTCGCCGAGCGCCTGGCGCAGCGCCTCGCCCAGCGTGATGGCGGTGTCCTCCACGGTGTGATGCGCGTCGACCTCGAGATCACCGGTTGCCCGGACCCGCAGGTCGATGCTGCCGTGCTTGCCGAGCTGGGCGAGCATGTGGTCGAAGAAAGGCACCCCAGTCGCCACGTCCGCCGTCCCGGAACCGTCCAGGTTCAGCTCGACGACGACCTGCGTCTCCTTTGTGGCCCGTTCCACCCGTCCGCGCCGGGTCACGACAGCACCGCCAGCAGGGCCGTGCGGAACGCCTCAAGCTCGCCAGGCGTGCCGATCGTGACCCGTAGCCACTGGGCCGGGCCGACCTCCCTGACCAGCACGCCCTGGTCAAGCAGGCGTTGCCAGACGGCCCGCCGGTCGGCGAACGTGCCGAACAGCACGAAGTTGGCATCGGAATCCGCCGCTTGGAGTCCGCGCCCGCGCAACCAGCCGATCAGGTCATCCCGCGCCGCCCTGATCTCCGACACGGTCGCCAGGAGCTCGCATGACCTGCCAACCGCGGCCCGGGCAGCGGCCTGGGTCAGCGCCGACAAGTGGTAGGGCAGCCGCACGATCTGGAGCGCGTCCACCACGCCGCGGTCGGCCGCCAGGTAGCCGACCCGCGCCCCGGCGAGTGCGAACGCCTTCGACATGGTGCGGACGACGACCAGCCGGGGGAAGCGGGGCAGCAAGCTCAGGGCTGTCGCGCCGGGATCACGGGCGAACTCCGCGTAAGCCTCGTCGACCACCACCATTCCCGGCGCGACCGCGCAGATCCGCTCGACCACCGCCAGCGGGACCGCGGTGCCCGTCGGGTTGTTCGGCGAGGTCAGCAAGACCACGTCGGGCCGGACCTCGCGGACGGCGGCCACCGCCCGGTCGGGCGCGATCCCGAAGTCCTCGTCCCGCGAACCGCTCACCCAGCGGGTACCGGTCGTCTGGGCGATGATCGGGTGCATGGAGTAGGACGGCTCGAAGCCGAGCGCCGTGCGCCCCGGACCACCGAAGGCCTGGAGCAGTTGCTGGATGACCTCGTTGGAGCCGTTCGCTGCCCAGACCTGCTCGTAACCGAGGCCGTGCCCGAGGTAGGCGGCCAGGTCGCGGCGGAGCCCGACCGCGTCACGGTCCGGATACCTGTTGAGTGACAAGGCCTGCGTCGCGGCCGATTGCGCGATCTCGCGGACCAGGTCCGGCGACGGCGGGTACGGGTTCTCGTTCGTATTGAGCCGGACCGCCACGTCGAGCTGCGGTGCGCCATACGGCGTCCGGCCGACCAGATCCGGCCGCAGCGGCGGTCCCGACCGCAGCGGCGGTCCTTCCGGCCGCTCCGGTGCGGCCTGGACCGCCGCGCTGGCCGGCACCCGCACCCGGACCGCGTTCACGTGCGCGGCGAGATCCTCGGCGCCGCCGAGCGCGTCGATGTGCGGAGCGACCCGGGCGAGCGCCGCCTGGTCGCAGTTCACCACATGGATGCCGCGCAAGAACGACAGGACAGACAGGCCGCCGGAGTGGCGGGCGGTACCGCCGGTCGGCAGGACGTGGTTCGAACCGGCGAGGTAGTCACCGAGCGAGACGGGAGCATACGGGCCGACGAAGACCGCTCCGGCGTTGCGAACCCGGCCAGCCAGTCCGGCCGCGTCGGCGGCCTGGATCTCCAGGTGCTCAGGTGCCCAGGCATCGGACACCGCGAGTGCCGCTTCGGCGTCGTCCACCAGGACACAGGCAGACTGGCCGGTCAGGGCCGCACAGACCCGGTCCGCGTGCCTGGCGGTCGCGACCTGCCTGGCCAGCTCCTCGTCCACCCGGTCGGCGAGCCCGGCGTCACACGTGATCAGCAAGCACGCTGCCAGCGGATCGTGCTCGGCCTGCGCGATCAGGTCAGCCGCGACGAACGCGGCATCCGCGCTCCCGTCGGCGATGATCGCGATCTCGGTGGGGCCTGCCTCCGCGTCGGTGCTGACGGTGCCCTGGAGCAGCCGTTTCGCCGCCGCCACGTAGATGTTGCCCGGCCCGGTGATCGTGTCCACACCGGCGCAGTCGACCGTGCCGTAGCCGAGCATCGCGATCGCCTGCGCGCCGCCGACCGCGTGTACCTCGGTGATCCCGAGCAGTTCGCAGGCGGCGAGTACGGCCGGATCAGGCAGCCCGCCGCGGTCTGCCCGCGGCGGCGAAGCCACCGCGATCTCGTCAACTCCTGCCACCTGGGCGGGGATGACGTTCATCACGACCGACGACGGGTAGGCGACGAGGCCGCCAGGGACGTAGACGCCGGCGCGCGAAACCGGGACGTAGCGCTCGGTGACCGTGCTCCCGTCGGCTACCACGGTCGTGCTGTCCGAGGGACGCTGCGCCTCGTGCACGAGCCTGGCCCGCCGTGCTGCCTCACGCAGTGCCGCGGCGACCGCCGGATCGAGCCGGGCCAGCGCGTCAGCAAGCGCCTCGCGCGGCACGCGGGTGGTCGCCAGGTCGACGCCGTCGAATGTCCCTGTTTGCTCGCGCACCGCCTCCGCACCCCGGCTGCGCACGTCGTCGCAGACCGGCCGCACGGCCGCCAGCGCGGCCTCGACGTCAAGCTCGGCCCGCGGCAGCACCCCGGCCAGGCGCCGTCCGCCGAGATCGGCGGCCGCCTCGCCCCGAAGATCAATTCTCTTGAGCACCTCGCAAGCCTAACCGCGGCTCAGTCGTCCCACACGCCAGCCAGCGCGTCTCCCACGGCTCCCACGGCTCCCACGGCTCCCACGGCTCCCACGGGACGATAAATCGCTTCTGACGAGCGTTTCGGGGCGCATATCTTGTCACGGTGTGCCAGTTGATCGTCCTCAATGGTGGTTCCAGTTCCGGCAAGTCGAGCCTTGCCAGGTGCCTTCAGGAAATCCTTCCTGACCCCTGGCTGTGCCTCGGCGTCGACACCTTGATCCGGGCCATGCCCGCGACCATGACGGCGTCGGCGAGCGGCATCGTCATCACCGACCACGGCGAGGTCATCATCGGACCGGAGTTCCGCGCGTTGGAACAAGCCTGGATCGCGGGCATCGCCGCGATGGCTCGCGCCGGCGCCCGGCTCATCGTGGACGAGGTCTTCCTCGGCGGTGCGGCATCCCAGCAACGATGGCGCGATACGCTCGCCGACCTGGACGTCCTTTGGGTCGGAGTCAGGTGCGACGCCTCGGTCGCCGCTGGCCGGGAGATAGCCCGTGGCAACCGGGTAAGCGGGCAGGCCAGGTCGCAAGCTCACCTCGTGCACCAGGGCGTGAGTTACGACCTGGAAGTGGACACAACCCGCACCGAGCCGATGGAGTGCGCGCGGCTCGTCGCCGCCCGGCTGCGCTGACGTCCTGGTCGGCCCGCGCACCGCGCTGGCCTGGGCGGGTGCCACCCGGCCCGTGCACCGCGCTGCCTGCCAGCACGACCCCGCGGGGTGCGTTATTCGATGATCTTCGATATCGGGATCTCGAGGATGTCCTGAGCGCCAGCGGCCCGCAGCGCGGGAATCAGCGTGTTCACGCCGCGCTTGGGGACGACGGCCTCGACCGCGTTCATGTCATCGCGGGCGAGCGAGGTGACCGTTGGCGACGACATCGCGGGCAGCATGTCGGTCACGGCCGCCAGTTGGGCGGCGGGGACGTTCAGCTTCAGCAGCACGTTGCCGCGCGCCCTGATCGCCCCGCGCAGCAGCAGGGCCACGTCCTCCATCGCGGCCCGCTTGGCCGGATCGGCGTACGCCTCGTGGTTCGCGATCAGCTCGGTATAGCTGCTGAGCAGCGTGTGCAGGATCTTCAGGCCGTTCCTGCGCAACGACGACCCGGTCTCGGTCAGGTCCACGATCGCGTCCACGATGTCGGGAACCTTCGCCTCTGTCGCGCCGTGGGACGGCGTCACGACGGCCTTGATCCCATTCTCCTCAAGGAACCGCCGGGTCAGCGCCGGCAACTCGGTCGAGATCCTGATTCCGTCCGGCAGGTCGGAGATCGACTCCCAGCCCGAGCTTGCCGGAACCGCCAGCACGACCCGCACGGGATCGCCAGTCGCCTTGGAGTAAGGAAGCTCACCAAGCGAGGCGACATCGGCGCCGGTCTCGGTGATCCAGTCCCGGCCGGTAATGCCGAAGTCGAACAGGCCCTCAGCCACATAGATCGGGATCTCCTGCGGGCGCAAGAATCGCACCCGGTCCACCCTCGGATCGTCGATCGACGCATGGTAGTCACGGTCCGAAGCGCGCCGGACCGTCAGGTCCGCGGCGTCGAAGAGTTCCAGCGTGGCGCGTTCGAGTGATCCCTTGGGCAGGACGAGTGACAGCATCTCAGCACCTTACCCGCCGCCGACTGGTCGCCGTGCGGTCCATTCAGGCGACGACCCGGACAGCCGACGAGCCGTCAGGCAGGCGGCGGACTTCCAGCCGCTCCGCCACCCGGTCCTTCAGATCGGCGACATGGCTGACGATGCCGACTGCCCGACCGCGATCCCGCAATTCGTCGATGACCCCGAGAACCTGGTCGAGGGTTTCCGCGTCGAGTGACCCGAAGCCCTCGTCGATGAACAGGGTCTGCAGGTCTACCCCGCCGGCCTCGGCCTTGACTACGTCAGCGAGGCCGAGCGCGAGCGCCAGCGAGGTATAGAACGTCTCCCCGCCGGACAGCGACTTGGGACTGCGTTCCTCGCCGGTGTGCCGGTCGACGACGGCCAGCGTCAGTCCGGCCCGCTGCCGCCGGGACTGCGCCTCGTCGCTGCGCCGCAGCTCGTAGCGGCCAGACGACATCGCGGCCAGCCGGACGTTGGCGGCCGACACGACCTGTTCGAACCAGTGCCGCAGCACATAGGTGGTCAGTGCCACCCGGCGGTGCCCCTGCATGCCCTTGGCCAGCCCGGCCAGGTAGACCACCGGCTCGGTCACGGCGAGCAATTCCCGCGCGTTGTCCTGCGCCCGCTCGACCTCGGCTAGCCGCTGGCTCAGCCGCTGTGCCCTGTCGAGCTGCGCTTCCCGCGCCGTCCGCGCCTCCTGCTCCGCCTCCCTGGCGGTGCCGAGTTCGGCCACCGCACGCTGCGCTGTCGCGTGCGCCTGCCCGGCCTGGGCCGGATCCAGGCCAGCCAGTTCAGGCAGCCGCGCAGCCGACCGCAGCTCGGTCAGTCTGGTGCTCCAGGACGCCACCTCGTCGCCAAGTGCCGCCTGCGCCCGCGGCGCCAGCACCGCCGACCTGGCCAGGTCGAGGGTGTCGAAGCCGCTGCCCGCCGCTTCGGACAGCGCGCGCTCCCTGGCCTGGTCCCTGACCGCGAGCGCGGCGGCGAGCTCGTCGAAAGCCGCCCCGAGAGCGCGTTCGGACTCGGCCGCCGCGCGGAGCGCCCGCTGCCTCGCCGCGACCGACGGATACGAGCACGCTGCCTCAGCCAGCTCGGCACGGACCGCTGCCAGCTCGGCCGCGGCCTGTTCCGCCTGCTTACTGGTCGAAGCCTGCGCTGCCGTCGCGCCGACGAGTTCGTCGCCCAGCCGCGCCTGCTCGGCGCGCAACTCGGCAAGCTCGGCGGCCAGCCGGCCGGCGTCCTGCACCGCCTGCTCGGTGCTGGTCAGCCGATCGGCGAGCCGCACCGCCTCGGCGTCCAGGTCGGCGACCGCCCGGCCCGCCGCGACGGCAGCGTGTTCCGCTGTTTCCTTGTCCAGTTCGGCGTACTCCTGCTCGGCCCGCAGCCGGCGCTCCTGCGCGCTGTCACGCCGGTCGCGTGCCGCCGCGACTGTTTCCGCGGTCACCGCGGCGGCCGATGCGGTAGCCGGGGCCGGATGCTCGGCCGAGCCGCAGACCGGGCACGGTGTCCCTTCGGCGAGCGCGGAGGCCAGTTCGGCCGCCATGTTCGCCAGTCGCTCGTCCATCGCACGCTGGTGCTCGTCGACCAACCGCTGATGCTCGTCGACCGCCGCCCGCAGCGCCGCGGACTCTGCCGCGAGCAGCGGCTCCAGTTCGGCGAGCCGGGTCGCGGCCGCCCGCACCGTGGCATGTGCCGCCTGCTGCTGGCGGACGACCTCCAGCCCGGCGGCCGCGTTCCGCGCGCCGGCCAGTGCCTCCTCGGCGGCGGCGATCCGGTCCGGCAGCTCCTGCCGTGCCACGGCCAGCGACTGAGTCAAGGCAGCCGCCCGCGCCGCGGCGGCTTCGAGTTCACCCAACGCGCCCTGGCGACCAGGCATCGCCGATTCATCCGCAACGAAACGGTCCAGCGCGGTCGCCTCCCGCAGGCCAGCCTCGGCGCGGACGGCTGCCTCCCGGCCAGCGTCGCGGATGACCGTGACGTCCGTCGGGTCTGCTTCCTCGCCAGCAGCAGGGAACACGGCAGGCAAAGAGTCTCTGGCCGCCGCAGCCGCGGTCTCGGCCTCGTCGAGTACCGCGAGCAGCGGTCGCACCGGCTCGGCCCGGCGGGCGGCATCCAGCCGCGCCGCGCGCTGGTCGTGCTCGCGCCGGGTCGCCTCGTGCTCGTGCGATGCGGCCAGCGCCCGGGTCAGCCTGGTCATCAGCTCCGACTGCCGCGTCGCTGCCTGCTCGGCTGTCGATGCCTGCCGCACCTGCGCGGTCGCGATCTCCAGCGCCTCGTTGGTAAGCGCCAGGGTCGCGGCAAGTTCGCCGCTTAGCTGCTTGAACCGCACCGTGCGCTCAGCGGCGGGCAGTGCCTGCAACTCGCTCCGGGCGTCCAGGTCCAGGCCGGCGGCCTCGGCTGCCGCCGACACCGCGTCGGTGATCTCGGCTTCGGCGGCCTGCCGCGCCCGGCCCGCCTCCGACCTGCGGCGGTCGAGTTCTCCGGTGATCCGCTCGTACAAGTCGGCACCGAACAGTTTGGTCAGCACGACCCGCCGGGCGTCGTCGTCGCAGCGCAGGAACCGGGCGAACTCGCCCTGGGGCAACAACATGACCTGCGTGAACTGAGTCCTGCTCAGCCCGACAATCCGCACGATCTCGTCGCCGACCTCGGCCTTGTTGGACGACACGCTGACCCAGCGATCTTGTTCGCCATCCGCACCCCGCTGGCCACCCGCACCCCGCTCACCGCTTCCGCCGCGCTGGCCGCCATCCCAGCGCTCCAGGTGCACGCGCATCGGCTGCGTGGTGTAGCCCTCGCCCCGCCGCTTGAGCCGCTGATGTTCGGGAACCCGGCCGATCCGGTACCGGACGCCGCGCAGGGAGAAGTCCAGCGTCACTCGCGGCTCGACATCGGGAGCGGCGAAGTCCGAGTGCAACCGGTCCTGGCCGGAGTCCTCTCCGGCCAGGACGCCGTAGAGCGCGAACGTAATCGCGTCCAGGATCGTCGTCTTCCCTGCCCCGGTCGGCCCCTCAAGCAAGAACAGGCCACCGCTGGTGAGCCGGTCGAAGTCGATCCGCTGCGCTGTCGCGTATGGCCCGAACGCCTGAAGCTCGAGGCTGTGCAACCGCATCAGATCACCGGCCCGGGCGCTGCGCCGGCCAGCGCGCCGTCCGCCGACTCGGAGTGCAGGACCGACTCGATCACGTCACGCAACACAACGCGCTGATCCTCATCCGGCGGTCCCCCGCTGGTGAATTCCACGAACAGCCCGCAGATCTCGGCCGGGTCGGTCGTCTGGGCCAGTCGCTTCAGGTCAGCCGCAGTGCTGGTCAGCTCGCCCTCCGGTTCGAAGTCGAGTACCAGCGTGTGCGGCCACTTCTCGCGCAGCCGCTCCATCGGAGCGGACGGGCGGACGGTATCGGTCAGCACCGCCTTCACCCATGCCCCGGAGAGGTCAGCCGCATCCGCGAGGTCAGCCGCATCCGCGGGGTCAGCCGCATCCGCCTGAGCCAGCAGGTCGTCAAGCCGCCCGCGTACCTCTCGCAGCGGCCTCGGTACCGGGGTCTGGATCTGAGTAACGGTGACGCCCCCGGCCCGGCCGATCTCGACCAAGGTCACTGACTTGACGTGATGGCGTTCGGAGAAGGAGAACGCCAGTGGCGACCCTGAGTAGCGGACAGTGGTACCGGCGCGCCGCCCTGTACTGCCGGTGCCTTCCTGCGCCGCGCACGGGATGTTCTGCTGGCCGTGCAGGTGCCCGAGTGCGACATACGTCAGCCCGGCGAACACCGACGCCGGCGCGTCACCGATGCCTCCGACCCTGAGGTCACGTTCCGATTCTGACGGCACCCCGCCCGTGACGAACGCATGCGCGGCCACGACAGTCCGCTCGATGCCCCGCTCGGCCGCGTCCGCGCGGATCAGCGCGGACGCGGCCGCCAGTACCGAGGCGTGCGAGCGCTCCGCGCCGAGATCAGCCGTGACCGCGTCAGGCAGCAGATACGGGATTCCGTAGATCGCGAGTTCGCCGTGCTCGTCGGCAAGCACAACCGGACGTGCGATATCCGCGACACAGGTGCGCAGGTGAATCCCGGCCAGCTCGCTCAGCCTGGCGCCGAAGCCAAGCCTGACTGCCGAATCGTGGTTGCCGCTGGTGATGACGACAGGAATGCCGGCCCCGGCGAACCCGCGCAGCGCCCGGTCGAGCACCGCCACCGCGTCGGTGGACGGTACGGCACGGTCGTAGACGTCGCCGGCGACCACGACCGCACCTACTTCGTGGTCGACTGCCTGGACAAGCAGCCAGTCCAGGAACGCGGCCTGGTACCCCAGCAAGTCCTCGCCGTGCAGGGTCCGGCCCAGATGCCAGTCCGAGGTGTGGAGCAATCTCATCTGCGCACCAACGATCGTGACAAGCGGGACGTTCGGGGCTTGCCCCGGCCGCAGCGGGGCAAGGTGATTCCCCATCATCGCGGTTGGCCCGCCGGGTTTCCGGCCATTGACCGCCGGCGGCGTGTCGCCATCGCTCGCAGCCGCGGCCGCCGCACCGCCCGCCGCTCGGCCTCCCGCCCGGTCGGCGAGATGAATGTCCGCACTCATCTGCTGACAGCAGAAACCCCAGGTGACAGGCATACGCCTGGTCGGGAAGTCAGGTAAAAGTCTGAGTCAGGGAGTCGGGATCATGGCCAAGGTCATCAAGGGCTAGCAAGCTGGCGAACATCTCCGGCACCACGGTCAGCACGACTACCCTTACCTCGCTCGGCTTCATGACCGTTCCGGGGGAAGACGTGGAGGCCGGAGCGTCGTACCAGATCCACGCCAGCGGGTCATTCTCGACCGGCACTACCGTGCCGTCATCGGCGACGTTCACGGTGTTCTGGGGCGGCACCGCAGGGACTTCCATCGGCGGGCTGGCCGTCCCGGCAGCCGGGCTCTGGGCAAGTAGCTCCGGCTCGGCGTGGATTCTGAACGCGGAAATCAACTGGATCAGCACCACCGAGGCCGAGACGTCGGTGGTGCTGCACTGGCACACCGCATCGGGAGTATCCGGCTCTGTCACCTGGCACGCGGTGGCGCTCACCACCGGACTGAGCACGACCGGGAACGAGAACCTTTCCCTGGCGTTCCAATGGGGCTCGGCCCCTGCGGGAACCTCCATCGTGTGCGACATCGAGAGAACGGGCCGGGTAGCGTGACGGACAAGTTCATATATATGCCTGAATCGCGCCAGATTCCACGCTGACGGACTAACAGGTAAGGGCTAGGGTTATATACCCCTAGCCCTTTTCGTATGCTTAGAATCGATCTGAGGGCTATCGTTCGGTCCACCCGGACTGAGTGAGCGCACCGCACACGGCACGGCCGATGTCCTGGCCCCCGTCATCGCTGACGAGGGCGGTCAGCCCGTCGCTGCGCATCCAGCAGGCCAGCCCGAATCCGCCTTCCTGCGGAGCAGTGCAAGCGTAGTCCCAGAAGGACCCGCCTGCCGACCACGCCCTGACCGCCTGGGCGCACTCGGCGGTAGCCCCCGGCCCCAGGAACTCGGCACGGGCGTCATAGCCGGAAGCGTAGATGGTGCAAGTGGTGGAGGCGACCGGCGCTGCCGGGGGGCGGCTCGCGCCCTGACCGCAGGCCGCTAGCGCTGCGGTCAGCAGGGCTAGCGGCTGCTCCTGTCAGCAGGTTTCTTAGCACCTGGCATCCTCCTCATCAGAAACAACCGCGAAGTCCGGCCCGGACGAGCTGGTGATCCAGCGCCGGGCCGGCTCCCCCTCCGGTTTCTCGTCAGCAGCCCCGCCCCTATCGGGGGCGGGAGTGCGCGTCGGGCAGCCTGGCCGGCAGATGTACAGGCCCAGGCAGATCCGGCACCATGGCCTGCCGGACGTCGAATCGAGACTCATGCGTCATACTCGACCACTATCGACAATTCACGAGACCGGGCGATGATCGTTGCAAGTGATCGGGTACGCATGATCCGTGGCAGACCCGAGGGCTTACGTGCGCATCGCTGACGAAGTGCGCCAGCAGATCGCGGATGGCACGCTGCAACCCGGCATGCCGGCACCGTCGATCACGACACTGAGCCAGCAGTACGGAACAGCGCGGCAGACTGCCGCGAAGGCGCTCCGTTTGCTTGAGTCTGAAGGGCTCGTGATCAGGGTTCAGGGACTCGGTTACTACGTCGCTGAGCGTTCCTGAGGTCATGGAAAAGTCAGGGGAAGCCTGAGATCCCCCATGACATATAGGGGCAACTTGGACAGTCGAACGCCTCGACTTCTTGTTCTAAACAGTACCCCTGAGGTGCTACTAGACCACAACAGGGAGAACTGGGACCAAGGTTCTTACAAATGCGGACATTCATCGCGCGGGAACTTGGGTCGGGGAGCGGGCAAGGGAGCCTTCAGAGCAGGATGTGCGAGCGTGGCGCGGCTCGTAGCAGAATCGCTCGGATGAGGCTGACGGCGCATCAGGCGAGGGAACTGTTCGGCATGGCGAGGGTCGCCACGCTCGCGACCGTGTCCGCGGCTGGCCAGCCGCATGTCGTTCCCGTGACATTCGCCACGGACGGCGACTTCGTCTACACCGCAGTAGACGCCAAGCCGAAGTCGACGCGCGATCTGGCGCGGCTGCGGAACCTCCGTGCCAACACCCGGGTAGCCGTGCTGGCCGACCACTACGACGACGACTGGTCAGCGTTGTGGTGGGCGCGAGCCGACGGCGAGGCTTCGATCGTCGAGGATCTGGCTACGGTGACCGGGCCGGTCCGCCTGCTCGCCGGCCGTTACCGCCAATATCAGGACAGTCCGCCGGAAGGACCGCTCGTCATCGTCCGTGTCCTTCGCTGGACCGGCTGGTCCGCGTCCTGAACTCACAAGTTCGCTACCGCCGGGATCACCTCGCTGCCAATGATCTCCAGCGGCGTCAGTTCCCAGACATTGGCCACCGCGCCGATCGCGGTGTCGAAGCCCAACTCGGCTAGCCGGCCAAGCTGATCGACGACCTGGCCGGCCTTCTGGCCCTTGGACCCGACATCGAAGACGAAGTAGCAGGACTTGCGGATCTCCTCGTAGACGCGACCTTCCGCGTCGCAGTGCGCACGCAGCACGTCAAGCTTGCGGGCTAGGTCAGGGCCGGGGAACAGGTTGCAGGCCTGGGCGTAACGCGCGACGAACCGCAGCGTCTTACGCTCGCCCCCGCCGCCGATCATGATCGGCGGATGGGGTCGGGACAGGGCGATCGGGTGGTTCAGCGGCCGGTCGAGCTCGTAGTGCGTGCCGAGATAGGGCGCCTCGTCACCGCTCCACATCTGCAGGCAGATCTGCAGCGTTTCCTCAAGCCGTTCGAACCGCTCGACCACCGGCGGGAACGGGATGCCCAGGCCCCTGGACTCTTCCTCGTTCCAGGCAGCGCCGATACCCAGCCATGCCCTCCCGCCGGAAAGCACGTCCAGCGTGGTCACGATCTTGGCGAGCACGCCCGGATACCGGTAGACGGCGCCGGTGACGAGCGTCAGCAACTTCGCGCGCGACGTGCAGGCGGCAAGGTAGCCCAGCGTGGTGTAGGCCTCGAGCATGTCGTGCTCGACTGGCCCCACCGCACCGATCTGAAAGAAATGGTCCATCACCGAGATGAACTCGAATCCGCTCTCGTCCGCCACCCGGGCGACCGCCGCCAGGTCAGGTCCGAGCCGAGCGGGACCACCAGGCCAGCTGAAATCCGGAATCTGCAGTCCGACCTGCATGTGTACGACATCCCCATCTGGTCAGGGCGGCGGCACCGCGACGCGGACGCCGCCGCCTCAGGCTCGACTCCCCTTGACTGGACACCATAACCGCAGGCCCGCCCCGAACGGCCAGGCGGTCGGCGGCTCCGGCCGGCAAGTAACCGAAGGACCAATATGCGCGGCGGCGCGACCGTGGACGTGCCCGGCAACCGTCCGGGCTGACCGGAACCGGCATGCTCACTAGAACGTCCTCGCCCAGCGCCGGATGACGTATCGCGCTCCGCTCCTGACCAGCGGGTCCGCCTCGGCGATCTCACGTGCTTGGTCTTCCGGCACGGCCACGACGACCATCCCGGTTGGTCGTGACGGGTCCGGCTCCTCACGCCAGCCGTCGTATGGCCCGGCCATCACCAGGACCCCGGAGTCGCGGAGCGAGCGCAGGAAAACCACATGCGCCTCCGTATCCCGGTCGCCGGGAGGATCGTACAGTTCGATGACTGTGAGCGATTGCTCGGCCGGGCGGGCGGCCCCGATCCGCTTAGCGACGTCGATCGATCCGTACACGCCCTCTTCCAGGAAGAAAACGGGCCGGAGGCGGAAGTACTGATCAGTGATGGAGGAGCCTACGCAGTCCTGGTCGATGGAGGCGCCCACGATACTGCCGAAGACCACGACCTCCGCTCCCAGCCGGGTGACGGCCTGGAGCTTGCACTCCAGGTGTGCCTTGCACTCGGCGATCAGGGGCGGTGCCACCTGGCGAGCTGGCAGCAGCGTCAGGCCCGAGCGGGCGATCCGCTCCCTGCCGTGGCTGCCGGGCATCGCCCAGATGCGCTCCACCAGCGCCTCGGGCGGGAAGTTCACCACGAACTCTCCGGCCTCCTCGGCGTTTCGTGCCGTGGCATGGGATCGATGACAGCCAAACGCGAGCACCGCCCGCGGAAGGCCATCATGGAGATCCAGCTCTTGGGTGCGATGTTGGGTTCGCCCCGCTTGTCCACGGTCGACACCAGCACGATCGGGCCAGGCAGCACTGACGGGTGCCAGTCCGCCTTGTCTGCTGGAAAGGCGATCTTGGCGGTGCGCCGCGGCCCCGAACCGAACTCCATGCCGGACCTCCTGCTCTCATCGCACCGACGAGTCTGGCCTCTTCCAGATGCGGCCGTTAGGGTCTTCCGTCCTGCCCGCGGATCCTCCGAAGTCCTCCGCGACCGGCGGGACGACGTGCAGCCAACCCGGCGCCGGGCTGAATGGCTACGATGCGGGCTCAGTGAATGTGCGGGTTCACCCCTTCATCGGTCTCGGAGGGAATATCTACGCTGCCATGGCGATACCGGTCATCGCCCCGCGGAGGCTGAGAGGCAGGTCAGACAGCCCGCCGCCAGGCTAACCTTTTGACGACAACCATTCCTCACCCGCATCCCAAAAGCATCATCAGCTAATCGGAGTACATAATCTCTATAATGCTGGGTAGACAACGCCAATGCTGGCGTCCACCTCCCCCCGCCAGCGAAGGAGTGATTGGTATGGCTGGAATGCTGCGCGTTCGCAGGAGCCGCGGCGCTTTCAGCGGCGTGCTTCTGGTACTTCTTGGTATCTGGGGCGGCCTGATCCCGTTCGTAGGTCCTTACGCGCACTTCGCGTTCACGCCGGATCGTGCCTGGGTACTGACGTCGGGCCGGATCTGGCTCGAGATCCTGCCGGGCATCGGCGCGTTCCTCGGCGGCATCGTCATGCTCATCAGCAGGCTGCGCCCCATGGCGATGCTAGGTGCGATAGTCGCGCTTGTCAGCGGCGGCTGGTTCGCGTTCGGCAGCGCCCTCGCGCCGCTGTGGACGCATAATCTTCCGGCGCAGGGCGTCCCGGTCGGCGGGCAACTTGCCCGCGCCATGGAGCAAGTCGGGTTCTTCACCGGCCTGGGTGCAGTGATCGTCTTCGTGGCTTCGCTTGCCCTGGGACGGCTGTCGGTCGTGTCGGTCGCAGACGTACGGCGAGCCCAGGAGCCGCCAGCCGCGGCCGACGCCGTCGGAACCGTTCCCGCCGACGAAGAAGTGACGATACCGGGCCCGAGTTCTGGCAGTTTCTCGACCGCGAGTAGCACGGCACCGAGAACCACCATGACCAAGGTGCTCAGCAGGCCGAGGTCAGGAGCCGACGCGCCTGCTGACGGATCGGCGCCCTAGCCAGGGACGGGCCGACGCTTGATGCGCCGACGCGATGAGCCGACGCGATGAGCCGGCCTGGGAAAGGGCACGGCAGTGCCCCTATCTGGGTCGGCCCATCGCGGCCTCTCCCGGCCCGCTCGTTGCGTCAGCGCGAGTCCGGTGTCAGGGACCGACCCGCACCAGGTACATCGTCCCGTGACTGACCTCGATGACTGCCGCCGCAGGGCCAGAAAGCAGCAGGTAGGCACCGGGGACGTGCGACGTGCCGGACGCCGCCCCAGTCGAGACGCTGAGCTTGCTCAGCGTCGCCGACGCGCAGCTGACTGCGGGACACGGCTCGGCGAGCACGAGCAGACCCAGCCTGGTGCCCGCGAGTGACCGGTCGCTGGCGAGCACTGGCTTGGAGGAGACCAGCGCCAGCGTGGTCGTACGGTAGCTGTTGATCCTGACGTGCTGGCCGAAGGTCAGCAGGTCCACCCGGCCCGCAGCCAGCGCGAGCGGAGTTCCGACAGCCGTCGCGGCCAGCCTGCGGTAACTCGTCGAACCGGACGGGCGCGCGTGACCCAGGTAGCCGCTCGTGCCGTGTTGCGCTTCGAAGAAGAGGCCGGCCGAGTTGGCGCTCGCGTCGCCCGGATAGGCGAACTTGTCGACTACGTGCACGGCGGCGCTGGTGATCGAGATCCGGCTGACCTTCGCGTACTCGAACCCGCTGCTGTCGGTAGCCCAATCGGTCCACGACCACAAGGTGCCGCCGACGGCGTACAGGCCGGCCGAGGTGATCGGGGCCGGGCTGGTCAGCGTCCAGTGCCGCAGCCTGCCTCCGGTAGACCTGCGGTATTCGGTGACCCTCAGTCCCGTCTGGACGAACAGGTCAGCCACGTTGGCAGCGAGGGCGACCACTCGGCGCCCGGCCCGGACCGCGACGCGAGGCGCCGAGGTACCCGCGACCACGTACACGACCGTGCCGCGCGAGTAGTACACCGAACCGTTCGGCGCTTCGGCGAAGGCGTTGCCGAAGATACTGCGGGTCTTGCCGAGGGCGATCCTCGCCGTGCCGTGCAGGGCAGGCACCGCTGAAACACGCTTCGCGGCGTTGGCCGCTGGCACCACGGTGCCGAAACCGGCCAGCCCGAGCACGACAGCGGGAACGACGGCTGCCGCGAGACGCCGCCACCGCAGAGCTGCTAGAACGAGAAACACTGTGCGTTCCTTCCCGGCCGATCATGCCCGCCGCCTGCTGTGCGGCAGTTCGCGGACCGCCCTTGTTGAGTCGGGATCTTACCGAGCACCGGGCGTCATTCTCGCGGAATGCCATCGTGATCACCAGGCCGCGCCTGAACGCCCCACCGTGGCCGCGCCGCGTATGGCTGCGGAACCGGGCCGCTCGCGAGATCCTGGAACAATGCAGCAGTCACACCGGGCCGCGTACGAAGCGGTACTTTCCGCGGCCAGGGACATGGTGCGGACCGGCCTCACCTCGGGAACCGCCGGCAACGTCTCGGCCAGGCTGGACGACGGCCGGATCGTCATCACGCCGACCTCTCTGCCTTACGACCAGATGACCAGCTCGGACCTGGCCGTGCTCGGCCCGGATGGCGAACAGGTCGCCGGCGCGCGTGCTCCGTCCTCGGAACGGCTGCTGCACGTCGCCTGCTACCAGGCGTTCCCCGAGGTCGGCTCGGTGCTGCACTGCCATCCCGGCTACGCGACCATATTCGCCTGCGCGCGCCAGCCGGTGCCGCCCGTGATCGACGAGGCGGTGCTGTTCGTCGGGGGCGAGGTCCAGGTGGCCGAGTACGCGATGAGCGGCACCGCCGAGGTCGGCGACAACGCGGTCCGGGTGCTTGGCCGGGTGGGCAGCGCGTTGCTGGCCAATCACGGGATGGTCACGGTAGCCGCCAGTCCGCGGGCGGCGCTGCACCAGGCCGGGGTGGTCGAGCACTGCGCCCGAGTCGCCTGGGGAGTGCGGGCGCTCGGCGGCCATGTGCCGCTGCCAGAGCAGGCGATTGAGCGGTTCTCCGCCGCGTACCTGACCTCGCGCCAGCCCCGGTAGCGGCAACTGTCGGCCCCGGCTCGCAGATCAGCCCCGGATCGCAGATCAGCCCCGGATCACGCTGATCAGGCTGATGACGGCCAGCACGGCCATGACCGCCGCACCGATGAGGGTGATCAGCCGGACCGGCATGATCCGCAGCAACCCGCGCCCGCCGACGATCGCCAGGCCGGCCACGGCCCACAGCGCAAGCAGCCCGCCGGTCCCGACGGCCAGCGGATCGTGGAAGCGGGCGGCCAGGTTGATGAGCACGATCTGGGTGAGATCGCCGAACTCGGCCACCAGGATCAGTCCGAAGCTGACCGCCGCCACCCGCAGGAAAGTCGGTGGCGTTTCGGCCGTGGCCCGCTCGACTTCCTCCTCCTCTTCGCCCCGCCCCCGGAACAGCAGCACAGCGCCGACCCCGAACAAGACGGCGACGATCGCAGCGAGAACCCGGTGCGGCAGGAGGCCGAGCAGGCTCCCTGCCACCAGCGCGAGCACGACGTGCACCGCGAACGCAGCCGCCACTCCCGTGAAGACGTACGTCGGCCGGTAGCGGCTGCCGAGCATGAGGCTCGCGAGCGCGGTCTTGTCCGGCAGCTCAGCCGGGAACACCACGGCGAACGTAGTGGCCGCCACGGCTAGGTTCACCCCCGCGATCTTGCCCGAACGCCGCCGATCCCGCAAACCCCCGGATAAGCGCGCGGATCTCGCGCGGATCTCGCGCGGTACCGGCTCGCGAAAATTCTGCTGCGATCGGTGTCGATCTGGAAGCCCGGCGTTCGACGCACGGGCAGAAGGAGAGGTGCGGCGGGAATCCGAACCGCCGCCTCGATACCAGAAGACCGGCACCAGGCCGGTCGCCATCGACACGAAGGAGCACGCAGCGATGCGATTCTTGGGATACACCCTGGCCGACCCTTCGATCCCGATCCCGCCGCCCAGCCCGGAGATGTACTCCGAAATGGGAGCGTTCGTGGAGGAAGCCACCAAGGCTGGCGTACTGCCGGCAACCGGCGGATCTCGCGCCAGTAGCGGAGGCCACGAAGGTGAAGTACTCGGACGGGAAGTTCACCGTGCTGGACGGGCCGTTCTCCGAGGCGAAGGAACTCGTCGGAGGCTGGGCGCTGATGGAGGTCCGCGATAAGGATGAGGCGATCGAGTGGACCAAGCGCTTCCTCACCATTGCTGGTCCTGGCGACCAGTTGCTGATCAGCCGGGGCCTCACGGCTCTGGCCAAGGCTGAGTCGCTCGGCGGCGAACGGGGGCCGGACGTACTGCAAGCTGCGATCGCGGCCTGCCACGCGCGGGCGTTCCGGGCGAAGGAGACCTGACTGGACGCGGATCACCGCGCTGTACGGCATCCTGGCGGAGGTGATGTCCTCCCCGATCGTCGAGCTGAACAGGGCGGTGGCTGTGGGCATGGCGTTCGGCCCGCAGGCGGGACTGGACCTGGTGGATCAGCTCGCGGACGAACCGTCGTTGCGCGGCTATCACCTGTTACCGAGCGTGCGCGGTGATCTGCTGATGAAACTCGGCCGCGCGTCCGAAGCGCAGGCGGAGTTCCAGCGCGCCAGCGAGCTGGCCTCCAACGCACGAGAACGCGAGCTCTCCGCCGAGCGAGCTCGCTCCGCTGCCCGGAGCAAACCTGACCCGCCACCCGGACCGAACGCGACCCGCCACCCGGAGCGAACGCGACCACCACCCTGCGGGCCTGACAGCCAGCCCTGCCAGCATCTTTGAAATCGAACGCATGTTCTACTAGAGTGGATGAGCGAGAGCGTAAGTGCGAGCCCGGAGTGGTGGCCGTATCCGCGACAGTGCCCGGCCGGTCATCCGTGGGGACCCGGCCAGGTAATCGTGAGTTGGTCGCCGTGTGATTGTCCTGGGGCGCTGACGCATCCGGGCCGAGGGCATCAATGCGTGCGCTGCGGCACATCCGGATGCTCTGCGGCCTGGTACCAGCCCCGGCACGGCTGGCCGGCGCCCGAACGCTCCGCCCCGCCGGACCCGGCAGAGCAACACCAGGCACGGCAACACCAGGCACGGCAACACCAGGCACAGCAACACCAGGCACAGCAACACCGCTCCGGGCAAAGCCGTCCAGAGTAGGGAGCGGCATGTCACTACGGACCTGCGCCAGCGTGGCTGCCAGACTACGGACCATGCAGACGCTGGTCGCCGATCATCCGCTCGTCGCGCACAAGCTCACCGCGCTCCGAGATGTCCGCACCGAGACGCCGGTGTTCCGCAGCCTGACCGACGAACTGGTCACGCTGCTTGCCTACGAAGCCACCCGGGACATCAGGGTCGAACGCGTCTCGGTGCAGACTCCTGTCGCCAGCGCCGGCGGCGTCAAGCTGTCCAAGCCCAACCCGCTCGTTGTCCCGGTCCTGCGGGCCGGAATAGGGATGCTCGACGGCATGGCCAGGCTGTTGCCCAAGGCCGATGTCGGATTCGTCGGCCTGGCCAGGGACGAGGAGACCCTGGTCGCCTCGTCCTACGCGACCAGGCTGCCTGCCGACCTGACCGGCAGGGACACGTTCGTGCTCGATCCGATGCTGGCCACGGGCGGGACGCTGGAGAACGTGTTCGAGATGCTCGCGTCCCGGGGCGCGGCGTCGCTGACGGCGATCTGCCTTCTGGCTGCGCCAGAGGGCATCGCTCGGGTGCATGCGGCGTTCGGCGACGACTACCCGATCCCGGTCAAGGTGGTGACCGCTGGTCTCGACGAACGACTGAACGATCGCGGCTACATCGTGCCAGGCCTGGGCGACGCGGGCGACCGGCTCTTCGGCGCCATCTAGCCGCGGCGCTGTCCGCTGCCGGAGCGGGAACCTCCCTGCTACCCGGCGGCCGACCAGGTGGGCGATCTGCCGAGCATGGCCAGGATCCGGTCGAGCGTGCTCGCCTCCGCTGGCGCCAGCACGCCGGGCCGGAACGCCGCGCCCGGCTCAAGGCGGTGCTTGCCTTCTGGCACCGCCGCCGCGACCGGCAGTGCCGCCTCGATCAGATCCTCGCCTGGCGCGTAAGGAACGCCAAGAGATCGCGCCACGTCCCAGGCATGCACCACGTAGTCGATGAAGTGAAAACTGATCGCCTGGGCGGCAGGGAACTCTGCGCCAGGGATGATCTCCGGCAGCAAGAAACTGCGGCTCAGCACGCCAACTTCGGCGAACGCCGCGATGACCCGCTCGGCAGCAGCCGAGTACTCAGCGACCGGGTCGGCCGCCAGCGGCCTGACCTGCCAGATCGCCAGGTCCCCACCCCCGCCGGCTGCCGCGGCCGCGAAACCGTCGTGCTGCACGGTCATGTGCGCCAGCAGGTCGCCCACCGTCCACTCAGAGCACGGTGTGGACCGGCCGAGGTCCTCGGCGGTGACTTTTGCCACTACCTCGACGCTCACCCGCACCGCGCGCCGATCCAGATCCCGAATGTCGCCGAATGTCACCAGTATCCCCTTATCCCGTTGGTACGCGCCGCTGGCAGCGGGCCGATTCGGCCAATGTCCCATGATCGTGGTCGATTTTCAGTCGTACCCTCTGAGAATCGACCACGATCATGGCTTGCACCACTTCAGGAGGCTGCCGCCAGTGGCGGCGGGGGTGTCGGCGCAACCCAGGCCGCGGGGCGGGCTGGCGCGGGGCTGGCTGGCGCGGGGCTGGCTGGCGCGGGGCGGGCTGGCGCGGGGCGGGCTGGCGCGGCCCAGTCCGGACTAGTACGGATGGAACGATGTCACGTCCCAGCGGTGCCGCCGTGCCCACTGGCCGACCGAGTCGTGCCTGACCGCGTACCAAAGAGTCCGGCACTGTGCCTAGTCGAGGAACACCACGCTCTGGCCATCCTCCCAGCCTTCGCCGCTGACTGGCGCGGTCAGGAAGCTGAACTGGTTGCCACCGAGCTGTTCAACCCGCAGGGCAAGCGACCGCATCTCCGCGTTGGTGAACGTGTTGTCAACGCTGAACGAGCCGGTGATCGCTTTGATCAGGTGGTAGAGGGCGACCGGGTTCGTGATGATTCCCAGTGACTCGATCTTCATCAGCATTGCGCGGATGAGGTTCTGCTGACGCTGGATACGGCTCAGGTCGCCATTGGGCAGGCCATACCGCTGCCGGACGTAGACCAGGGCGGCGGACGGGCCGAGGGTGTTAGCGCCCCGGTGGAAGAACACGCCACGGCTGCTTGTCGGCTCGGCCACCCCGACCTGGATGCTGCCCAGCGCACGCACGATCGCCTCGAACCCGGCGAAGTCGATCACCGCGTAGTGATCGACGCGGACACCGGTCAGTTGCTCGACTGTCCGCACCATCAGCGCGGGACCGCCGAGTGACAACGCCGCGTTGATCTTCATCATGCCCAGGCTCAGGTATGTGCACCCAGGAATCTCGCGGGATCGAAATGACCGACACGTACCCGCGATCGGCGTCGATGTGCACGAGCATGAGAGCGTCGCTGCGTCGCTCACCGGGATAGAAAGCGATCTTTCGCCCAGATCCGGTCGTCGGAACTGGCGATCGGATATCAGTGCCAGCGACCAGAATCGTCAGGCTCCGCCGGTAAGCCTGCGGTAGCACCGGCCGGTGCGCCGACTTTACCTCTTTGAAGACACTCGGGATTCGGGTCATCTTCGCCATGAAATGATTGACCACGATTGCCGAGAGGGTCAGGGCACCGCCCGCGAGCACGACGACCGACAGCGTGGCGGTGACCAGCGCGAACCGCGCCTTGCCGCGCCGGTCCTTGCGCTGCCACCAGGACGCCTCGGAGCCCGGTCCGCGATACATAGGCAGCCTTCCATCCAATTTGTGCTCGTGCCCCGAACTATTGCGAGGGATTCAAGATACCTCGGCAGAAGACGCCATGGCCTAATCCAGAAGTGGACCACGGCTCAAGAAATAGGAACCAGAATATTGTGGACGATTTTCAGTTCCATCCGCTGAAAATCGACCACGATCATGGTCGGTCCTAGCCTGGACGGGGCGTCGGCCAGTCCTGTGGCCCGTGTTACGACCGCGCTAGAGACCGACCGGGTGCCAGACCGTCTTGATTTCGAGAAAGGCAAGCATCCGCCGCGGCGTCGGCACCGCCATCCAATCGTCCTCCGCGCAAAACGTCCGCTTCACGTTGCTCGCCGCCAACCGCTCCAGCTCGGCCCGCGCGCTCAAAGCAACCCCTGTCAGGTCGATGGCGTTGACGTCGAAGTGGCCGGCCAGCACCGGGGCCAGTTCGGCGGTCCGCCCGGTCAGGATGTTGACGACGCCGCCCGGCACATCGGAAGTGGCGAGCACCTCAGACAGCGTGATGGCGGGCAGCGGCCGCTCCGCGCTGGCGACCACGACGGCGGTGTTACCGGTCGCGATCACCGGTGCCAGCACGCTCACCAGCCCGAGCAGGCTCGACTCCGCAGGTGCGATCACGGCTACGACGCCGGTCGGCTCGGGCACGCTGAAGTTGAAGTAAGGCCCGGCGACCGGGTTGGCCCCGCCCGCCACCTGCGCGACCTTGTCCGGCCAGCCCGAGTACCAGACCCAGCGGTCGACCACGGCCGCGACCGTCCGCCGGGCGGCCGGCCAGGAAATCCCTTCAGCCGCAACAAGATCCGCCGCGAACTGTTCCGCACGGCCTTCGATCATCTCGGCGACCCGGTATAGAACCTGGCCCCGGTTATACGCCGTCGCCCCCGACCACTTGCCCACCGCCGCCCGCGCCGCCACGACCGCGTCACGTGCATCCTTCCGCGAAGCCTGCGCCGCGTAGGCCAGCAACTCGCCGTCCCAGGCGGCACGCACCGGGTAAGACCGCCCCGACTCCGACCGCGGGAACGCCCCGCCGACATACAGCTTGTAAGTCTTCCGCACGCCCAGGCGGCTCGAATTCGCGCCCGTGGCCGCTGGGGCAGCCGACGTAGTGCTGGCAGCCAGGGGGGCGGGGGACGCGCTTCTAGTAGCGACCGGCGAGTCCCCGGCCGGCGGCACCGACTTCCGCCGCGCCTTCTTAGGCTTCTGACCCTCAGACATCGAGGTACGCGGCTAGCCCGGGTCGGCCGCCCTCCCGTCCGTAGCCGGACTCCCGGTACCCGCCGAACGGACTAGCGGGGTCGAATTTGTTATACGTATTGGCCCACACCACGCCCGCGCGCATCCGCTGAGCCAGCCACAAGATCCTGCTGCCCTTCTCGGTCCAGACGCCGGCCGAGAGTCCGTATGGGGTGTTGTTCGCCTTCGCCACCGCCTCCTCCGGGGTTCGGAAGGTCAGCACCGAGAGCACCGGGCCGAAGATCTCCTCGCGGGCAATCCGGTGTGACTGACTGACCCCGGTGAACACGGTCGGGGCGAACCAGAAGCCCCTGCTGGGCAGTTCGCACGGCGGCGACCACCGGTGCGCCCCCTCGGCCTCCCCCGCAGCCGACAACTCGGTGATCTTCTCCAGTTGCCGGCGGGAGTTGATCGCGCCGATGTCGGTGTTCTTGTCCAGCGGGTCACCGAGCCGCAACGCGGTCAGCCGCTGCCGCAGCCGGTCGAGCACGTGCTCAGCCACGGATTCCTGCACCAGGAGCCGCGATCCGGCGCAGCAGACGTGGCCCTGGTTGAAGAAGATGCCGTTGACGATGCCTTCGATCGCCTGGTCCACCGGCGCGTCGTCGAAGACTACGTTCGCGGCCTTGCCGCCGAGTTCCAGCGTCAGCCGCTTACCCTTCCCTGCGATGGCCTGACCGATCGCTATGCCAACCTCGGTCGACCCGGTGAACGCCACTTTGTCGACACCGCTGTGGGCGACCAGCGCCGCGCCGGTCCTGCCCGCGCCGGTCAGTACGTTCACGACACCGGGCGGCAGTTCCGCCTGCTGGCATACCTCGGCGAGCAGCAGTGCGGTGAGCGGGGTCGTCTCGGCCGGCTTGAGCACGCAGGTATTGCCGGTCGCCAGCGCGGGCGCGAGCTTCCAGGCAGCCATGAGCAGCGGGAAGTTCCACGGAATCACCTGGCCCGCCACGCCGAGCGGCTGCGGCCGCGGCCCGAAGCCCGCGTAGTCGAGCTTGTCGGCCCAGCCCGCGTAGTAGAAGAAGTGCGCGGCGGCTAGCGGCACGTCGACGTCCCTGGTCTCCTTGATCGGCTTGCCGTTGTCCAGGGACTCCAGCACGGCGAATTCGCGGGACCGCTCCTGCAAGATCCTGGCGATCCGGTACAGGTACTTGGCCCGCTCGGTGCCCGGCATCGGCTCCCAGACCCGTTCGTAGGCGGCCCGCGCGGCGGCGACGGCTCGCCGCACGTCGGACGTGCCGGCCAGGGCGACCTGCGCCAACTGTTCCTCGGTGGCCGGGTTGACGGTCGCGAACGTCCGGCCTTTCTTCGCGGCCGCGAACTCGCCGTTCACGAAGAGCCCGTACTCCGGTGCGATCGAGACGATCTCCCGCGACTCTGGCGCTGGCGCGTACTCCCAGGCCGGTCCGCTAGCGGTCGTTGCCATCGGGCTAGTGAGCGCCGCTGAGTCAGCCTCGCCCGCCTCGGTGTCAGCCAAGCCCGCCTCCCGCCGTCCGGCCCTCATTCTCGCACGGGGCCCACCGTGCCGGCGAAAGCAGCAAAGCCTGGCGGCCGACCACCGAGCTGGGCGACCGCACCAGCCGGCAGTCCCGCGAGAGGCAGCAGCCGGGGCTGGTTCTCGTCGTCATCGAGAACCAGCCCCGGGCTTACCGCATCAGATCATCGGCTGTCAGGCCGGCGCGATCGGAGTGACTGTGAACGGGAAGCGCAGGGCAAAGGCCGCCACCGCGTCGTGCCTGATCGCCCGCCAGAGCAGCCCGCTGATCCGGCGGTTCAGGAAGACCGGCTCGGAGTCTCCGGTGATCGGCGATCCGTTGATCGTCGGTGCGGTTACGAATGTCCCGTCCTTGCCGTCGAGGTGACCCAGTCGGATCGCCAGCGCCTCGACCTCCGTATTGCTGAAGTTGCTGTCCAGGCTCAAGGCTCTGGCCACCGCATGCAGCACGGCGAAGTCGATCATCGGGCTGGCGAACATGTTCCGGCGAGCGATCTTGCGCAGAATCGCTCGGATCAGGTTCGACTGCAAGAGCACCCGGCCGATCTCACTGACCTGAGCCTGACGGACATATGCCAGGACGTTGTGCGGGCCGAGGTGGTTGATTCCCATGTGAAAGAAATGCCCCTCGCTCGTGAATGCGAACGGCACGCGCACGAAGACGCCGTGCATCGCACCGACGATGCCGGTCAGGCCTTTGAAGTCCAGGACCGAGTAGTGGTCTATCCGCACGTGCGTCAGCCGCTCGACGGTCCGGATGAGCAAGGACGGACCGCCGATGCTCAGCGCCTCCCAGAGCGGCATCCGCCCGTGGCGCGGGATTCGGACGACGGCGTTCGGCGGAATGGAAACCACCGCTCCGCCACGGCGGTTGGCGTTGAGGTGGACCAGTGCGATCAGACCGCTCTTGTCCTGCGGCTCAGTCGACGAGCCGAGCACGCCGCGGCCATGCTGACCGGCGACCACATCCGCGGACCCGGTCAGCAAGACGGTCATGCTGCGCCGGAATCCGGCCGGAACCGCCGGCTGGTCGGCCGCGTCCAGTGCGGCGATGCTCGGGATCCGGTGGATGCTGCTCAGGACGTGGTTGACGTAGAAATAGCCACCGCCGACGACGGCGCTGACCAACATGACCAGCACTCCTAGCGAAACTCCCGTGCCGATCAGCACGCGCCTGAGACGCGACCGCTTACCTCGCTGCTGCCTGGCGCCTTGGCGCATCCGCCGGCCTGTGCGCCACTCGGCACCGAGTGCTGCATCCGTGTGCGGTGCATCGAATTCCGGCGTGGATGTATCGGACATGCGCACTTTCCCCCTGACATCGGCTCGCTCTACCTGCGTGGTACTTAATTCCCGCGGCGACGTAATGCACACAACTATTTACGCCGAGCAATGTAGCAGAGGCGTGAGCCACGGGCCACTGTTTAGGGAACTGGCTAATACTCGCGCCGCGCTAACGGGGTTAGTCTCGTGGCGCGCGCAACCGGGTTGAGCTAGGAAACGCTGCCCGATAGGACGCCTATAGTCATAGCTTAAACACCCCATGCAGCCCAGTTCGTACCATGATGCCGAGAAATAGGCTGACATAATTTCGACCTTAAATTCACAGTCAAAGATTCCGTCACCCGAAGTCAAGCTGTTGTATGTTGATGCCCGCGAGCCGACTTGGGCGAGAGCGTTATAGCCAAGCCCGCAAACGCCACGACACCGACTCACCACAATTTTTCGGACAGATTACAGGTCCACGAATGGCCGCCTAGCCATTTCGACACGATAAAAGCATTTTGGGACTTACGTGAATATCGGGGGCGCAAGATGCAGGCATTTCCTGCTGTCGGAAATGATTCCGACAGTAACGTTACGCATAGATCCGCGGACGGCCCGGCCACGCATGGTGCGGAAGCCACAAACGCCGGCGTTACCGGGCAGTTCTCTCCAGAAACTGGGCCTGCGGCCACGAAGACCAGCTACATAGCATTTCACCGTCCGTCAATCGACGCTTCAGACCTCCTCGCAGTCCGCGAAGCACTTGAGTCTGGCTGGCTCACTCACGGCGCGATCTGTCGGGAGTTCGAGAAGACCTTCGCTGCTTACGTAGGGGCGAACAGGGCAGTCGCGCTCTCTTCCGGGACGGCCGCGCTACATCTTGGCCTGATCGCACTCGGCGTCAGCGCAGGCGATCAGGTCGTCACCACACCCCTTACGTTCTGCGCCTGCGCGCACGTGATCGAACACGTCGGCGCCGTACCAGTGTTTGTGGATGTCGATCCTGTGACCCTGCAGATCGACGTCACTCAGATTGGGCAGGCGCTGACTTCTCGTACCAGGGCAATCATGGCGGTCGACTACGGCGGTCACCCCTGTCCGATCGAGGAGATCGTCAAGATAGGTCGGGCTGCGGGCATTCCCGTGATTCAAGACGCCGCCCACTCCCTTGGAGCCGCGGTCGGGGATGTACCGATCGGGTCGATCGCGGACGTGACCGCCTTCTCGTTCTACGCCACCAAGAACATCACCACCGGCGAAGGCGGAATGCTGACGGCCGGGAGTGACGAGCTAGCGGACCATGTCGAGCGACTGCGACTGCACGGCATCGATCGTGACGCCTGGCGCCGATATGGCCCGGGCGGATCCTGGTACTACGACGTCACAGAGGCGGGCTTCAAGGCCAACCTGACCGACTTCCAGGCCGCGCTTGGACTCAGCCAGTTGCGCAGGGAATCCGCCATCCGCGAGCGGCGTACATCCATCGCCGCCAGGTACTCGCAGGCATTCGCTGCCCTTGACGAGCTAGTCGAACTGCCAGGCGTCCAAGAAGGACTGCGGTCTGCCTGGCACTTGTATCCGCTCCGTGTAGCCGGCGCAGCAGCGCACCGTCGTAACCAGCTGATCCAGGATCTCGAACGGCGCGGCATCGGCACCAGCGTGCACTTCATCCCGCTGCATCTCAGATCCTACGCTCGTCAACGCTACGGTTATCGCGGCGGCGAATTCCCCGCCTGCGAGGACGCCTATTCTCGTCTCATCTCATTGCCGCTCTATGCGGCCATGTCAGATGCAGATGTCGATCACGTCATCACCGCTGTCATGGACTTGGTGCCTAGCTATGCTAACTAGCTACGCGGCCGGACGCGATCATCACGTAAGGCTTTCATACAGTCTAGTCAAGCGCGGCATTGACATCGTGCTCGCCACCATCCTCTTGCTTGTTACGCTGCCACTCCTGCTCGTCGCATGCGTAGCAATCGCACTCGACTCGCCCGGATCGTGTATCTACCGGCAGTGGCGCATGGGCGTGGGCGAACGCCCTTTCAAGATCATCAAGCTCCGGACTATGGTGACCTATGCTGATCGTCTTGGGCCAGAACTGACTCAGGACGCCGATCCGCGAATCACCAGAGTTGGGTCCGTACTGCGCCGGTGGAGCGTCGACGAGTTCCCCCAGTTGCTGAACGTCCTTGCTGGGCATATGAGCCTCGTCGGGCCTCGCCCGGAACTGGTCTCGATAGCGGAGACGTACACAGACAGTCAGCGCCGGGTCCTTCAGGTCCGTCCTGGCCTGACGGGTTGGGCGCAGGTAAACGGTCGTGATGACCTGAGCATCCACGCGAAACTCGAGCTAGAGCTTGAATACGTCGTCAACCGCACGAACATGCGGGATCTGGCCATCATGGCCAGAACGGTCAGCGTGGTACTGAGCGGCGAAGGAACAAAACGATGACCAATGCCCCCACCTCGGGCCCGCACGCTGACGAAGAGCACGCCCGCATTCGGTCTGTCTACGAATTCTATGACCGAGACAAGAGGGAACAGCGAAAGCGCGACAGCACAAACCCCGGAGTACGCCTCAACTCTGAAGGCCGACTCGCAGCCATCCTTGGGATCATGCAACGGCTGAACCTGAAGGAAGGATTTCGCCTACTGGATGTCGGCTGCGGCAACGGAACAGATCTTCGTTATATTTCGGCAGAATTCTCCTGCCTTCATCCACGGCTCCATGGAGTTGACATCCTCGACCGCCGGATCGGCATCGCCCGCCGTCAAGTGCCTAGCGCAACCATCCAGAAATCCGGCGCGGAAGCGCTGCCGTTCGAAGACTGCTGCTTTGATGTAGTCCTCGCGTCGACCATCTTCAGCTCTATTCTCAGCAGCCAGATCACCCGCGCCGCTGCCGCCGAAATCGCTCGTGTCGTCACTTCCGGCGGTACCATCCTCTGCTACGACACCCGCTACCCGAACCCGTCGAACCCTCACACCCGACCAATTCGGCCACGCGAGCTGAAACGCCTCTTTCCGGATGCCAGCGTCGTGCTTACGCCGATCACCCTTCTGCCGCCCGTCGCTCGCCATCTCGGCGCCTTCACCCATTCGCTCTACCGCCCACTGCATGCTCTCGCCCCGCTGCGCAGCCACTACCTTGCCGTGATCAGACCAGACCATCTCACAGTCCAGGCGAGCAGCCAGCTCGCACCCGGCTCGCGCGGGGGTCGCCATTGACCAGCGCTGAGATGCGAAGCGGGCAACGTGCTCAAGGATTTCAAAATGTCTCCTACGGATCGGTCTCGCGTCGGTCTCACACTCCAAAGCTGAGCCGCAGCGCGATCGACGTGCTGCTGACAGTCGGAAGTCAGGGAGCCGAGCGCGTGCTCTCGTTCGTGGCAGTCACAATCATTCTCCGGGATCTTCCTACCGCCCAAGGCGGCACCTTCGTTCTCATGCTCAAGGTGGCGGGATTCACCGGCGTCTTGGCCACGCTCGGTCTCCAAGCCGGAGCGGTGCGCCTCATCAGCGGTGCGCTCGCGGAAGGTCGGGAGAACAGAGCCAATGCGCTGCTACGTGTCTTCCTCCAGACTCGTATCAACCTCGCGGTCCTGCTGGTACTGACCGGCGCGCTGGCAGGTCCGTGGATCGCCTCTCACCTCTTCCGCAGCCCTTCTGTGTCACCTTTCGTAGAGTGGGGCTGCGTCAGCGCCGCTACTAACGGTGTCCTGATGTTCTCTCTGCATCATCTTCAGGCACGACAGCTTTTCGTGCGCTATACGATCCTTGTCATCTTGACGAGCTTGACAAAACTAATCGCGATAACGCTACTGATCATTGCCGGGTTTCTCTCCGACTACGCGGCCGCAGCCATATGGACACTTTTGCCGGTCCTCGGAGCCGTATTTGGTCTTTTTCTCGCTCCACGTGCATTTATACTTAAGTCGCGACGATCTGAAACGCGCCTGGCGCGGGCGGATCTAGCAAAATTCGGCCGATGGCTGACTCTTTCCTCACTCATCGGTGTTACCTTTACCAACCTCGACAGTCTTCTGGTGACCCGCTACCTCGGCTTCACGGCTACCGCCTGGTACGGAGCGGCACTCAACTTGTCGCTCGCCGTCGTAGTCCTGGCCACCGCGCTCTTCACGGTCTTGCTTCCCGCCGTCTCCCGCCTGTCCGAGCTGCATCAGTTGCGGCGATTCTTTCGGCGTGCCCTGCTATACACGACTCTCTGGACCCTCTCCGCGCTGCCGGTGCTCGCAGCCTCACCGTGGCTCGTGCGGACTGTCTATGGCAATAGGTTCCTGCCAGCCGTGTCGGCATTTGAGTATCTGTTCGTAAGCGCGCTGCTAACAGTGATATATGCCACCGCCGGAGTCGTATTCCTTGCTCGAGGCAAGCCGATCCATGTCGTCGGGCAGGCGATAGTTCAGCTAGCTTCTTCAGTGCCCTTCTATATCACCCTGATTCCGCATGAAGGCATCATCGGGGGAGCCATCGGAACTTGTGCCGGGCAGGCTGCGGCGCTCATCTATGTCATCGTGTTCGGCACCCTCGCCCTGCGCGATGTACCTGCCGACTCTCAGCAACTGGTGGCTTCGAGCTATGCGGTCTTATATCAGGAACGACACTCCCGTCTATGTCACTCATCAGAGCCTGACGGCACACATGGGCGGTGCATCCGCGGTCACGGCGTGGGTCCTGCAAGCACTCTGCGATGACTTCGACGTCCACCTGGCCACCCCCGACCGCGAAGTTGACTTCGGACGCCTCGACGTACTCTACGGCACATCGCTCGCCCAAGCAGATATTCGCGTGCACGAACTCTCCCTCCCCGAATGGCTGAACCGAGTCCCGGCCGGAAAGCTGAAATCCCTGCGCCTGGCCGCGTCATTTCAACCTCAGGCGCTTACCGGCCTGAGGGGCGGACTCATTTTTAATACTGCAAACGAGATGAGCTTCCACGGACGAGCCGTAAACTATATCCACTGCCCCATCAGACATCCGCAGATAGTCTCTGAGCTATACAAAGTCCCGCAGCGATGGATGCGCCTCGCAAACAACGCAGCATTCAAGGCTGTGTCTCGCTTCGATGAACAACACTTCCGACAAGCGAGATGCATTGCCAACGGTACCTGGACAGCCGCAGCCTTGCTCCGGGCCTACAACATCAAGGCACAAATTGTGCATCCGCCCGTAGCGATCACCGCACGGCGCCGGAGGCCGATCACCGAACGGGCCGCCGGCTTCGTGTGCGTCGGCCGGATAACGAAAGATAAGCGGACGCTCGACGCCATCGACGTAATAGACGCGCTCCGACGCCGGGGCCACGACGTCCACCTGCACATAGTCGGCTCCGGCGAGGGTCGTTACGCCCGGGCGGTCGAGGCCGCGGCTCACCAGCGACCGTATGTGGCGGTCGAACGCGCACCAGATCGGATCCAACTGGCTGAGATCTTCACCGGCCATCGCTTCGGCCTGCACATGATGCGCAACGAACACTTCGGCATGGCCGTTGCCGAGATGACTGCCCTGGGCATGCTCGTCTTGGCTCACCGATCCGCTGGACCGTTGGAGATCCTCGGCCAGGAGTCGCCGCTTCTATTCGATGACACGTCACAGGCGATCTCCATCGCCAGCACGCTGCTCAAGAGCGCCACCAGGCAGAAGGAGCTGGCCGCGGAACTCGCCGAACAAGATCTAGCGCAGACCTACTCGCCCGATGCCTTCATGAACTCAATCCGGCGAGTGGTCCAAGAAGCACTTCACTAGAGGAAACGATGACTGCCCCAGCTAAGCCTCGGCAACGCCGACTTCTATGGATTGCCCATGTGTTTCCACCGGTGGGAGGTACCCAAGGACTGCGGATGCAGCGATATCTCCAGGAAATCGTGAAGAACGATCCGCATCTTCGGATCGACGTACTCACCATACGTCAAGCCGAGGCTAATGCTCAGTTCGATCCGACCGTGGCGGTGAACCTCCCGTCGGCCGTACGGGTGCACCGTGTCAATCCGGGTACTCTCTATCGACATCGCTTCGCCTGGGACTTGGATACTAAGATCCTTGCCCGCGACGGATGGCTCGCCGCGGCTCCGCTCGCTGCGGTACGTCTTGGCAATATTCCTTGGATACCGCGCGGCGCCGCCTGGATCGCCCGACGGGCGCGTGCCGACTATGACGGTATCTACGTCTTCGCTGACCCGCTCGCAAGCATTACTCTCGGCATCCTCGCCGCATCGCTGAATCCCCGGGCCCGGCTTGTGCTCGAGTACGGGAGAGGGATACCTCCGCTCAGCGCCGCCGCGGCAAGCCTTGAGAAGCGAGCCCTGTCTCGATGTGCTGCAGCGGTGGTTCGCACGCGGGCAACTGTCCATGCGTATCAGGCCCGCTATCCATCTGTGCCACCGGAACGGTTCAAAATACTCTACGGCGGTGTGGACTGGTCGGACTACCATGTGGCGCTGTCGAAGACGGCACCCACTACACACTTCTCGATCGTCTACACCGGGACCATCTATGCGGACAGCCTCAGCCCCAGGCCTTTCCTTGAGGCAGTAGCGCGGATCGCGAAGGCAGGTCTCTATCGAGTTAGCGTCACGATCGTCGGAGCCTCTAACCCGGTCGTCAGCCGTGAAGTCGACGACCTAGCTCTTGGCAACGTGGTGAACTTCGCTGGCCATGTAGGACTGGACAAGATAGCGGCCATACAGACAGAAGCATCCCTGCTGCTCGCCATCGGATTCAAAAGCCCCTTCAAGATATCCAGCAAGCTGGCCCAGTACGCCGCGGCACGGGTACCAGTGCTGTACATCGCCGACTCACCGGACGATCCGGGAGCTTCGCTCGTATCCCAGTCGGGCAGGGGCCTAGTCGCGCCTAACGACGTCGTCGCGATCGAGTCCGCCATCAATCACGTGCGGCGTCTGACCAACGACCACAAGCTGCCCGAGCGGTTCGATCTTTCCGATAGCGGCCAGTTCTCCTGGCAGCAGATCGCGACCGAAATCGCCACACTGCTCACAGACGGGAACGACTGATGAAGGCAAGCCCGCAAACAGCCGCCCTGTCCGTCCTGGCCATCCTCGGGGTCGCCGCGCTCAGCTTCCTTTCCGTCCAAGCGCCCTGGCTCTGCGCCTGGCTGCTCTTGTTCGGAGCGTTCGTAATTGCTGCCCGCGTCTCTTGGCGCACTTCGCCTGACCCCTTCGCACCGCTCCTGCCCGTCACGGCCTACCTGTTTCTGGGGCTTGGCGTACGCGGCCTGGCATTGCACGAGAACTGGCTCCCCGATAGGTATAACATCCCGCTTTCTGACACGTGGCTCACCACAGCCGTGTTCCTGCTCGGGGCGCTTGCGACATTCTCCTGCGTCGCGGGTTACCGAAGCCAAACCGGGGCAGGACTCGGGCACAAGTGGGGCTCATGGCAGCTTGGCGGAATTCAGCAGATTTCACGGCATGTCATTCTCGTATTCTCCTTGATGTCGGCTGTGATAGGTGTTGCTTCGCTCATTCTTCTGCACAGGCGCCTTGGCGGATTTCCAGGCTTCGGACAGACACCAGCCGTCCTGGTAGTGCAGGCCAATAAGGGTGGATATTTTACTCTCGACATGCTGGCCTACTTTCCCCTCGCGGGAGTCCTGATAGCCTGGCGACGTAGCGATCTGCGGATCTTTGGTAAGATCTTGCTGATAACTAACATTCTTCTCGTACTCTCGTGGTTCGCCTTGGCCGGCCGCAAGAGCTTGCTTTTCGAATTGATTTTCGGGATCGCACTCCTGCGACACTATCTGCACCGGCCGATCCGCGGCCGCCTGCTGGCGGTAGCGCTAATTCCTGTGCTCATAGGAATTTCCTTTGCCTTCTATTTTAAGCTTTACGGGTTCAATACACGCACTATTGCCACGCAATACTCGCAACAGCCTCTTGCTGAAGCCGTGATCGATCCTCTGCTTAATCGTTCTTATCAATTCGACGCCGCTACAGTGATACTGGCGAAGACGAAGTCGGTCTCTGACTACAAGCTCGGCGGGACATTCAGCGATCTGCTTTGGTTCTATATCCCACGCCAATGGTGGCCTGGTAAGCCCGTCAGCTTCTCGTATAGCTTCGCCGCCGAATATTTCCCTGCGGCCCCGGACCGAACATCCGCATATACGCCAGGCATGGTCGGCGAGCTCTACCTTAATTTCGGAATTCCAGGCGTCGCGGTAGGTTTCTATGTATTCGGCCTCATTTTGCGCGCCTGCTATGAAGCCTTCGCGCGGCGAGCGACAAGGCTTGAGACCGCTATGTATATTGTTATTCTCTGGCGCCTAACACAAATGGTCGAGGGGCCGATTACAACGCACATACAATTTGTGCTGGCGGAATCGCTGCCCATCGGAATCCTGATCATAGCGGTCAGATTCCTGCCAAATGCCAGGCTCGCCATTTTCAGCCAGGCATCTGATCCGGTTCAGCGAATCACATATCAAAATGTCTCATCCAGGCCGCTAGAGATGGAATCCTGATGCTACCTGTATCTTTCTGGACATCGCTCTCTCTCCTCTTGTGGACCTGGGCCGGGTACCCGGCACTTGTTTTCATTCTCCCGAAAGGCCCACCGGGCAGTCCGGGCAGGTCCACCGAAAATACTCTTCGCTCGCCAGTTACTGTGACGATTATTATTCCGGTTCATAATGCCGAGAATGCGCTAGAAGGCAAGCTAGAGAACTGTTTGGCGCTTGATTACCCTCTGGATCAATTCGAGATACTGGTCACCGCCGACGGTTGTACCGACAGATCATCCGACATCGCCAAGAACTTCGCGCAGGCATACCCCAACGTCCGATTTGTGGAGTCGCTCGACCGGATAGGCAAGAGCGAGGCGCAGAATCGCGCCGCGAGCAGCTCAAGCAGCGACATACTGTTGCTTACCGATGTCGACTCGATGCTCGAGCCGGACGCACTGCGTGTCCTCATGGACTCCTTCTGCAGGCCGACGGTCGGGTGCGTCACCGGGCATGTCAAGTGGCAAGCCGCAGGCAACCAGAGCAGGGCGAACTCCGAAAACCTCTACTGGCGTTTTGAGCATGCTCTCTGGACGCGCGAGAGCGCACTAGGCGTCCTGGGCTGGGCCAGCGGGCCATGCATGGCAATCAGGCGGGAACTCTTCCAGGGCATCGACCCCAGATACGGGGACGACGTCGTGCTTCCGCTGGACGTTTCGCAACAGCGCGCCCAGGTGATCTACGCCCCAAAACTCGTCGTCATAGATAAGTCCGTCGCGCATCCTGCGGCTGCGCTCAGAGCGCGAGCGCGCATGACCCTTCGGAGCTTCAGGGGGACAGTCAGCAAGCGGGACGCCTTTCATCCCCTCAGGAGACCGATGCTATTTTGTTCAATAGTGTCACACAAAATCCTTAGATGGATCACGCCCGTCTTTTTTATCGCGACGTTCGTTTCAGCTATACCGCTGTCCGTCGGCGGAAGCCTAGCCGCGCGAGTCGTGCTCGCAGGTCAGTGCGCGGTACTGTCAGCCGCGGCGGTCGGCTACGCAGCTACCCGTTTGCGGCTCAATATCCCGTTCGTCGGGTCAGTATATGAACTGGCGCTCGAGAACATGGGAATGCTCCTCGGCGTGCTGCGAGTACTGCTCGGTCATCAGGAGGTGGCCTACACCTCCGAAGACCGCTGAGCCCGTCCGATCAGACTGGCTTCCGGCCGACAGCCAGCAACTCCCGGCCGCCGCCTCTCTCCAGCTGCAAGCTCGAGAAAGGCGTAAGCATCAGGGTTGCCGCACGCCGATAGGCCTGGTAGGTCGCGAGAAGCTGTCGCTTCGCGGCGACCCGAGTTCCTTCTGAAAGCCGGACTCGCGCGGGCGCCTGCCTGTCGGCGGATGGCTGAAGGGCGCTTCCTACCGACCGCAGTATGCAGCCGCGACGGTAAAGCAGCGGTAGTACTGGCCACAGGGAATAGCGGGGATCTGAGTCGGCCGACCGCAAGGTCTCTATTCTCAGGCCAGCCTCAGAGAGAGCCAGGCGCAGGCTTGACTCGGTGAAGTGACCCACGTGATCCAGGCTGAAGCCCCACCAGCTGCTCCCCAGAGCACGCCGGTACCAGGTGTTCAGGTTCGGTACCCGCACATATACCAGGCCACCCGGACGCACCAGTTCCGCCATCTGGCTTAGCAGCGCGATCGGATCGGTTACATGCTCAAGGACGTGGAATGCCGCGACTACGTCAAAGAAGCCGCAGTCGAAGCTGACCGAGTCCAGCGTTCCGCAGCGGACATCGATGCCGGGATAGCGGCTACTCACGTGGGCCGCGACTCGCTGAGACAGGTCCAGCCCGGTGACGCGGTGCCCCGCCTCGCGCGCATAGCTCAGGAACTCTCCAGTTCCGCAGCCGACTTCGAGCAGTTCATGGCCCGGCTGATAAGGGTGAACATCCTCATAACGGCGCCGTGCCATTGCGGCTTGGACCGACTCCAGCATGTCCCGGGTCTCAGTCCAGCGTTCGCCTTCGAACCGCGCCTGATTGTCGGCGATCTCCTGAGTGTAGACCGTCGTCCCATAGCCGCAGCGCGAGCAGGTGAACACTACGAACTGCGGCAATCTGTGCGCTAGGCGAAGCTCTGACGAACTGCAGATACGGCACATCCGCGGAGCTACTACCTGCGGGTTCCTGGTTGAGCGGATCATCACCGGCCCCTAGTGACTAACGTTTACTTTTCGTAAATTGATCTGTTCCGGTCACGGCTCGTCATAGTTGCCTAGCTCCGGCTTAAGTCGCCTATGCCGTGTCCCAGCGGACGCCGCAGACGGCTGACTGCCATTTACCGATCCAGTCACGAGCTGCGAGCTATACATGGCTAGTTTCTTCTCCTCCTGCCCGTAGCCGTAACCGTAGCCGTAGCCGTAACCGTAGCCGTAACCGTTCTGACTCGTAACCTCGTTCAGGACAGCACCTATCACCGCGGCGTTTACCTGGGAGAGTCTTTCAGCTGCCCGCTGCAATTCCGTACACTTTGTCTGGCCAGCCGCTATGACGACCAGCACGCCGTCTGCGTACTTCGATAGCACCGCCGCGTCGGTGACCGGAAGCACCGGCGGACTGTCGATGAGAATGAGGTCGAAGCTCGCACGCAGCGACTCGAACAGTTCCCGTGCGTTTTCCTGGGTGAGCAATTCCGCAGGGTTCGACGGAATAGGACCAGATCCGAGCATCCACAATGACTCGTGCCCGGCAACGGGCTGAATCGCCACGAGAGAATCCGCACCCTGGAGGATCGACGTGAATCCGGCATGCTCGGAGAGGCACAGGTACTTTCCGAGCCTGGGCCTGCGCAGGTCGCAGGAGATGAGCAACACCCTCTCGCCAGCGTTAGCGAAGACCGCGCCCAGGTTGGCGATGGTCGAGGTCTTGCCCTCCGCTGCGGCCGGACTTGTCACCAGGAGCGTTTTGAGCTGACGGTCCTGCCTGATGAATTGCAGGGAGGTCCGAAGCGAACGATAGGCTTCGGCGGCCGGCGAGAGGGGCCTCGACATTGCCACGACTAGGCATTCCTCCTGCTTCTTCCAGGACGGGACCATCGGGATCATGGCCAGGACCGGAGCGCCGCTGAGCTGCTCAGCATTCTCCTTGGAAGTGAGCACGTCATCCAGGTTGTCGCGCACGAATGCGATAGCGAGGCCAAGCACCAGTCCCGCCGCCAGACCGAGCAGGGCGTCTTGAGCGGGCTTGGGCGAACTCGGCGCGACGGGCGGCTGCGCTGGCGTGACGAAGGCTACCCCGCCTGTGGTCACTGCTCCCGCGACTTGCATCTGGGCAAGCTGCTCTTTCTGTACGCCCTGTTCATTGAGCAGAGCAGCGATCTGCGACGCGTTTCTTGCTCGTCCGCGGAGCCTGGCTATCTGCTTGCCGAGCGCGCGGACCTGAGCCATTGCCTGCGACTCTGCCGCGGCGAGCGCATCGAACGCGACGGTCTGCTGGTACCGGACGAAGGCCCTGGCATAGGTGTTCGCGATGACCGCGGCGCGGGCCGGGACAGTACTGACCGCGGTTATTGCGATCACGTTCGTCTGCATCACCTGACTGGCAGATACCGACGGCGTGCTGCCCAACCGCCGGTTAACGATGCGCTCCACTGGAGCACTCGTTACCAACTGCAAGTCAGTCTGTACATCCGTTGGCGTGACCTGGACCGAGGACCCGCCGAGCGCCAGGCTCGCGCCAGAAGGCCGCACGAGGATCTGCGCCGTGGCCGAGTACTGATCGACCTGGGAAAGCGAGAACCCTGCGCTCAGCGCAAGGCCGATCAGCGAGGTGCAGGAAATCCACCATTTCCTTCTGCGCAGGACTATGAAGTAACTACGAAGAGTCGGATGAGCTCCGAACTCAGTAGTCATCGTTTCCTCCGGTTATCGAGTGGCATAGATATATATCTATGCCCTTTCCGCCCCAGTCGGCCGACGGGCCAATTGCGTCAGCCCCTGACCGCCGAGCATGCCGCTTACTTATCTGACCGGACATGCCGAACCGAGCTGGCCAGGCTGCCAGTCGAATACGAACACGAACACGAACACGAACGTAAAGTGTACACTTTTCAATGCCGCGTGATTGCCATTTGAAAATGTGTCTGCTATGACATGGATTGACTACCTCGACCTTGGCCTCCCTAGACGAACAGGCCGCCGGAAGAATGACGATACCGCAAGATAGCAATCTGCCCTTATCCCCATGATGAATATACTGGTGCTGTGCCATGCTAATTTGTGCCGGTCTGTCATCGCGCAGGCACTGCTCGCCCGCAGGCTGGCCGCGAGCGACATAGCCGCGTCGGTACGATCGGCCGGCCTGCTGCCCGGCGGTGAACCCGCCGCACCTGGGACGGTCCGCGAACTGGCGGCCCGCGGCATCGACGTCACCGCGCACCGGAGCCGCCGCGTGACCGAAGGCGACCTGACCGATGCTGACCTAGTGCTCACGATGGCTCGCGAGCAGCTGCGGTACGCGGTCGTCACCGTGCCCGGGGCCTGGCCCCGCGCCTTCACGCTCAAGGAACTCATCCGCCGGGGGAGACAAGCCGGTCCCAGGCAGCCGGGTGAGCCGTTGAGCGACTGGCTAGCCCGCGTCCACCGTGGCCGGGACCGTACCGGCATGCTGGGCAGCGGCGCCGAGGACGACCTTGCCGATCCGATCGGCGGCCCCGCCAGTGCCTTCGCCACTACGGCCGCGGAACTCGACTACCTGCTTGACCGGTTCGCGGACCTTGCGTGGGGCCAGGGATGAACTGCGCCAGCATCGGACCGAGGTCTGCTGCGGCAAGCTCGGCCGGAACAACCGAGCACTGACCGAGTACCGCGGCCAGTTCGTCGCAGGGCAGGCTGGTGTCGAGGCCGATGACCCGACGGGGCGCCAAGGGCGGCACGGCGACATGCCGGATCAGCGGATGGAACGGCCGTTCGTCCACCTCGTCGGCCCCGATCAGGTTCTCGGCAAGCTTCTCCCCCGGCCGCAGGCCAGTGAAGACGATCTCGACGTCGTCGGCCGCGTTCGCGGAGAGCCGGCGTGCGATGTCCACGATCTTGACCTGCTCCCCCATGTCGAGCACGAGCACCTCACCGGCACGCCCGATCACGGCTGCCTGAAGGACGAGCTGGACCGCCTCGTCGACGGTCATGAAGTACCTGCGGACGTCGGGGTGGGTCACGGTGACCCGGGAGCCGTTCGCGACCTGGGCGCTCAGCGTGGTCAGCACAGACCCCCGGCTGCCCAGAACATTGCCGAACCTGACGCTCAGGTAGCTGGCACCGGTCCGGCTGGCCATGTCGGCGGTCAGCCGCTCGGCGATCCGCTTGGAGTAGCCGAGCACGCTCACCGGGTCGGCCGCCTTGTCCGTGGAGATGTTGACGAACGAACCGACGCCGCACGCCGCCGCGGCCTCCAGTACCGCGAGCGTCCCCCACACGTTGCTCTTGAGCGCCTCGGCCGGGTACCGCTGCAGCAGCGGCAGGTGCTTCAGCGCCGCCGCGTGAAAGACGACATCGGGACGAAGCTGCTCGAAGACCTGCCTGACCCGCGCCCGGTCCCGGATATCGGCCAGCACCGTCTGGTCGGAGTCGAGCAGCGCCTGGCCGTAGAGTTCAAGCTGGATGGCGTGCAACGCGGACTCGTCCCGGTCGAGCATGAGCAGCTCGGCAGGCCCGAGCTGGTGCAGCTGACGGCAGAGCTCCGACCCGATCGAACCGCCGGCTCCGGTGACCAGGATACGTTTCCCAGCGAAGACCGAACCGATCCCGGCGACATCGGTCTGTACCGGCCTGCGGCCGAGCAAGTCGGTAATCCTCGGGTCCCGTACTCCCTCGATCCGTGCCCCGCCGCTGAGCAACTCCGCAGCCGACGGAATGACCTTCGGAGTCAGCCCGCACTCTTCCGCGGCCGAGGTCAGGTCGCGGATAGCAGTGCCGCTGGCCCGGGCAATGGCGATCACCAGGACCGTGGCACCGGTCTGTGCCGCGACCCGCGCCAGGTGCGTGCGATCGCCGAGCACCGGCACGCCGCCAATCCGGAGCCGTCGCTTCGCCGGATCGTCGTCCAGAAAGGCAACCGGCTGGTAATAAGGACTAGGCTGCCGGGCCAGGCTGTGCACGAGTGCCGTGCCTGCGGTGCCCGCGCCGAAGACGATGATCTTGGCGCCCGAGGCCCGGCGCGGCCTGGACGACTGCCTGACCGCTACCACCAGGTACCGCGCGCCGACCATCGCGAGCAGGGCAACCACGGCCCCGGCGACGACCGTCGCGAGCGGCGCACGCTGTCCTCGGACCAGGACGCCGCCAAGTACCGCGAGTACCAGGGCCGTGCCGCACGCTGCCCGGCCGACGCTGATGACCTCGTCCAGGCTGCCGCGCTGGTATCGGCCTCGGTAGAGCCCGGCGAGCAGGCCAGTACCGGCCACCAGGATCGCGATGACGACCTCAGTCGCCGCCAGGCGGGCGAACGGCTGCGCCGCCGCCAGGTCACGGGTGACCCAGGCGGCTGCCATCAGCCCGAGCACCCACGCGCCGGCATCGCCAGCCGCTTCCAGCATCCGGTAGCACCTGCGCCGTCGCGGACGCAGACCGTCGAGAATCACGGCCGGCACGCACTTCATATCGTTCGGGACCATTGAGGCTACTCTGACTCTCTGTGCGTCTTGCACGAATTCGAGAACTGATGGCTTTTTCTGGCCGAACACACGGCGGCGAAAATCTGTGGCTGCCGCACCGGAACATTACTAGGTGTGATTAGCAGATGCGCCGAGCGGCGGCACAATAAGCCTGAGCACATAATGCGCAGATCCGATATCTGTAATTTGCCGCAGCCAGCCAATCCGCTGTTTTACCGGATTCCCGATCACTAAATCAAGGCGGTAACCCAATGATGCGCGGTGCCGGCGCACCCATCCACCACGGGCGAGCAAACGGCACTATCGCCCCGTTCGCCGTGCTGATGCCACGAAATGGCATCAGCACGTACCTGTCGATGCTTTACTGTGACACGCACTGACTTCCCGCATACCACCTGCCGAGTGAGGGTTCTATGCAACGCCTGAACGTCGTAGCCCGCGGTCTGCCAAGGTCGGCCGTCCTGCTGATGACCGCCGTACTGGTCCTGGCCGGCTGCAAATCCAATGGGACCTCCGGATCGGGCGGTCCCTCGGGCTCAGCCGCACCGACCACATCGGTACCCGCGTCCAGTTCGCCCTCGGCACCCGGCGGCGCTTCAGGGTCCGCCCTCTTTCCGGTCGCGGTCGGCAATACCTGGGTATATAACGACACCTTGGGTGCGACCCAGCACGGCACCACTACTGACTCGATCACAGCGGTCACACCCGCCGCCAACGGCCAGCGGGTGACCATTACCACCCACAGCGATATCCCCGGACTGCCGGCGACACCGACCGAACTCAGTTATGTATTCTTCTCCGACGGTTCGATCGGCGTGCCGTTCGCGCAGATCGGAAACGGCGAGGTCACCGTCAAGTCCGGCAGCATCGTCTGGCCGTCGAAGGCCATCCTCGACTCCGGCCAGCCGCACACGTCCCTGCTGGTGGTGCGGATCAAGACCGCCGGTCACGCCATCACCGCCCAGGCGCACGTGACCGTCCAGGGCGGCGGCACCCGGACGGTGACGGTACCCGCAGGGACCTACCAGGCCACGCTGGTCAGCCAGACGATCGCCGTGCGGGTCGCGGGAATCACCGTGACGATCAAGGTGAAGACCTGGCTAGCGCCCGGTATCGGGCCGGTAAAGTCTGAGGCTTCTACCCAGACGGGCAGCGTCAGCGAACTGGTCAGCCTGGAAGTGCTGAAGTCGTTCACGCAAGGCTGACCGATCCCGGCGGCTGACCGATCCCGGACGGCCGAAGCCACGGTTGATTCCCGCGCCGCGAGTGGTCGTGTATGCACCCCGAGTCGATGACACTTAGTGAGCGCTCTGCTACTGTAAGCAGTCATCGTATCGACGGGGCAATAATTACCAACCACTTTTAGCGGGGGATCAATCATGCCGCGCATTCGGCAGTGGATGCTGGTACAACGACTCGGCGCCGCCATGCTCGGCGCAGCCGCCATAGTCCTGGCGGGCTCCGGCATCGCCCAGGCGCAGTACGGGCCGCCGCAGGGCCCGATACCTGTTCCTGGCGGGTATGACGAAGTAGTCGTCAGCGAGACGATCGGGACCGGTGGCACGGACATCGGGCCGGTCAGCGGCGGCGGGCTCGAAGCAACGTTCGGCCTCCTGGCAGGCACCTTCCCCAGTTCCGTCCAGGTCACGATCGTCCAGCCGGACGTGACGCTCATCGGTAATGCCGGCTTCCCTGGCTATACCGCCGTCGCCGGGATCGGCATGGTGATCCAGCTCCCGAACGGACAGGACTACAACGGCTTCCTGCTGCACCCCATCACGATCACCTTCTCGGCGCCGAACCTCGAACCCGGCGACTTCATCGTCGCCTGGAACGGCAGCCGGTTCGTGCGGGTTCCCGGAGTCGTCATCCACGACCATATGGTGACCATCCGGCTCGACAGCCAGGCCAGCAGGTATCAGTACTTCGCGGTGCTCAGCCCGACCGGGTCGATAGTCACCGGCAGGGCGGCCGCGCCGAACCAGCAGAGTCCGCAGAGTCAGTCAGCGCAGAGCCAGTCAGCGCAGAGCCAGCCTGCTGCCGTTCCGGCGCCGCTGCGGTTCGGCGTGAACGAGCCGATCTTCGCCGAGTTCTTTATGCCGGCGTCCGGGATTCCGCTGCCCGGCTTCGGCGTGCTCGCTCCCCGCTGGCTGCGCGGCCTGAGTTCGCTCGTGCTTGCCAGCCACGTCGTCCGGTAGCCGTCCACCGACCCGCTGACAAGCACGGCACCAGACTGACGGGCACGGCACCAGGCCGCCGCGAATTCGGAAGGAAACCTTCGTGATGACGAATGCGACGCGTCGCACCAGCGCGCTCGTCAGCGTCGCGGCCGCGGCGCTCGCCATCGCGGCCTGCGGCGGCAGCGCCCCGGCGGGGTCGCGCGCCGCCGCCACTGCCCGGCTGTTGCCGGAGCGCATCGTGCGGGCGCCCAGGAACCTAGTCGCAATTGCGCAGCCCCAGTCGAACGGGATCATGTGGGTACTCGCCGGCCGCGAGAGCAAAGGCCTGTACCAGATCGATTCAGCGACCAACCAGGTAGTCGGCAGCGTCTCCGTCAGCCGCGCCGTGACCTCGGTCGCCGAGTCGTCCCCCGGCGTGCTCGGTCTCACGCTCGCCACGAACCGGTCTGGAGCGATCGAGTTCCTGGACGGCAGCACCTCGCGCCGGATCAGGACCGTGCCGCTCCCTGCGCCAGCACGCGACATCTCGGTCGGCAGCGACGGCACCACCTTCTATGTGCTGACCTCCTGGGCTACCGCCGCCAGCGTCAGCATCCTGAACTCGCAGAGCGGGAAGGTCAAGGGAACGGTGCCGGTACCCGCCGACGCGGTTTCGGTAGTACCGGACAACCAGCAGGCGCTGCTGTATGTCCTCGGCCGAGATGGCGAGGTCACCGCGGTATCGATCTCCGACGGCAGGATCGCGTCCAAGTTCCGGGTCGGTCACGAGTCGGGTATCTCGCTCACGATGAGTCCTGACGGCAGCACTCTGTATGTACTAAAGGGCACCGACCAGATGGCGAACGTCGCTGTCGTGAGTGTCGCCACGCAGGGCGTGCAGCGGGTATTGCCCGCGCCGAGCCACTGCGTCGAGGTCCTCACCTCGGTGAGCGGTGGCCAGCTCTACGAGGTCGCTGGGACACGGGGCTTTGGAAACATCCAGGTCTTCGCGGCCTAGCACCATCCCGAACCGCGCGCGATGAGGTCAGCCCCTGGTCGGCACCGGGCCGCGAACGGCCGGACGGCTCCCCGGCTCATCCTGGCTCCGTTTACCCCGGGCCCGCCCGGGATCGCCACCCGGCCCGACACCGCCACCGTCACCGACGCCGACCACGGCGACTCAGCGTGGGCGGCGCGGCTACTCCGCACCCTGGCCGGGATCTTCGTCGTCACGTGGTCGTTCCGGCTCTCCGGATACCTCACCTTCGCGCCCTGGCTCTCCGTTCCCGTGGCGCTACTCGGCCTGGGCGGGCTGGTCGCCGTCGTCGCGGCATGGCTGCCGACGACCACGCTGAGCGCCAGGCGCCAGCAGCAGATCGGCTGGGGCGTGCTCTTCGCTGCCCTGATCGCGCTCGGCCTGTGGAGCTACTTCCAGGTTTTCGTCGCACCCGACTACGGCACCGACGAGATGGCCTTCGACCAGTACGCGGCGCAACTGGCCCTGCAGGGCATCAATCCGTACCTGCACTCCATGGCGCAGGCCTTCCCGCTGTTCCACGTCTCGCCGAACGGCTACACCTTCCAGCTCAACGGCCAGCCGATCACCACGCTGTCGTATCCGGCCCTGTCGTTCGAGGCTTACCTGCCGCTGCTCGCGCTCGGCATCAGGACCCAGGCCGCCGTCTGGATCGACGTCGCCGCCTGGGCTGTCTCGGCGATCGTCTTGCACGCGGTACTGCCCAGGCGACTCGCGGCCCTGGCCGTGATCGTGGTCAGCGCCGACGTCTACATCGGCTACGCGGTCGGTGGCATCACAGACTTCCTGTACCTGCCGTTTCTGGTCGGCACCGCGGTGCGATGGGACAAGTTCGCCGTGGCCAGAGGACCCGCCGCGTGGCGAGGTCCGGTCCTGATGGGCCTGGCCATGTCGGTCAAGCAGACGCCCTGGCTGATCGTCCCGTTCGTCGTGGCGGGCATCGTGATGGAATCCAAGCGTGCCTGCGGCGACTGGCGGCGGGCCGCGCGTGACGGCCTGCGGTACTGCGGCATCGCGGCCGGGGCGTTCCTGGTCACGAATCTTCCTTTCCTGGTCCAGGCACCGGGCGCGTGGCTGCGCGGCGTTCTCACGCCCATGTCCTCGCAGGCGGTGCCGGCCGGGCAGGGACTGATCAGCCTCAGCCTGTCGTTGCCGGTGGGCGGCGGATCGCTGCGCGCCTACAACCTCGCGGCCGCCGTGGTGTTCGCGGCCATCCTGGCCTGCTTCGTCACCGCCTACCCCGCGCTGAAGCCGGCCGCCTTCCTGCTCCCGTCGATCGTGCTCTTCTTCGCCACCCGGTCGTTCGGCAGCTACCTGATCATGCTGTTCCCCGCGGCCATCGCCGCCGCGGCCAGCACGACCCGGCTGCCGGCGGCGTGCTGGCCGCGGTGGCGGTGGACCGCGCTCGGCGGCGCCGCGGCCAGCGGGCTGGCGATCACTTTCGCGCTCACGGCGGCAAGCCCGCTGACCATGTCCATCAGGTCGGTGCGGACGACCGGCCAGCTAGCGACGGTGGAGCAGGTCACGCTGGCCGTGACCAACAACACCGGGCATCCGCTGCGGCCGTCCTTCACGATCGCCGACGGCACCATGCTGACGGCGTTCTGGCGGCGCGACAGCGGCCCGCCGGTGCTCGGGCCGCATCAGCGGGCCAGGTACACGATTCAGGCTCCGAGTTACTTCGCCATGCCTTCCATCAGCAACGGCTTCCAGGTGCTGGCCTTCTCCAGTTCTCCGCCGAGCGTGAGCCGTAGCACGGCCTACGTGCCGAGCCTGTGGCGGGTAGTCCTGGATCCCGCGACCGTCAACCACCTGGTCGCCCGCGGCCAGCAGGTCACGGTCCGCGCGGAGATCGTGAACCGCCTAGACGAACCGGTACAAGTGGCGAACGTGCCCGTCTACCTCGGACAGGTCATCTATGCCCAGCGCGGGCTCCAGTTCAGCGAAGCCGTCATCAACCAGGGCCTGCCCGGCCAGACTCCGGTCGAGGCGCTCACCAACGCGGCAGGAGTGGCGACCTTCACCATTCACTCGCCCTACGCCTCCACCGAACCGGTCTACTTCGAGGCAAACCTCGTCAATCCGGCCTCCTTCTACCCCTACGGCTACTCGCCGATCCTGGCAGTGAGGTTCCGCGCGTGACTCAGATCATCGCCGAAGCCAGCCCGCACGCCGCTCCCGGAGCGGCGCGAGCCAGGCCCGAGCCGCTCCGGCGCGTGCGGCGCATCGGCTACGCCGTGCTAGCACTGCAGTTCGCGGGTTTCGCGATGTGGAGTCTGACGCTCTATGACCATTTCGCACTGACTTTCGACTTCGCCGTCTATCACCAGGCGTGGTACCTGATCGCGCACGGCGACCTCAATCCGGCCAGCTCCATCGCACGCCTTCCGACGGTTGCCCGGCTACCGTTCTGGCAGAACGACGGTGAGTTCGCGGTCTGGCCGCTGGCACCTTTCTACTGGATCTGGCCGCATGACGTGCTGCTGCTCTGGCTGCAAGACGCTGGCGTCGCAGTCGCCGAGGCGGTCGCCTTCACCTGGCTGTGCGAGATAGCCGGACGCCACCGCCAGGGCCGTGCGGCTGCCTGGCTCGGCGTGACCGGGCTCGTGCTCCTGATCGCCAACCCGTGGATCTGGTGGGCGATCTCGTTCGATTTTCACGAGGAGACCCTGGCCATCCCGTTCGCCGTGCTACTCGCCAGGGACCTTGCGAATGGCAGCCGCCGAGCCTGGGCGTGGGTAGTTCCGATCCTGGCCGCCGGCGCGCCTTCCGCGACTTACGTCATCGGCATCGGCCTCGGCAGCGCGCTGGCGCTCCGTCGCGCCAGAACGGCCGGAATCCTGCTGATGCTGGCGGGGACCTGCTACTCGGTCCTGATCGTGCTGATACACGCCGATGTCGGAGTTCCACTCGCACGGCATTACGGATACCTAGCTACAAGTACCATAGGCGCCTACGCAGGCGCCAAGCTGACGACCGGTTCCCTGGTGCAGGGGATCGCGAGCCATCCGCTCAATATCGCCAGGGCACTGTGGGCGAAGCGGATCGACATTATCGCGAACCTCGCGCCTGCTGGCCTCCTCGGCATCGGCTGGGTCGAGGTTCTTCCCCTGGTGGCGGTAGTGCTGCTCGCCAACACGCTCAGCTTTGGCCTCAGATTCGCCGAGCCGCTTTTCCAGTCACTTCCGATCTACGTGCTCGTGCCGGTCGGGACCATCACCATACTCGGGCGCCTGAGCCAGCGGCACGCCAAGCTAGCGAGCGTCGTGGCGGTATTGCTCGTCGCGCAGGCCGCTGGCTGGATGGCCAACTGGGGGCCGAGAACGCAGTGGCAGTGGCTCCGAGTACCGGATGGCGCCGCGGCCACCCTGGCGAGAATCGAGACGCAGATTCCGTCGTCGGCCGAGGTCATCGCCTCGCAGGGAGTTGTCGGCCGGTTCTCCGGCCGGATCGCTGTCCACGAACTGGCCGGGCCTGGCACGACGCCGATCACCAGCCGGACCGTCTGGTTCGTCATCGGCACGGCAGCGGGAAACGAACTGCAAAGCACCGCCAGCGCGATCGGGCTCATCGGCAAGCTCGCTGGTCCGCTGCACGCCACGCTCGTGACGCATGCGAACGGTATCTGGGCGTTCCGGTGGCACCCGCCGGCCACGGTGCACACCATGAGCATCCCCGGCAACTCTGTGCCCCTGCCCGCCTGGGCGGCACCGGTGGCACCTGGCGCCACCGGGCATCCGGTACTGACCGGACCGGTCAGCACCTGGCACCTGGCGTCGGCCGGAGGCAGCGGTTACGTCGCTGATGAACTCGCCTGGCAAGAGCCCGCGGCCCGGTACCAAGTCCGGCTCACGTTGTCGGCGACGGCCGCGGTGACCGTCGAGGTCTGGAACGACAACGGCGACGTTCTGCTCGCCCGGCGCACGATACCCGGCACTAGCGGCATCGAATCGGTCATCATCCCGGTGGACGCGGCGAGCGCCTACCATGCCATCCTCTACTCGGGCTGGGGACCATTCCGGGCGGACTTCGCTCCGCCGTCCCCTGGCCAGCGGCTCGAGGTCCGAGTGTGGTCATCGGGGACCAGCCAGGTGAACGTGTACCGGGCCGCGATCGCCCAGGCGCGCGGCGGCGCCGGTCAGTCGACGGTGAAGTAGTCCGGCCCCGAGTACTGCCCGGTGACCTGCTTGCGGCGCTGCATCAGCAGGTCGTTGAGCAAGCTGGAGGCACCGATCCGGAACAGCGCCGGGCTGAGCCATGCCTGCCCGGCAGTCTCCTTGACCAGCACCAGATAACGGATCGCGTCCTTGGCGGTCCGGATCCCGCCGGCTACCTTGACTCCGACGCGCCGGCCTGCGGCCTGCTCGTAGTCACGCACGGCGGACAACATGACCAGCGCGACGGGTGGCGTCGATGCCGGGCTGATCTTGCCGGTGGAAGTCTTGATGAAATCGGCGCCCGCCAGCATCGCGAGCCAGGACCCGCGCGAGACGTTGTCCAGCGTGGCAAGCTCACCGGTCTCCAAGATCACCTTCAGCCGGGCGGACCCGCAGGCCGCCTTGACAGCGCGGATCTCCTCGTAGACCTGGCCGTACCGGCCCGCCAGGAAGGCACCTCTGTCGATGACCATGTCGATCTCGTCGGCACCTGCGGCGACGGCGTCAGCCACATCGGCGAGCTTCACCGCCAGCGACGCGCGGCCCGAGGGGAACGCGGTCGCCACCGACGCCAGCGCGACGCTACCGCCAGCGAGCTCGTTCTTCGCGATGCCCACGAGGTCCGGGTAGACGCACACCGCCGCGACCGGCGGGACCGCCGCGTCGGCCGGGTCCGGCCGACGCGCCTTCACGCACAGGCCGCGTACCTTGCCCGGGGTATCAGCGCCTTCCAGCGTGGTGAGGTCCACCATCCGCACGGCGAGATCGAGCGCGGCCAGCTTGGCGTCTTTCTTGATCGATCTGGTCGCCAGGCTGGCCACCCGCGCCTCCGCGCCCACCTGGTCCACCCCGGGCAGCCCGTGCAGCACCTGCCGGAGCACCGCATCAGAGGCGGCAACGTCCGCCAGCAGATCCCCGACCTCGGATCGCCGTATCTCGGGATGAACCTGCGCCCCGGCCATGTCGGCGATGCTATCAGCGCAGTACCGCCCCGCCCTGGCTAGCTGCCGCCCCCGACGGCGGCGCGGCTGGTCACCGGCGGCGCCATGGCCGAGGCGAACCCCGGCTTGATCACGGTGTTGATCAGCTCGAGCCGCTCGTCGAACGGTGCGAACGCGCTCTTCATCGCATTGATCGTCAGCCACTGAATGTCGGACCAGCCATATCCGAACGCCTCGCACAGCGCGGCGAACTCCGACGACAGGGTCACGTCGCTCATCAGCCGGTTGTCGGTGTTGACCGTGACCCGGAACGACAGGCGGCGCAGCAGCCCGATCGGGTGCTTCCTGATCGACGGCGCGGCACCGGTGTGCACGTTCGAGCTCGGGCACATCTCCAGCGGGATCCGCCGGTCCCGCACGAAGCTGGCCAGGCGGCCGAGTTGCGCCGTCCCGTCCGGCAGCACGGTGATGTCGTCGATGATCCGCACGCCGTGCCCGAGTCGCTCGGCGCCGCACCACTGCACCGCCTCCCAGATGGAAGGCAGCCCGAATCCCTCGCCCGCGTGAATGGTGATGTGGAAGTTCTCCCGCGCGACGTACTGGAAGGCGTCGAGGTGCCGGCTCGGCGGACTGCCCGCCTCGGCGCCCGCGATGTCGAACCCGACCACTCCCTCGTCCCTGTGCCGCACAGCCAGCTCGGCGATCTCCAGTGACCTTGCCGCCGTCCGCATCGCGGTGAGCAGCGCGTAGACCCTGATCCGGCGGCCTGAGCCGCCGAGCGCGAAGCCTTCGAGCACCGCTTCCACGACCTCGTCCAGGCTCAGCCCAGTGCCGACATGCAGTTCGGGGGCGAACCGTACTTCGGCGTAGACCACGCCGTCGGCGGCGAGATCTTCGGCGCACTCGGCAGCCACCCGGACGAGTGCGTCCCGGGTCTGCATCACCCCGACGGTGTGCTTGAACGCCTCAAGATAGAGCTCCAGGTGGCCGCGTTCGGCGGCGGCGCTCATCCACCGCCTGAGCTGCTCAGGATCTGTCGTCGGCAGGGACCGGTAACCGGTCCGATCGGCCAGCTCGATAATCGTCCGCGGCCGCAGGCCGCCGTCGAGATGGTCGTGCAGCAATACCTTGGGAACCTTGCGGATCTGGTCGAGAGTGACAGCCACGGAACTATTGTTCACCCCGGCAGAACGCGAGCGCCCAGCCGGTCCGCTCGGCGATCCGCCGGAGCACCAAGCCGTCGGCTGGCCGATCCGGGCGAGAACCCAGGCGATCCGGGCGAGAACCTAGCCGATCCGCTCGATGACCGGCGCGCGGGCGGCCGGCGGTTCCGCCCCGATCTCGATCCCGCTGGCCAGCGCCTGCAGCGCCCCGTCGAACCGGCCCGGCTGGTCGGCCCGCAGTTCGAGCAGCGGCTGCCCGCGCCGCACCCGCTCTCCTGGCTTTGCCAGGCAGATCACTCCGGCGCCCGCGCTGACCGGGTCCTCCTTGCGCGCCCGGCCCGCGCCGAGCCGCCACGCCGCCGTTCCCACCGCGAGCGCGTCGAGGTGCCGCAGCCAGCCGGACTCGGTGGCCGGCACTACCTGGACGTGCGCGGCGGCAGGCAGCGGAGCGTCGGGATCACCGCCCTGCGCGGCGACCATCTCCCGGAACTTCGCGAGTGCCCGGCCGTCAGCCAGCGCGGCTGCCGGGCCTGTCTCCGGCCCAGCCGCATCGAGACCGGCCAGCGCGAGCATCTCCCGTGCCAGCGCAAGCGTCACGGTGACCAGGTCTTCCGGCCCGCCGCCGCGCAGCACCTCGATCGCCTCGGCTACCTCCACCGCGTTGCCCACCGCCCGGCCGAGCGGGACGTCCATCGCCGTCAGCAGCGCCGTCGTGCGCACGCCGCGCTCGGTGCCCAGCCGCACCATCGTGCCAGCCAGTTCGCGCGCCGCACCGAGTTCCCGCATGAACGCGCCGCTGCCGACCTTGACGTCGAGCACCAGCGCGCTGGTCCCCTCCGCGATCTTCTTGGACATGATCGAGCTGGCGATCAGCGGAATGGACTCGACCGTTCCGGTGACGTCCCGAAGGGCATAGAGCTTGCGATCGGCCGGCGCGAGGTCATCGGTGGCGGCGCAGATGACGCAGCCGACTGTCGAGAGCAGGTCGACAAATTCGGCCGCGGTGAGCCTGGCCCGCCAGCCGGGAATCGCCTCCAGCTTGTCCAGGGTGCCGCCGGTGTGGCCGAGGCCGCGGCCGGAGAGCGCAGGCACCGCCGCGCCGCAACTGGCCACCAGCGGAGCGAGGATCAGCGACACTTTGTCGCCTACTCCGCCGGTCGAGTGCTTGTCGACGGTCGGCGCCGGCACCGAGCGCAGATCAAGCCGCCGGCCGGACGCGACCATGGCGTCGGTCCAGGCCGCCAGTTCGTCGGTCCGCAGGCCGCGGAAGAAGACAGCCATGGCCATCGCCGACATCTGCTCGTCCGCCACCTGGCCCCGGGTGTAGGCGTCGATGAGCCAGCGGATGTCCGCTTCGGCCAGTACCCGGCCGTCTCTTTTCGCCCGGATCAGGTCCACCGCGACAGGCCGGTCAGGCACCGGAGTCACGGCGCTCGGCCAGGTCGGTACCGGTGAACGCGTCAGGCAGCAGCGTGCCGAGCTGACACGGGCCGGCATCGGAGTCGAGCAGCAGCCCGCTTCCGCCAGCCTCGAGCAGCAGCTGCCTGCACCGGCCGCACGGTACCAGCGGCGCCCCGTCGGCCGCGACCACGCTGACCGCGATCAGCCGCCCGGCCCCGGCCGCATGCAGCGCACTGACCAGGCCGCACTCGGCGCAGAGCGTGAGGCCGAAGGACGCGTTCTCCACATTGCAGCCGGTGACCACGGCGCCGTTCGCCGCGAGTCCGGCAGCGCCGACTCGTAGCCGCGAGTACGGCGCGTACGCGTTGCCGGCTACCGAAACAGCAGCCGCGCGCAGCGCCGCCCAGTCAATGGTCATCAGGCGCTCCGTAACTATCTCGATTTCACAACAGCACCATTGCTGCCTGGATTACCCGCTTCCGCAACTCTCGTGACGGTAATAGATTCCTGATCATCCCGGGGGGAAGTCCGGGTTCTCTTGTGCCTTGGCCCGCCAGGCCGGGGCCAATAGGTCGGCGATGTCCGGCGGCAGTGAGGCCGCCCCCGCAGAGGAGGTATCGCGTGAGAGGGACAGTCAAGGCTGTGGCCGCGCTGAGTGTCACAGCCCTGCTGGCTGCTGGCTGCGCGAAGCCGGCAGCCAGCATCTCGGCTCCCGCCAAGTTCAAGGCCTGCATGGTCACTGACATCGGCGGCATCAACGACAAGTCGTTCAACCAGTCCTCCTGGCAGGGCATGCTTGACGCGCAGCAGGCCGCGCCTGCCAAGATCCACGCCCAGAACCTGCAGTCGACCTCGGAGTCAGACTACGCCAAGAACATCAGCGCGTTCATTGCCCAGAAGTGCGGGATCATCGTCACGGTCGGCTTCCTGATGGGCACCGCCACCGAAGCCGCGGCCAAGGCCAACCCGAGCCAGAAGTTCGCGATCGTGGACTGCTCGTATGCCTCCCAGTGCCTGACCGGCCCCAAGGAAAGCAACATCGACCAGCTTGTCTACGACACGGCGCAGGACGCATTCCTCGGCGGCTACCTAGCGGCGGGCATGACCAGGACAGGAAAGGTCGCGACCTACGGCGGCGAGAAGTTCGGCACGGTCACCATCTACATGGACGGGTTCTGGGACGGCGTCCAGTACTACAACAGCAAGCACCACACCCACGTGCGGGTGCTCGGCTGGAGCGAGCCGTCGCAGCAGGGCGTCTTCGCCAACAGCTTCACCGACACCGGCGCCGGCCAGCGGATCGCGAACACCTTCATCAACGCCGGAGCCGACATCATCTTCCCGGTAGCCGGCAACGTGGGCCAGGGCAGCGCGGCCGCAGTCAAAACCGCCGACCAGGGCGGCAAGCGGGTCTCGATGTTCTGGGTGGACACCGACGGCTGCGTCAGTGACGCCCCGTACTGCCAGTACTTCATGACCAGCGTGGAGAAGGGCATCACCGCCTCGGTGCGGAACGCCGTGCTGAGCGCGGTCAACGACCAGTTCCAGGGCGGTACCTACGTCGGCAACCTGACCAACGGCGGTGCCGCGCTCGCCCCGTTCTACGCACCGTGGCGCACGCTGGTTCCCGCGGCGCTCAAGAATGAGCTCGCCCAGGTGAAGTCGGGCATCGAGGACGGCACGATCGCGACCCCGACCAAGAGCCCGGTCTGAACCTGGCCCCTGCGCAACAACTGCCGTCGCTCCGTCGGTTGGAGGGAGGCTGCCGGTGCGGCTTGAGCTGCGCGGCATCACCAAGCGCTTCGGCGACCTCGTGGCCAACGACCACATCGACCTCGTGGTCGCACCCGGCGAGATCAGGGCGCTGCTCGGTGAGAACGGCGCCGGCAAGACCACGCTGATGAACGTGCTGTACGGGCTGGTGCAGCCCGACGAGGGCGAGATCCTGATCGACGACCAGCCGGTCAGCATCCGTTCGCCGAAGGACGCGATCAATGCCGGGGTCGGCATGGTGCACCAGCATTTCATGCTGGTCCCGGTCTTCACGGTCGCGGAGAACGTCACCCTCGGGGTGGAACGGGTCCGTGGCCTGGGCCTGCTCGACCGGAAGCGAACCCGCAAGGACGTGCTTGAGCTCTCCGAGCGGTTCGGCCTCAAGGTCGACCCGGACGCGAGGGTCGAGGACCTGCCCGTGGGCGTGCAGCAGCGGGTCGAGATCATCAAGGCGCTGCTGCGCGACGCCAGCGTGCTGGTGCTCGACGAGCCCACGGCCGTGCTGACTCCCAGCGAGACCGAGGACTTGTTCCGGATCATGCGAGAACTGCGCGCGGGCGGCCGGTCTATCGTGTTCATCTCGCACAAGCTCAGGGAAGTCCGGTCGATCGCCGACACCATCACGATTATCCGGCGCGGCCAGGTGGTAGGCGAGCGGCCGCCCGCGGCCAGTGAGTCCGAGCTCGCAGCGCTCATGGTCGGGCGCGCGGTCCAGCTCAGGGTCGCCAAGCCCGCTGCCGATCCCAAGGACGTCGTGCTCGACGTGGCCGGCCTGCGCGTCACCGGCGAACGGGGCGAGCAGTCGGTGCGCGATGTCTCCTTCCAGGTACGGGCCGGCGAGATCCTCGGCATCGCCGGAGTGCAGGGCAACGGCCAGACCGAGCTGTGCGAAGCGCTGATGGGGCTGCGGCCGTCGGCCGGATCGGTGCGGCTGAACGGGACGGACCTGAGCCTGGCGAGCACCCGGGACCGGCTCAGGGCCGGCATCGGCTACGTTCCAGAAGACCGCCAGGGCGACGGCCTGGTCGGCGAGTTCTCGGTCGAGGAGAACCTCGTGCTCGACGTCTACGACCGGCCGCCCTATGCGTCGGGCATCGCCATGAACCGCACCGCGATACACGACTCCGCGGTTCGCCAGGTCGCCGACTTCGACGTCCGTACCACGTCGGTCATGACCGCGGCGAGCACGCTGTCCGGCGGCAACCAGCAGAAGGTGATCGTGGCCAGGGAAATGGGCCGGAAGGTCAGCCTGCTGCTGGCCAGCCAGCCCACCAGGGGCCTGGACGTCGGCTCGATCGAGTTCGTGCACAAGCGGATCATCGAGCAACGGGACAACGGTGCCGCCGTGGTCATCGTGTCGTCCGCGATCGAGGAGATCTACGCGCTGTCGGACCGGATCGCCGTGATGTACGAAGGCAGGATCGTCGGCTTCTGCCCGCCGGACACCCCCGAGCACGAGCTCGGCCTGATGATGGCGGGCGGCCGTGTCTGGGTGCCCGAGCCGCCCGGCGCCGCGGCCGCCGGGCCGGACGCGCGGGAGCCCGGGCCGTGAGCGAGTCCCCGCCCGTAGCGCGGGCCGCCGGGTCCAGCCCGCGGCGCTCCGGCCTGACCGGCAGCACCGTCGTCCAGGCGATCACGCAAGGCAGCCCGGCGGTGATCACCATCTTGGCGATGTTCGCTGCGACGGTGATCGGCGGCCTGCTGATCGTCACCAGTGATCCGGTGGTGCTGCGCGCCTGGGATTCGTTCGGCTACGCCCCGGTCGCCGCCCTGTCCGCGACCTGGACCTCGGTGTCCGCGGCCTACTCGGCCATGTTCGAGGGTTCGGTCTTCAACCCGGCGACCGTCGGCGCCGCCTTCCACGGCGGATCGACCGCGGCCATCTTCTACCCGTTGTCCCTGACGGTGTACGAGGCGACGCCGCTGATCCTCACCGGCCTCGCGGTGGCGATCCCGTTCCGTGCGGGCCTGTTCAACATCGGAGCCACCAGCCAGTTCATCGGCGGCGCGATGGTGGCGGTGTGGCTCGGCTTCGCGGTCACGCTGCCGCCGGTGATCCACGTGGCCATCTGCGTCATCGGCGGCGCGGCCGGCGGCGCGGCCGCCGGCTGGGTCGTCGGCGAGCTCAAAGCGCGTACCGGCGCGCACGAGGTAATCGTCACGATCATGCTCAACTACGTTCTGGCCGACCTGCTCTTCTACTTGCTCAATCACCATGGCATGCTGCAGCAGCCGCATCAGTCCAATCAGGTCGCGCCGCCGGTCGCGGCGAATGCCGCCCTGCCGCACGTCGGGGGACCGTCCCCGCAGGCAAGCGCGGGCTTTCTGATCGCCGTCGCCGCCGCCGCCGGAGTGGGCTGGCTGCTCTCCCGCAGCACGGTCGGCTTCCAGTTCCGCACGGTCGGCGCCAACCCGAACGCAGCGAAGAACGCGGGCATGAACGTCGAGCGGGTCTGGGTGCTCGTCATGCTGATCGCGGGAGCGCTCGCTGGCCTGGCCGCGGCGACCGTGGTGCTGGCTGGCGGCTCGCCGCCCCCGCCGCTCACCACCACCACCGCGGGCAATATCGGATTCGACGGCATCACCGTCGCCTTGCTCGGCCGGGCCAGGCCGGCCGGCGTTGTCCTGGCCGGCCTGCTGTTCGGCGCGCTAGACGCCGGCGGCACGTACATGAACGCCGCGACCGCGGTTCCTACCGACCTCGTGCCTGTGCTCGAAGGACTCATCGTGCTGTTCGTCGCCGCACCGCCGCTGATCCGTGCCGTCTTCCGGTTGCGCGATACCGCGGATACCGGCCTGGAAGCCGCGGGCAAGGGATGGAACGGGTGACCGCCACTACCGCCCCGGCCGAGCCGTCCGCGGCAGGCCCGCGACGGCCCGTGCCTCGCATGCCGGGAGCCGGGACCCGCAGGTTCGCCGCGGCTGGCACGTTCGTGCTGCTCGGCGTCGCCGACATCGCGCTGTTCGGACTCACCGCGCGTTCCGGCGATGCCATCTTCGCGCTCTCGCTGCCCGGCGCGGGCGTCCAGCTTCCCGCCGTTCATGTCGCGGCCGCGGCGGCGTGCTTCGTCCTCGGCGGTATTTCCGTCGCCGCGGGCCTGGCGCGCGGCCTCGCCAGGCTCTCTGGCCGGCTGAACCGCCTGGTCATCGCGACCGCGCTGGTGTGCTTCCTGCTGGCGCTGCTGTGCTGGTCTGACGCCGCCAATCCGGCCGGGCCGCTGAACGTCATCGGCTTGCTGCAGGGCACGCTGACCGCCGCCATTCCGCTGGTGCTCGGCGCACTGGCGGGCCTGATGGGCGAGCGGGCCGGGGTGATCAATATCGCGATCGAGGGTCAGCTGATCTTCGGCGCCTTCGCGGCTGCCGCCGTGGCCAGCGCGGTCGGGGTGCTGTGGTTCGGCCTGATCGCCGGATCGCTAGCGGGCGGCCTGCTCGGCGCACTGCTCGCGACCTTCGCGATCAAGTACCGCGTCGACCAGATCGTCCTCGGCGTCGTGCTGAACCTGATCGCGGCCGGCCTGACCACCTATCTCTTCAACCGGGTGATGGCGCCGTACTCGAACACCTTCAACTCCGGCAACTTCTTCGGCACCGATAAGATCCCTGGCCTAGGTGATATCCCGGTCATCGGGCCCATCTTCTTCGACTCCAACGTCTTCCTGTACCTCACCTACTTCATGATCATCGTCGTCCAGGTGGCCCTGTTCCATTCCAGGTGGGGCCTGCGCGTGCGGGCCGTTGGCGAACATCCCGCGGCGGCAGAAACGGTCGGCATCAAGGTGCTGTGGACCAGGTACCGTAATGTCATTCTCGGTGGCATGGTGGCCGGAATCGGCGGTGCGTCACTCACGATCGGCTCGGTCGGCCAGTTCCAGCCCGGCATGAGCAGCGGTTTCGGCTACATCGCCCTGGCGGCGATGATCTTCGGCCGATGGCGGCCGATCGGCGCGGTGGCCGCGGCGCTGCTGTTCGGTTTCTCGAAGCAACTCGGTTACGTGCTTCAGTTGCTGAACGTGCCGATCGACTCGCAGGTTCTGGCCATGGCCCCGTATGTCGCGACGATCATCGCCGTGGCCGGCCTGGTCGGCAAGGTGCGAGCACCTGCCGCCGACGGAAAGCCCTACGTCAAAACATGACCGTCCGTACCTGCCGCTACCCTGCTGCGGTGATGACACAGTGACGGCGCAGGACGCGCTGACCTCGGATCCTTACGCGGCGGCTCGCGCCAGCGCGGCGCGGCTGGCCGCGGTGTCCGGCCAGCCGGGTCACGATGTGGCGGTGGTGCTCGGTTCCGGCTGGGCCCCGGCCGCCGACGCGCTGGGCGCCCCGGTGGCCGAGTTCGCCCTGGCCGAGCTCGGCGGCTTCGCGCCGCCGACAGTCGCCGGTCACAGCCCGGTCGCCAGATCGGTGCTGGTCGGGTCGCTGCGGGTGCTGGTCTACCTGGGCCGGACCCACCTGTACGAGGGCCACCCGGTCGACGCCGTCGTGCACGGCGTCCGGACGGCGGCGGCAGCGGGATGCCGGACCCTGGTGCTCACCAACGCGGCCGGCGGCATCAACCAAGACTACGAGGTCGGCCAGCCGGTCCTGCTTCGTGATCATCTCAACCTCACCGGCAGGTCGCCGCTGACCGGACCGGCACCGCCGGCCGGTTACGACTCGCGGTTCGTCGATCTGACGCACGTCTACTCACCGCGGCTGCGTGACCTCGCCAGGCAGGCAGACCCGACCCTGTCCGAAGGCGTCTACGCGGCGCTGCACGGGCCGCACTACGAGACTCCGGCCGAGATCGCCATGCTGCGCGCGGCCGGGGCCGACCTGGTGGGAATGTCCACGGCGCTCGAGGCCATCGCGGCCAGGCACCTTGGCCTGGAGATACTGGGCATCTCCCTGATCACCAATCCGGCAGCCGGGCTATCGGCGGCTGGGCTGAACCACGCTGACGTGGTCGCGGCAGGCGCGCTGGCGGCCGGCCGCATCGGCGCCCTGCTCGACGAAATCCTGCCGCTGACCGCGACTCCCCCAGACCAAGGGAGGCAGATATGACCGGCACCGAGCACAGCCAGGCACTGCGGCCGGCGATGTGCCGCGACCACGGCAGGCAGACATGATCAGCGGCGAACTGCACGACCAGGTCTTCGCCTGGATCGCCGAGGACCCCGACGAGCGCGACCGTTCCGAATTGTCCGCCCTGCTGCGTACTGCCACGGGAACCGACCCGGACGAAGCGGTGCGAGCGGCGGACGAACTCACCGACCGGTTCTCCGGCCGGCTGGAGTTCGGCACGGCCGGCCTGCGCGGCGCCATGGCCGCCGGTCCGCGCCGGATGAACCGCGCCGTGGTCCGCGGCACCACGGCCGCACTGGCCGGCTGGCTGCTCTACGTCGATCCGCAGGCTGCCGAGACTGGCGTCGTGATCGGCTGCGATGCCAGGCACCGGTCCGAGGAATTCGCGCTGGAGGCGGCCAGCGTACTGGCCGGGGCCGGGATCGCCGTGCACCTGCTGCCGCCGAGGCAGCCCACGCCGCTGCTGGCGTTCGCCGTCAGGTACCTCGGCGCCGCGGCGGGCATCATGATCACGGCGAGTCACAATCCGCCGGGTGACAACGGCTACAAGCTCTACCTGAGCGACGGCGCCCAGATCGTCCCGCCCGCCGACCTGGAGATCGAGGCGGCGACCAGGGCGCTGCGGCCGCTGTCGAGCGTCCCCGTCGCGGCGCCCGACGACCCGCTGATCATGCGGCGTGGTGACGAGATCGCTACCGCTTACCTCGACGCCAGCTGCGCCGCCTCGCCGGCCCCGCGAGGGTCGGCCTGGCTCCGCTACATCTACACGCCGCTGCACGGCGTCGCCGGCCGGCTCGCGACGCGGGCGTTCGAGCAGGCCGGCTTCCCGCCGCCGGACATCGTGGAGGCTCAGTTCGAGCCTGACCCGGATTTCCGGACCGTGGCGTTCCCGAATCCGGAAGAGCCAGGATCGCTGGACCTGGCCCTGGCCCAGGCTCGCCGTTCCGGAGCCGACCTGATCCTGGCCAACGACCCGGACGGCGACCGGCTCGCGGTCGCGCTGCCGGACGACGACGCGCCAGGCGGCTGGCAGATGCTCACCGGAGATCAGGTCGGCGCCCTGCTCGGCGCCTACCTGCTTGGCCAGGACGCCGCACGGCACGGTGCCGACGACGACCCGGATCAGCAGCCGCTCGTGGTCACCACGGTCGTGTCGGCTACCATGCTCGCCAGCATCGCCGCCGCCGCGGGCGCCAGGTACGCGCAGACACTGACCGGCTTCAAGTGGATCGCGCGAGCCGCGGACCTGCGGCCCGAGTGCCGGTTCGTCTACGGCTACGAGGAAGCGCTCGGGTACGCCGTCGGCGGCACGGTCAGGGACAAGGACGGAATCAGCGCGGCGCTCGCCGTGCTCAGCCTGGCCGCCAGGGCACGGTCCGGCGGCAAGTCGCTGCTCGATGCCTACGATGCTCTCGAGGTCGCGCACGGCGTGCATCTGACCGAGCAGGTCACGGTGCCCGCCGTGGCACCCGTCCACGTCATGTCCCGGCTGCGGGTGGACCCGCCGCAGGAACTGGCTGGCCAGCCGATCACGGCCACCTCCGACCTGACCGGCGGGACCGCCGACCTGCCCTCGGCCGACGTGCTGAGCTACCGGCTGCGCGGCGACAGGGTGGTGATCCGGCCGAGCGGCACCGAGCCGAAGATCAAGGCCTACCTGGAAATCGTCGAACCAGTCATCGCCGGGCGCCTGACCGAGGCCCGGCGAGCGGCACGGGCCAGGATGGACCCGTTGCGCGAGGCCGTCCGTGCCCTTCTCGACGGCTAGCTCACACCTGTCGTGGCGCGTGCCGCCCTGGCGTGGCAAGCTCGTTGCTATGACCAGCCACCACGACCACGGGCACCCGCACGAGCATGGCGGGCACGAGCATTCCCATCCGCCCGGCGAACACGACGCGGCCTGCGAGATCGCGCACGGCACCGCTCCGGCACCGGCGGAGGACCGGATGCTCGTCGCCGTCTTCGATACGCCGGTCGCCCGTTACCTGCTGCGATACGCTTCCGACGCGGGATACCTGCCGGTCCTCGTCGAACCGGACGCCCAGCTTGCCAAGGAGGCCAGCGAGGCGGGCTTCGACGTGCGGCCGGGCATCGGCCTGGTTCCTGACGCCGGTGCTGACGTCGTAGTGACCGACCATCACAGGGACGAACTCGGCATCATGCTCAGGGACGCGCTGGCCACGCCCGCCCGCTGGGTCGGGATCATGGGCAGCCCGCGCGCCGAGGCACCGCACCTGCAGGCGCTGGCGCTGCTGGGCGTCGAGCCCGACGAAGTGGCCAGGGTGCACCGGCCGATCGGCCTGAACATCGGTTCCAAGACTCCGCCGGAGATCGCCATCGCCACGCTCGCCGGCCTGATCGCCGACCGGAACGAGCGTCCCGGCGGCTTCAGCTTCGGCTAGGCCCGCATCGCAGGCGTGAGGTTATGACTGAACCAGCCGCCCACCGGGGCATCCCCCTGGCACGCAGGCTCGGCATCGGCGCGGACGACGAGGTCGTCGTCATCGGCGCGCCAGATGGCTTCGCCGACCGGCTTGCCGCCGAGATCGCCGACGAGGCCGTGATCCACACCGAACTGGACGACGCCGCGCTGTTCGACGTCATCGTCGCGTTCGTCGCCTGGCGGGCCGAACTCGAAGCCGAACTCGGCCGGCTCCGCGCCCGGATGGCACCGGCGTGCGGACTGTGGATCGCCTGGCCGAAGCGGGCCGCGAAGGTACCCACCGACCTCACCGACAACGTCATCCGCGAAGTCATGCTCCCGACCGGCCTCGTGGACAACAAGGTGTGCGCGATCGACCAGACCTGGTCGGCGTTGCGACTGGTGATCCGTCGCGAGCTTCGCTGACGGGCCAGCGTGCCCGCCGGGCAGCCCGCTGACGCCGGGCGTGCCTGGTCAGTCGAGCAGCGGCCTGCCGTCGAAAATGCCGAGTTCCTCCCGGTAGAGCTCGAGCCCGACGCCGTTGGGGTCCCGGAAGTACATGCTCTCCTCGACGCCCCGGTCCGGTCCCAGGTAGTCCACGCCGGCCTCGTCCAGCTTCTTCTTCGCCGCGTCGAACTGCTCAGGCGAGATCGAGATCGCCAGGTGCTGCACGCCGCCGATCGTCTCCATCCAGGCCGGGTGCTCGTGCCCTGGGAAGTCGAAGAAGCCGAGCAGGTTCTTGTTGCCGATGTCGAAGAAGAAGTGATTCGACCCCTTGTAGTCGCGGTTCTCGACCAGTTCGACCAGCGGGAAACCGAGAAACTCCTGGTAGAACTTGATCGTCTCCTCGGCGTCACGGCAGATCAGCGCGAGGTGGTGCACTCCCTGGACCGTCGTGCGCGGCCGGCCGGCCGCCGGCCGCAAGTATTTATCGCGCAGCTCAGCTCGCCGGGCGCGTACCTGCTCGAGTTCCTTGCCTGCTGGCTCTGGCATGACTGTCTCCTGGCTCCGCGTCGTCTACCACGGGACTAGCCGGCTGACACCGGTCCCCGTCCCTCCGCACGACACCAGTCTCTCCCAGGATCGCGGCGCCTGCGCACTCTGGTACCGGCCAGCAAACGACATACACATCTAATTGACAGTCACTGTCATCAAGCTCTAACGTGATTTAGACAGTAACTTTCATAATTGAGGTGGCAACTATGACCGGGATCGACAAGCGCAGGTGGTGGGCACTGGCCGCACTGGCGCTCAGCGCCCTAGTGGTCGGGCTTGACCTGTTCGTACTCAACCTCGCACTTCCGACGCTAGGAGCCGAGCTGCACGCCTCGTCGGCTGATCTGCAGTGGTTCGTCGATGCGTACAGCCTCGTGCTGGCCGCGGCGCTGCTGCCGGCCGGCCTGCTCGGGGATTCCGTCGGCCGCAAGCGCCTGATGACCGGAGCACTCGCCGCCTTCGGGCTGGCCTCGCTCGCGTGCGCGTACTCGACTTCGACCGCGGAGCTGATCACCGCCCGCGCTGTCCTCGGCCTTGCCGCCGCGGTGATCCTGCCGATGACACTGGCCATGCTGCCCGTCCTATTCACGGCCGACGAGCGGCCCAAGGCGATCGCCGCGGTCGGCGGAGCGACCTTCCTCGGCTACCCGGTCGGCCCGATCCTCGGCGGCTGGCTACTCGACCACTTCTGGTGGGGATCGGTCTTCCTGATCAACGTTCCGGTAGTACTGATCGCGGTCGTGGCGGTCGTCACGCTGATGCCGGAATCGCGCGGTGAGCGCCGGTCCGGCTTCGACCTGACCGGCACGCTGACCTCCAGCGCTGGCCTGACCTTGCTGACCTACGGGCTGATCAAGGCCGGCGACAACGGATGGATTGACCCGGCCGCCGTGGCCACGATGGCAGCCGGGGTGGTCGCGCTCGTAGCGTTCGTTGCCTGGGAGCGCAGGCTCAGCGGGCGCGCGCTGCCGCTGGTGGACCTGGCGTTGTTCAGGTCGGCCGGCTTCACCTGGGGGACGGTCCTGTCCACGCTGGTGTCGTTCGCCCTGTTCGGAGTCATCTTCGCGATGCCGCAATACTTCCTCGACGTGCGCGGGCTGAATTCGCTCGGCGGCGGTGTCAGGATGCTGCCACTCATCGGCGGCCTGGCGCTAGGCCTGGGCATCGGCCAGCGCTTGCAGGCGCCGCGCGGGTCAGGACCCAGGATCAGTGTCAAGGTCCTGACGGCAGCCGGGTTCGCGATCATGGCCGCCGCCCTCGCGGTCGGCGCCAGCACCACTGTCGGCAGCAGCAGCGGCTTCACCTCGGCATGGTTCGCGGTGACCGGTTTCGGGCTCGGCATGGCCATGCCCACAGCGCTGAACACCGCACTCGGTGCGCTCTCCGCCGAGCGCAGCGGGTCCGGCTCGGCGCTGATCACGGCAATGCGCCAGGTCGGCGGGACGATCGGCGTCGCGGTGCTCGGCACGGTCCTGGCCACGGTCTACCGGGGTCAGCTGCACCTCACCGGGTTGCCAGCCGCAGCGGCCAGCGCGGTACGCAGCGGCGTCGCCGGAGGGGTGGCCACGGCTCGGGCGGCAGGTTCGCGCGAGCTGCTGCAACTGGTACGCGGCGCGTACGTGCACGGGATGGACTTGATGCTCTGGGTATGCGGCGGGATCGCGATCGGATCGGCGCTCCTCGCGCTGGCGTTCCTGCCCAGCCTGGCCGACGATGCGCCGTCCGAGCCGGGCACGGCCGAGCCGACTCAGTCCTATTCGGCCGTGGCACCGTGACCTTTGTGACCCGAGCCTGCCATGCTGGCAGGCAGCAGCAAGGACCCGTGCGGATGAGGATGAAGTGACCGCATGAACGAAGCGCAAACCGCCCAACGTCCCGGGCTGCGCGAACGCAAGAAGGCCAGGACGCGTGCTGCCATCCGGGAGCACGCGCTCCGCCTTTTCCGAGAGCAGGGCTACGAAGCCACCACCATCGACCAGATCGCCGATGCCGCCGAGGTCTCGGCGAGCACGTTCTTCCGGTACTTCCCGACCAAGGAAGACGTCGTGCTCCAGGACGAGATCGATGTCCTGGCTGTGGACTCGTTCGAGGCGCAGCCCGCCGAGCTCTCCCCGGTCGCCGCGTTCCGCGCCGCCGCACGGTCGGCGTTCGGGTCGCTGAACGAGGACGAACTCGCGAAGTTGCAGGAGACCGCCGAGCTGACGCTGACCATACCGGAACTGCGTGCCAGGGCCATGGACGAGCTCGCCAGGACGATCACGGCGATCGCGGCGGCGGCGGCGAAGCGTTCCGGCCGCGACCCCGGCGACTTCGCCGTCCGCAACCTCGCCGGAGCTGTCGTAGGCGTCATCATGGCGGCGACCATGCCATGGAGTGACTGGACCACCGAGCACTCGGCACCTGATTTGCTGAGCCGGATCGACGCCGCGCTCGCGCACCTGGAAGCCGGCCTGCCCCTGTAGCTGCCCGCACCCGGCGATGCCGACGGGGTCGCGTGGCGGTGGATCACACTGGCTAGCCGCGGCCAGACTTCAGCGGCCCGACTTCAGCGGCCCGACTGGACCTGGCCCCGGCGCATGCGGAGCCTGATGGGCACGAAGGCCGACTCTAGCTGAGTGGACAGGGCCATCTTGCTCTTGCCGTGCTGGCGCTCAGTGAAGTGGATGGGTACTTCGAGGATCTTGCAGCCTTGCAGCAGCGCCCGGTAGTTCATTTCTACCTGGAACGAATAGCCGCTGCTTCGCACGCTGGGGAGATCAATTTTGATCAGGGCGTCTCTGCGCCAGAGTTTGTATCCGGCGGTTACGTCCCGCACATGCAACCCAAGGATTAGATGCACGTAGAAGTTCGCCCAGGCCGAGAGTAGTTTCCGGTGCGGGCCCCAGGATGCGTCGAGTGATCCGGAGACGGTGTACCGGCTGCCGATTACCACGCCGGCGCCGGTAGACAGCAGGGTTCCGAGCATCTCCGGGATGTGCTTCGGGTCGTGGCTCATATCGGAGTCCATCTGCACGATGTACTCCGCGCCGTCTTCTAGGGCGCGGCTCATGCCGTCGACGTAGGCACGGCCGAGTCCTTCCTTGCCCGGCCGGTGGATGACGACGACGCGCTCCGGCCCGTGTGCGTTGCGCTCCCCGGCGAGCTTGTCCGCGAGTTCTCCAGTCCCATCCGGGCTGTTATCGTCAATGACAAAGATCTTTAGATTGGGAAGCGGGAGGGAAAGTAGCTCTTCGAGGATTATCGGGAGGTTATCTAGCTCGTTGTAGGTCGGAAGCACCACAGAGACCCTCTTCGCGCTCCATTCCTCGGGCAAGGGCATGGCATCGCTCTGCGCGGTGCGAGCGAGGGGGGAGCCTGAGGACGGCTCAAGCGGCGACATTGTGACCTCGGCATCGGCTGATTTTGGTTGCTGGATCTTACCAGCCCCGGCTGTAGGCGCGGCGGCACCTGATGCGGTCAGGAGTCGTTCTCGGGCGGTGCGGTCGGGTCAGCGCCTGCCAGCAAGCCGGTGGCCTGGGCCTCGATGCGTTCGGCGCCGAGCGCTGCCGCACAGCGGGCGATCTCACGCGCCAGCGCTACGGCTCCGGCCTCGTCGCCGGTGTCGCGGGCAAGGACTGCCAGCAGCATCTGCTGCGAGAGCGTGCGGGTGCCGCGTCGCGCTGGCCGTACAGGTTGTCCGCGATCAGGCCCAGGTACATCTCCGCCCAGCCTCGGCGTACGTCGTCCGGGGCCAGCCCGTGCAGTTCGCCAGCACGGCGCCGGCGCCCGCTCGGCCATCCGGACCATCAAGATCTACGGGACAAGCCCTAAGAGCAAGGCAAGCGGCGCACGGGAATGTTGCAAGTTCAATTAACGTTGAGCCGGGCACAGATCAGGCGACGATTGCGGCCCAGGCCGGGCAGCAATCTGCCCCGTGGGAGGATCGGAAACATGCCAGCGGTCACTGTCGACGACATCTTGCTACTGCCGCGAATCTCCGAACCCGATGCGGCGGTCGCCCAGGAACGTCCTGTTCTCGCCGTTACGACCGCGCCGTCAGCGTTCGAGGGCGAGGGTTTCCCCGTCCGCCGTGCCTTCGCCGGCGTCGACCTGCGGGCGCTGGACCCGTTCATCCATATGGATCAGATGGGCGAGGTCGATTACGCGCCTGGCGAGCCGCGTGGCACATCCTGGCACCCGCACCGTGGCTTCGAAACCGTCACCTACATGATCGACGGCACCTTCCGGCACCAGGACTCCAACGGCGGCGGCGGCCTGATCACCAACGGCGATACCCAGTGGATGACCGCAGGCGGCGGCATCTTGCATATCGAAGAACCGCCCGAGGATCTCGTGCTGAGCGGCGGGCTGTTCCACGGCTTCCAGCTCTGGGTGAACCTGCCGTCAGCGATGAAGCTGACAGCGCCCCGCTATCAGGACATCCGCGCGGGTCAGGTAGCGTTGCTCAGCTCGCCGGATGGCGGCACGCTGGTCCGCGTCATCGCCGGAGAGGTAGCCGGCCATCCCGGTCCCGGCAGCACGCATACGCCGATCGCCTTGCTGCATGCCACGCTGCAGCCGGGCGCCCAGCTCAGGCTGCCGTGGCGGCCGGACTTCAACGCGCTCGGGTATGTGCTGGCCGGAGCCGGCACCGTCGGTGCCGACCGGCGCCCGGTGCGGACCGGCCAGCTCACGGTGTTCGGTTCAGGCGACGTGCTCACCTTCGGCGCGAACCAGCGCGCGGACGGGCCGAGCGAGGGCATGGACGTTCTGGTGCTCGGCGGCCAGCCGATCAGGGAGCCCGTCGCCGCCTATGGCCCGTTCGTGATGAATACCAGGGCCGAGCTCGTGCAGGCGTTCGAGGACTATCAGGCCGGCCGGCTCGGGACGATCCCGGCGAAGCGCACCGAAGTGCCCACCGAGCCGCACCCCGGCCACGAAGTCCTGTAGCCGCACTTCCCGGCCCAGCCCCGCGGCCGGCTCGACCGCGGTACCAGGCTTAGCCGAGTCGGCGTGTCTCTGGCCGCGCCCCGGCAGCGAGACGGCGGAGCGCACCCCGGACGACGGCCGGATCGGTCGTGGTCCAGAACGGCGGCAGGGACGCGCGCAGGAACCCGGCGTAACGAGCGGTGCTCAGCCTCGGGTCGAGCACGGCGACCACCCCCCGGTCGGTCATCGTCCGCAGCAGCCGGCCGGTGCCCTGGGCGAGCAGCAGCGCGGCCTGCGATGCGGCAACGGACATGAATCCGTTCCCGCCGCGGGCCGCTACCGCCCGCTGCCGTGCGGACGCCAGCGGGTCATCCGGGCGCGGGAACGGGATCCGGTCGATGACGACGAGCTGCAGTGCCGGTCCAGGCACGTCCACGCCCTGCCACAACGAGAGCGTGCCGAACAGGCAGGTTGCCTCATCCGCGGCGAACTGGCTCACCAGTTGCGAGGTCTGGTCATCCCCCTGGCAGAGCAGCGGGAACGCGATCCGCCCGGCCAGCTCGTCGGCGGCCTGCCGAGCGGCCCGCATCGAGGAGAACAGGCCGAGCGTCCGGCCGCCAGCCGCATCGATCAGCTCGGCGATCTCGGTCAGGTAGGACTCCGCCAGGCCGTCCCTGCCGGGTGACGGCAGGTGCTTGGCGATGTACAAGATTCCGCTGCGCGGATGGTCGAACGGTGATCCCACGTCCATCCCTGACCAGGCAAGCTGATGCGGCTCGGGGGGCTCAGAGCCGTCGCCGCGGCCAGGCTGGTCAGCCGGCCCGCTCCCGTCAGCCGACCCGCTCCCGTCAGCCCGCCCGCTCCCGTCAGCCCGCGCGGGCTCACCCGGTGCCTGCGTCAGGCCCCACTGTCTGGCCAGCGGTTCGAACGAGCCGCCGAGCGAGAGCGTGGCGGACGTCAGCACGACCGTCCTGCGGCTGAACAGCCGACTGGCCAGCAGGCCGCCGACTCCCAGCGGTGCGACCCGGAGTGTCGGCGGCCGGCCGGCCTCCTCGGTGGCGGGCCGGTCCAGCCACACGACGTCGGTCCGGTCCGCGATTCCGGCGCCGAAAGCGCCGAGGATCCGCTCGGCGGCATCCCCGAGCTCGCCGATCGCCGCTAGCGCCGACCGGCGGGCCGCCAGCCTGGCCGGATCCTCCTCGTCGGCACGAGCACTGGTCCGGAACTCGGCAGCGCAGCCGGCCGCCGCATCCCTGACCGCCTCAAGCGCGGTTGCCAGGATCTCGTCGAGGACGTCGATCCGCCCGGCGGTGAGCGGCGCGAGTGCGCGCTCCGCGCCCATCCCAGCGTCCCGCAGCCTGGCCACCGCTTTCTCGTCGATCATGCGGCCGCATCGCCGCGCCGCGGTCTCCACGGCAGCGGCCGACAGTTCGTCGGAGGCGACCGAGGTGACCCGGTCGACCAGGTCGTGCGCCTCGTCGATGATCACGACATCGTGATCGGGGAAGATGTCGAAATCTTCCATCGCGTCGATCGCCAGCAGCGCGTGGTTCGTGACGACGATGTCCGCCCGGCCAGCCTCGTCCCTGGCGAGCTCGGCGAAGCACCGCGTACCGAACGGGCAGCGCTGCACCCCGATGCACTCGCGAGCGCTGACCGAGACCTGGCGCCAGGCCTGTTCGCCGACTCCGGGCACGAGCTCGTCACGGTCCCCGGTCTTCGTCGTGGCAGCCCACTCGTGCAGCCGCTGCACCTGCCTGCCGATCGCGGAGACCGCGCCGGGATCGAAGAGTGTCTCACCCTCGTCGTCGGCCGGACCGCCATGCAGCCGCTGCACGCACAGGTAATTGCGGCGGCCCTTGAGTATCGCGAAGACCGGCTCGCGGCCAAGCACGGGCGCGAGCGCCGCGGCGAGCCGGGGCAGGTCGCGGTCGATGAGCTGACGCTGCAGCGCGATCGTCGCCGTCGATACGACGACCGTCGCGTTCTCGTTGATCGCGTATCGCGCCGCCGGGACCAGGTACGCGAGCGATTTCCCTGTGCCCGTTCCGGCCTGGACGGCTAGGTGCTCGCCGGTCTCGATCGACTGCTGCACGGCGCGCGCCATCGTGACCTGCCCGGGGCGTTCCGCCCCGCCGATCCCGGCCACGGCGAGAGCCAGCAGGGTGGCCGCGTCATCGGCCTGCTCACGGCGAACCGCATCGTTGCGACCGGCTCCCTGTGCCGGATTCCCAGTCAGAACCGGCTCGGCGGATGCGGCGGCGGTGCCTGGGGGCAGCATGCCGTATCGTGATTACGGCTCAGCAGGTGACGTTGGCTCGCCGCATCCGGATCCAGGCGACGGCGCCGAAGATCACCGTGTAGACACCGAATGACGTGATCCCGTGCAGCACTTGCGACCAGGCGACCGGTATCCGCAGCAGCGCGTCGAACGAGAGCCAGAAATGCGTCGGCAAGTACGGGTGGATGACGGCCACCTGTGAAACGGCGTCCAGGATCTCGCTGATCATGACGATGACCAGGACGGCGGCCATCACCGCGATCGCGTGCTGGGTAAAAGTCGACAGCGCGATACCGAGCGCTCCCAGAGCCGCCAGTGCGATGGCGACGTAGCCGACGATCAGCGCCAGCCTGCCCAGGCCGTCGGCCAGCGACACGGTATCCCCGGACAGGAGCGTGACCGGGCCGATCGGGAACAGCATGGCGCCCATGAGCAGGCCCAGGCCGGCGACGAGTACGCAGGCGACAACGCTGAACACCACGATCATGAGGTACTTGGTCACCAGTAGCCTGATCCGCCCGGCCGGAACGGTGAGCAGCGTGCGCAGCGTGCCGAGCCCGGCCTCGCCGGCGATGCTGTCGCCGGACACCACGGCGATGGAGAGCGGCAGCACCAGCGTCATGAGCACGAAGATCGCCAGCAGCGAGAGGAACACGCCGTTATCGGCGACCTGGCCGATGAACTCGCCGGCGCCGGAGGGGCCGCCAGCCCCCGGCGGTGGCGTGTTGATCCGGAGCACGACGCCCAGGAATACCGGCGCGACGGACAGCACCCCGAGCAACGCGAGATTACGCGGCCGCAGGAAGACAATCCGCAATTCTGACCGGAACAGCCGCAGCCAGTGCCGTACCGGCGAAGCCGGTGCCTGCCTCACTATGGTCTGAGCGCCCGCTGGCGCGCTAGCCGTTGACATCGAAGCCCTCACCCGTCAGCTCGACGAACAGGTCCTCCAGGCTGGGCCGCACGGTCTCCAGCCCGGCTACCGGAACGCCGGCCTGGACGAGATCGGCGTTGATCTGCTCCGGCGCATGCGCGCCGAGCGGTGCGCTCACCGACGCGTCCGCCAGTTCGACCGGCCCGAGCCCGAGCCCGCTGAGCACGCCAGCGGCTTTGGCGGGTGCCGCGGTGCGAATCAGGATCCGCGGCTCACCCCGGCTGCGCAGCTGCGCCATCGTCCCCTGGAAGACCAGCCGCCCGGTGCTCATCACCCCGGCATGGGAGCAGATCTGCTCCACCTCGGCGAGCAGATGCGAGGACACGAACACCGTTGTGCCGTCGGCCGCGATCTGCTTGATCAGCGACCTGATTTCCCTGGTCCCCTGCGGATCGAGGCCGTTGGTCGGCTCGTCCAAGATCATCAGGTCGCGCGGCCGGAGCAGCCCGGCCGCGATGCCGAGGCGCTGCTTCATGCCGAGCGAGTACGCGCGGTACCGCTTGTCGGCGGCGGCAAGCAGCCCCACCTGGTCGAGCGCGTGGTCGATCCGGGTCCGTGCGGTAGCGAGGTCGGCCGTGCGATCGGCGGCGTCGCACCTGGCCAGGTTCTGCCTGCCGGACAGGAACGGGTAGAACGCCGGGCCCTCGACCAGAGCGCCCACTCTCGGCAGGACCGGCTCGAGCCCGGCGCGCAGGTCGGTGCCGAGCAGCCGGAAAGTCCCGCCGGTCGGGTGCACCAGCCCGAGCAGCATCCGGATAGTCGTCGTCTTACCAGAACCGTTCGGGCCGAGGAACCCGTAGACGCTTCCAGGCGGCACCGCCAGGTCGATGTCGTCCACCGCCAGCTGGCCGCCGCGGAACCGCTTCGACAGCCCGCTGGTCGCGATGGCCAGCCCGGTCTCGCCGACCGTCTCGCCCGCCGGGATGTCCGCCCTCACCGGACCGGTCAGTGTCACTTCACCTTCGCCGCGTCGGCGTACAAGACGACCGGGTTCACCGCGCCGATCAGGACCTTGCCCTTGCTGGTGATCAGCACGGAGAACAGGCTAGTGCTCAGCAGCCGGCCCCTGCCCCAGGCGCCGTGCACCGGAGCCGCCGCGTTCAGCAGCACGCGCAGCAGCGCGATCGCCTGGCCGCCGACCCCGGGCTGGCCAGCCAGCGCCCGCCCGGCCGGGATGACCGCGACGGTAAGCCAGCCAGAGCCGAGAATCTGAACACCACCGGCCGGGCCAGCCGGCCCGGGGACCCGGCCGTGCGGTCCGGCGACCGGGCTCAGCGGCCCGGATCGTGGACTGTGCGCTCCGGCTGTGGCCGGCCCGCGAGCGGACCGCGCGAACCGCTGCCCGCCAGCCAGATCGACCGGGTTCATGGCCGGCCCGCCAGCCAGACTTGCCGGGTTAAGCCCCGGCCCGCCAGCCAGGCCGCCGCCTGACCCCGGACCGCCAGCCGGGCCGCGGGCTCCGGCCGCCAGGCCATGCCGGGGCGCGCCTGGCCGGATCGTCTTGACGTGCGCGCCAGGCGGCGGGGTGAAGCTGAAGTTCGACATCGCCGGCGTGCCGAACGTAAGCGAAGTGAATCCGACCTGGAAGGCCGCGCTCGACGAACCGCGCGGGAAGACCTGCACCTGGAGCGGCAGGTAGCTCTTGGCGTCGACAGCGATCAGGATCTGGCCGATCAGCGACTGGCCGGAACGCGGCGCGATCGAAAGCTGGTAAGCCGCCCGGCCTGCCACCGTGACCGGGCCGGCCACGGTCACCTTCGTCGTCGGCCCGATCAGGTCAAGCACCCGCCGTGCCGCCTGCGGCGGTGTCAGTCCGGCCAGTCCGGACCTGCCGCTCCCCGGAACGGCGCCGACGCGAGGGACGGCGGGCAGGACGAGGTGCGTAGCTGTCTGGCCGTGGCTGTTCCACAGCCAGACCTGATCGCCGTTGACCCGCAGGTCGGTCTCCCCGAATGGAACCGGCATCGCGATCCGGACATGCCGGGGCCCGTCGTACCAGATCTGGACGGTATGCGTGCCAGAGACCAGGGACGCCGCCGACAGCAGGGATGAGGACACGCCGCCGATATCAGGCAGCGCGGGGAACCCGAGGTTGGCGCTCTGCGACACCACGGCCGCGAAGGCACCCGGCAAGACCGCGTGCCGCATGCCGACGAGGAGCTGGGCCGCGCTGCGCCGCGGCAGCACCGGGCTGGCGGCACTCGCGAGCACGGTCCCGGCGAGGACCGCGCCGACTACGACCACTGCGCCGGCCGACGTCCACCTGAGCTTGCCGCGGAATCTGCCGCCGAGGTCAGGTCGCCTGGTCATACCGCTGCCTCCCGCCGTGCTAGGACACTCTGGTCCGCCAGAAGATACCTAGCCAAGCTCAATAATAGGACCAACGCGGCTGACCGGATGGCAACCGCGATAGCCCGTCGTACTTCATAGAACGATGGGCGGCCACAAATTGTGCCCGGCCGCGATCGGATCGCCAGGCCAGGCATGCATGGCCGCCACATTGTCCTTGGCCGGGTATTTCTCTGCCGCCGGGCCCTCGGCAAAGGCGCGCAGCACGTTCGCGGTCACCCGGCTGGTGAATCGCCCGCACTCCTTGGTGATGCCCCAGTGATAGAACGGCGGGGCGAACGACTCGACCCAGCGCATCGTGCCCGCGTTGAACACCCCCGCACCGCCCCGGTGCGTGTAGTACGCGGAGTCGGAGTAACTGTTCACGCCGTGGCAGGTCAGCGGCGAATGGGACAGGATCTGGATGGGGCGTTCCAGCGGGGCCCCCGGGTTGACCCGGTCGTACTCGATACCCACCAGCGCACGGAACCTGGTCCCCTTGCGCGCGCCGGTGCCCAGGAACATCCAGGCGTGCGGGGTAGCGACGACGTAGTCGGCCACGGTCGGGTAACCCTCGTAGAAGGTCCCGATCACCGACGACTCCGGATCGGGGTGCGGCGGCTCCCGCCAGTCATTGGTCACCAGTGCGTTGTGCTTGCCGTACATCGGGTCCTGCCGGTAGCTGGTCCGGTAGCAGATGACCCGCCGGTCCTCGCCCAGCCGGCTCGGCTCCAGCCTGGTGCGCCGGAACATCGCGTTCGCGCCGAGGAAGGCCAGGTTCACCCCGGCGTCGCGGGCAGCGGTGACATGCGCGCGCTCTGGCGGCGACCAGTACTCGTCGTGCCCGGGCGAGACCAGCGCGCTTGCCCCGTCCAGCGCATGCCCGTCCCTCGCGATGTCCATGCTGGTCAGGTAGGCCAGTGGCAGGCCCATCCGCTCGGCCAGGTTGATCAGCTTGCGCTCGTAGACCATGAACAGGAAAGCGCCGGACCTGTCGTAGGGACGGTCCAGGCTGACGACCCTGGACCGGTTGTCATATCCGCCGCCCGGACCCTGGTACAGGTCGTAGCCGCCCCAGGTGTTGTAAGCCTGCCAGGTCGCCACCGCGCTCTTGAGCACCACCTTGCCCGCGGTCCGGTCCGACCGCACGGTCACCGGCACGTACCGCTGCGAGCCCGACTCCGCGTCCAGTCGCAACAGGTAGGACCCGGCTGGCCAGCCGTCCGTCGGCACCGCCAGTGACAGTCCCCAGTCGGTGTAGACCATGTTGGTCCGCCGGTCCAGCGCCGCGCGCCGCTGCCGGTGGCCGCGCACCGGCCCCGACTCCCACACCTTCCGCGCCAGGTCACCGGCGTACCAGCCCATCCGGAAGGCCTTGACGCTGAACTCACGTGACGTCGTGGACACATACAGGTGCAGCGGCTCACCGGGCAGCACGCTCGACTGGCCGGCATACCCCATGATCGAGTCGGGGGTTCCCAGGTGCCTGATCCACCAGTTGCCGTCGCCGGGCAGCGAGTTCTCGGCGACGGCGAGGCGCTGCCGTGCGGGTCTGGCCGCGGGGCCGGGTTTGCCTCGCGGTGCTGACTGGCAACCTGCCAGGGACGCCGCGGCCGCGGTCGCGGCCGGCAGCGCCGCAGCGGCGGCTGCCGTTCCGAGGAAGTCCCTCCGGCTGGGTGACGACGGCTCGGTCATGGATAAGAGGATGCCGCAGCCTGATGTGCGGTGGCACAGCCGGCTCGGCTTAGAGCCACCATGTCGTCCGGCCGACCATGCGCCAGTACGCCCGGTCAGAGGCGGCCGAACGGCAGCAGCGCGGTCACGGCCACGACCGCGAACAGCAGCGTCAGGTAGCCGATCGAGTGGTGGAACAGCCGCATCGGCGTAATCGCCTGGCCGGTGACCACTCGCCCGCGCAGCCGGTGCGCCGCAACAGGAACCAGCCGCCGAGCACGAGCGCGCACGCCCCGTAGAGCCATCCCGCCCACCAGGTCAGGCCGAGTGACGTGGCCACCATGAGCCAGCTGTAGGCCACGATCTTGCTCGCGACTTGCCGCGCGGTCGCGACGACCGGCAGCATCGGCACTCCCGCCGCCGCGTAGTCGTCCTTGAACTTCATCGCCAGCGCCCAGAAATGCGGCGGCGTCCAGAAGAACACCACGCCGAAGAGCACCAGCGCAGGCCAGCCGACCCGGCCGGTGACCGCTGCCCATCCGACCAGGACAGGGAAGCACCCGGCCGCACCGCCGATCACGACGTTGGAAGCACTCCGGCGTTTCAGTCCGAGCGTGTACACGAGCACGTAGAAGGCGATCGCAGCATCGGCCAGCCCGGCTGCCAGCCAGTTCGCCCCGAAACCGAGCAGCAGCGTCGCCGCGGCTCCGAGCACCGCAGCCGACGAGATCGCTTCGGCAGGACGCACCGACGCGACCCCGGAACGGCTCGCCGCCAACGGCCGCCGCGAGGTCCGCCGCATCACCGCGTCGATATCCCTGTCGATCACGCAATTCAGCGTGTTGGCGCTGCCGGCCGCCAGCGCTCCGCCGGCCAGCGTCACCAGGACCAGTCCTGCGGACGGCACGCCGCGCTGGGCAAGCAGCATCACGGGCAAGGTCGTCACCAGCAGCAGCTCGATAATCCGCGGCTTCGTCAGCGCGAACAGCGATCGCGCGACCAGCGCGGCCGGTCGCCGCCTGCGGTCAGCGCTGGCGACGGCGGATGGGTCCTGGCCGGCCGCGGCTTCGTCAGCACCCGGTTGCTCAGGCACGCGCGGCCGCCCAGGCAGCGCCGATGTCACCTGGGTCACTCGGGGCCTCCGTACTTCACCGATTGCGCGCTGGGGTCCTGATCAGGCCGGTCAGGCCGTGGCCTGCCTCAGACACGTTACCGGCAGCTCTGACCGGAAGATTCTGCGGCCCTATGCCGCTTACATCACGATTGTCGCGAGCGCCAGGCGGAACCGCTCCTCCCAGTCCGCCAGCGACCTGGCCGGACCCGAAGGAACCGGCCTGATCCGTGCCAGGCAGGCGAGCGCCGACCTGACCACGTCGGCCGGGCGCTTGGACGTCACTGCCGCGTCCCCGAGCTCGAGCTCATGCTGGAGGTTGTCCCTGCCGTGGCCCTGGACGTGGTCGAGCAGGAGCAGCGGCCGGCCCACCGTCCTCGCCTCCATACAGGTGCCGCCGGGACTCGTGATGACCAGATCCGACGCGGCCATGAGCTCGGGCATCCGGTCGGTGAACCCGAAGGCCTGAATTCCCGGACGGCTCTCGGCCAGCACGGCCAGCTTGCGTTCCGCCCGGCCGCTGTAGCCCGTGACTGCCAGCACGCGCAGGCCGGCACCGGCCAGAGCGTCGGCGATATCCGCGAGCGGCCCGAGCCCGTGGCTGCCCGCTACGAGCAGCACGCACCGGTCCTGGTCGGTCAGGCCAAGCCCGATGCGGGCCGAGTGCTTAGTCGGCGACCGGTAGAACTCCGGCCGGACCGCTGGCGGGATGACCAGGACGTGCGCTTCCGTCTGGAACCGCTGGACGGCGGGCTCGGCAGCCGCCGAGGTGACCAGGTACAGGTCCACATGCGGATGGACCCAGAGCCGGTGCGGCACGGCATCTGTGCAGAACACGACATGCCTCATCGACGGATACCTGGCGGCGACCGTGCTGACCGCCGACGCCCCGGTCGGGCTGATCGAAATGACGAGTTCCACCGGATGCCGGTCCAGGTAGTCACGCAGTCTCGGGACCAGCCTGGCCCGGGCCGCGGCGTCGGCGTGCAGAGCGACACGGTTTCCCGTCCGCAAGGCCGCGTAATGGAAGGCGTCGTACAGTCCCGGAATCGCCAGAGCCGCGCGGAAAGCAGCCTCGGCCGCCGCTCCCCAGCCCTGACCGCGCAGCCACATGGCGTCCAGCGTGTGCGTCGCCCAGCCCAGATCCTCGAGCGTGGTTGCGCAGGCGGCCGCGGCGGCCTGATGGCCCGTAGTGATCGAGCCGGGCACGAGGAGCGCCCGGCGTCCTGGCAGGCCCAACCAGCATCCCTTCTCTTGCTGCGCCATTTCAGGCAGCACCTGCGGTCGCGTGACCGCACATCATCGCGCAATTGTGCAAATGCACATTAGCGGATCGCGGCTGGCCATCCGCGGCTACACCGGCGGTACGTCGTAGCAGATCCGCGTACTTCGGCGAATCGGCAGATTGGCCAGACCACCCCGGGGTGTAACCCGGCAAGCCTGGGCAGATACACCACGTGATGTGCACTGCCATGCTCGCGCCCGCCGCTGCGAGAGGTACGCCGCGTCCCGCCCCGCGAGCGACTGCCAGGTGGCGATGCACCTGTCCCGTCCTTGCAACGGAGCCGATCCTCAGCGAGCATTCAGCTAGCCTCCAGGCTGGTGGTGCTTACTTAGCTGGTAACGGGTCCGGGCGGAATCGGACCCGGGAAGTTACACAGCCCGCGCTGGCCGGCTAAGCCGCAAGCCGGCCAGCGCGGGCTTTCCGCGACGTTGACTGATCGGAAGCAGCGGCGGTCGCACAGTACGCTGGCATCGGGGTGAAGGTGGTGGAGATGCAGGACGATCAGGCCAACAGCGAGGATCGGCAACCCGGTCAGGAACCTCGTGCCGCCGACCAGGCGGAACCCGGTAGCACCGTGCCTGGACAGGCCGAGTCTGGGCAGTCCGGCGGGCCTGAATTCACTCAGCCAGGGAACCACCAGCCCGATCGCCCCGGAGCGGGCACTCCGGGGCCGGACCAGCCTGACCCCGGTCACGGCAGCCAGGCAGCCGGTCAGCCCGAGCCGGTACGGCCGGTCTTCGGCCCGCCCGGTGGCGCACAGCCCGGGTATCCACCGCCCAGCTACGGCCGGCCGGGATACGGACACCCGGGATACGGGCAGCCGGGCTACGAGCAGCCGGGCTACGAGCAGACCGCTGCCTTCGGCTATCCGGGCGGCTACGGTCAGCCGGGCGGCTACGGTCAGCCGGGCGGCTATCTGCCGCCGCCCAGCGATCCGGCCCGCCGCCGCCGGACGTTGCTCACCTATCTCACGGTCGCGGTGGTCGCGGCGGCGGCCGGAGCCGGCGTGACCGCGTACCTGGTGCAGGGCAGCAATTCCGTCAATCCGTCGGTCAGCGGTCCGCAAGCCGGCGGTAACGGCGGATCTCAAGGCGGAAACTTCCCGTTCCCTGGCGGCAACTCGGGCGGCACGTCCGGCGGTGTGCGGAACTCGACCGAGCGGGCAGTAGTGAACGCCGTCCGGCCAGGGCTCGTCGACATCTCAAGCAACCTGGAGTACCAAGGCAGCCAGGCAGCGGCTACTGGCATGGTCATCAGCAGTGACGGCCTGGTTCTGACCAACAACCACGTCATCGCCGACACCACCCAGCTCTACGCCACCGTCGTGTCGACCGGCCAGCACTTCACCGCCAAGTGGCTCGGCTACGACTCGGCCGACGACGTGGCGGTCATCAAACTGATCGGCGCACACAACCTGCGTACCGTCCCGCTGGGCGATTCCGGCACCGTCAAGCTCGGGGATGCCGTCGTGGCCATGGGCAACGCCGACGGCGCGGGTGGCGCGCCGCCGTTCACCGGTTCGATCACCGGGCTCAACCGTACTATCACCGCCAGCGACAGCGGCGCCGGCAGCAGCGAGACGCTGCACGGCATGCTGCAAACCGACGCCGGCATCGTCCAGGGTGATTCCGGCGGCGCGCTCGCGAACACCGCGGGCAAGGTCATCGGGATGAACACGGCAGCGGCCACCGGCGGCTTCGGCTCCCAGAACATGGGCTTCGCCATCCCGATCGACAAGGCGCTGCGGATCGCCAGGCAGATCATCAGCGGGCAGTCGAGTTCGGCCATCCGGATCGGCTCCACCGGGTTCATCGGCGTGCTCGTGCCCGCCGGATCTGCCCGCCTGGTCACCAGCCCGCAACTGCAGCGACAGCGGCAGTACCAGGAAGACCAAGGGGCGGCCGGGTTCCCCGTGCAGCCGTCGTCGCCGGTGTGCCTGGCCAACGACCTGAACGCCGGCGTTCCGGCAAGGGTCGCGCCGGTCGCATCGGGTGCGCTCGTCATCGGCGAGTTGTGCGGAACACCCGCTGACAAGGCAGGTGTCGTCGCCGGGGACGTGATCACAGCCATCGGCGGCCAGCCGGTCACCTCCCCCCTGCAACTCACCACCGTCATGCAGAAATTCAGCCCGGGGATGAGCGTCCAGATCACTTGGGTGGACGTGCACGGCCAGACGCACCGGAGCGCTGTGACCCTGATCATGGCACCGCCGAAGTAAGCAGCGACCGGCCTAGGCGTCAGCCATGCAGCCAGGCGCGCAGCTTGACCTCATGGTCGGCGATGGCGGCCAGCGCTACGTGCTCGCCCCTGGTGTGCGCGAGTAGCGGGTCGCCGGGCCCGAAATTGACCGCGGGAATCCCGAGGGCGTCGAACCTGGCGACGTCGGTCCAGCCGAGTTTGGCCTGCGGCCTGCCGCCGACGGCCGCCACGAAGGACGCCGCGGCCGGATGCCGCAAGCCCGGCCTGGCGCCGCCGGCCACGTCGACGACCGTGACATCCCAGGCGTCGAAGGTCTGGCGGACATGCTCAGCCGCTTCCCGGGCCGAGCGATCGGGCGCGAACCGGTAGTTGACGGTGACGACACATTCGTCCGGTATGACATTTCCGGCCACGCCGCCCCTGATGCCCACGGCGTTGAGGCCTTCCCGGTAGGTCAGCCCGTCGACGTCAGGCTGGCGGGGCTGGTAGTCGCGCAGCACGTCCAGAATCGGGCCAGCCTCGTGAATCGCGTTCTGGCCCATCCAGGATCTCGCGCTGTGGGCACGCTCGCCAGTGGCCCGTACTTCGGCCCGCAGCGTGCCCTGGCAGCCGCCCTCCACCACCCCCGAGGTCGGCTCGAGCAGCACAGCGAAGTCGGCCGCCAGCAGGTCCGGGCTTGTCCTGCTCAGCCGGAGCAGGCCGTTGCGCTCGGCTTCGACTTCCTCGCAGTCGTAGAAGATATAAGTCACGTCCATGGCCGGGGCTGTGACCGCTGCCGCCAGCCGGAGCTGGACAGCGACCCCTGACTTCATGTCCGAACTGCCGCACCCGTACAGCACCCCGTCCCGCACCACGGACGGCACGTTGCCGGCGATCGGGACCGTGTCGATATGGCCGGCCAGCGCAACCCGCTGCGGCCGGCCCAGGTCAGTCCTGGCCACTACGACGTTGCCATCCCGGTGCACGGTCAGGTGCGGGATCGCACCGAGCGCCGCGGCGATCGCGTCGGCTAGCGGTTCCTCGGCACCGCTCACCGATTCGAGGTCGACCAGCCGCGCGGTCAGCTCTCCAGCATCGGCATGCAGGTCCAGATCCACAGCCGAAGCTTATCCCCGTGCTGCCCGTCCCTGGCCACGCGCGCGACCTCACACCGGGACGGGCGGCGCAGTACTGGGTGCCGCGGACGCGCCCCACGCGACCAAGGCCGGCTCCTCGCCTGCCTCCGCGCCGGACCCGGCCGCTACCTGCGTCAGCACCGGGCGCTTGGCCGACCTCCCGTCCCCGCTCGACACGCCGTGCAGCCGCCTGCTCAGGTAGGGCGCGACGTGCTCGCTGATCCACTCCAGGTCGTTCCACCTGGCGCCAAGCCAGGTGGCGGTCGCACCGACCGGACCTGGCCGGACCTGCGGCGAGGTTAGCGGCGCCCGCCAGTCCGCGGCGACCGGGACTCCTGCCGCCTCGCAGGCGAGCAGCGCCACCCGGCGATGCCCGTCCGGCGTCAGGTGCAGCCGGTCCGGCGTCCACAGCCTGCGGTCGGTCAGTATCCGCATCGTCCACAGATCGGCGATCAGGCAGTGGTACCTGCTGGCGATGGCCCGGATGTACATGGTGAGGACGGCGGACTTGCCCCGCATCAGGCGCAGCACCGGAAACGCTTTCGGGTCGAACCCGGTGAACGCCAGCACCGTGCAGCCCGCGGCGGTCAGCCGGGAGACCGCCAGCTCGAACTCGGCGGCCAGGTCGTCGGGGTCGGTGCGCGGGCGCAGCAGGTCGTTGCCGCCGGCCGCGAGGCTCACCAGATCGGGCGCCATCGCGATCGCTGCGGGCACCTGCTCGTCGAGCATCTCGGCAAGCAGCTTGCCGCGGACGGCGAGGTTCGCGTACCGCAGGCCAGGCCGGTGCCTGGCGAGTTGCCCGGCGAACCTGTCCGCCCAGCCGCGGCAACCGGTACCGTCGGCGCCGCACGGATCGCCGACGCCCTCGGTGAAGCTGTCGCCCAAGGCAGCGAATGACCTGAATTCCCGCATCGATCGACCCCCGTTCTCGTGCGCTGACCGCCACCCGTCGCGCCGGGCTGACCGATGAGTTATTCCCAGCTTGGTGCCCTCGTCACAACCTGCGGCTCGGCCTGGCCGATGCTTCCCGTCAGACGGGACGGGGATAACCCGGCTGGCCGCAAGGACCAAAGCCTCTCCCGGCCCGAGCGGCCAGATCTTTGCATGGACCTTGTTAGGGATTGCACCTGACTCGCATGAGTGGTGCCAGGCGACGATATTTCGCCCGTTCGAGGCTGTTAGCTGAGCCGGATGTGAAGACGCGGCTGAAGGGTGCGTTATGCAGGATCTTGCGTATATCGGGCTGACCGTCCTCGTCTTCGCCCTGCTCTTCCTGCTGGTGAAGGCGGTCGAGCGCGTTGAGCGCTAGCAACTGGCTCGGGCTGATCGTCACGATCGGCCTGACCGTCTACCTGTTCCTGGCACTCGTCTTCCCCGAGCGGTTCTGATGTCTGCCGCACTCGCGGGCTGGCTCCAGGTCGGCCTGCTGGTAGCCGCGCTCACGGCCTGCTACGTGCCGCTGGGCAATTACCTGGCGCATATCTTCGGGGGGTGCCGGGAATCGTCCGCCGGGACCGGCGCCGGCGCCACCAGCAGGCACTGGCGGGTAGAACGCGGAATCTACCAGCTGATCGGCGTCGACGCGGACGCTGACCAGGCCTGGTCGAGCTACCTGCGCAGCCTACTCGCCTTCTCGCTGGTGAGCGTGCTCTTCCTGTACGGACTTGAGCGGCTGCAGCACTACCTGGTGCTCTCACTCGGCCTGCCGAACGTGCCCCCGCCGATTGCCTTTAACACGGCGGCGTCCTTCGTCACCAACACCAACTGGCAGAACTACTCCGGCGAGACCACCATGGGCTACGTCGTGCAGATGAGCGGCCTCGCGGTGCAGAACTTCCTGTCAGCGGCCGCCGGCCTGGCCGTAGCGATGGCGCTGATCCGTGGCTTCGTCCGGTCCAGGACAGACAGCGTCGGCAACTTCTGGGCCGACGTGACCCGCGCTACCGTCAGGCTGCTGATCCCGCTGTCCATCGTCGGCGGGCTCATCCTGGTCGCCGCCGGGGTGATCGACAACTTCCACGCCAACCAGGTCCTGACGACGCTCGCGCCCGGGCACCAGACCATCACCGGCGGGCCGGTTGCCTCCCAGGAGGTCATCAAGGAACTGGGAAACAACGGCGGTGGCTTCTACAACGCCAACTCCGCCCATCCCTTCGAGAACCCCAACCCGTTCACCGACTGGTTCGAGATCTTCCTGCTCCTGCTGATCCCGTTCGCGACACCACGCGCGTTCGGCAAGCTGGTCGGCGACAACCGGCAGGGTTACGCTCTCGTCGCCGTCATGGTGATCCTCTGGCTCGGGGCCGTCGGCGGGATCAGCTTCTTTGAGGCGCAGCACGCCGGGCTGGCGCCCCAGCTCGCGCACGCCGCGATGGAAGGCAAGAACGTCACCAACGGAACGCCTGCTTCCTCGCTGTTCGCGGCGTCGACCACCGTCACCTCCACCGGAGCGGTGAATTCGTTCCACGATTCCTTCACGGCGTTCGGCGGCGGTGTCGCTCTGTTCGACATGGCGGTCGGCGAGGTCGTGCCCGGCGGCATCGGTGCGGGCATGTACGGCTTGCTCGTGCTGGCCATCGTGACGGTGTTCGTCGGCGGTCTGATGGTCGGCCGGACGCCGGAGTACCTCGGCAAGAAGATCCGGCCGGCCGAGATGAAGTACGCCGCCCTGTACTTCCTGACGACACCGTTGCTCGTCCTCACGGCGGCCGGGCTGTCGATCGGGACGAAGACGCCCCAGGCATCGATTCTCAACCCGGGGCCGCACGGCCTGACCGAGGTCATGTACGCGTTCACCTCGATGGCGAACAACAACGGCTCGGCGTTCGCTGGCCTGACCACGAACACCGACTGGTACAACGCCGTCGGCGGCGTGGTAATGCTGCTCAGCAGGTTCGCGCCGCAGATCTTCGTGCTCGGCCTGGCCGGCTCGCTGGCCAGGCAGCAGCCGGTGCCGGCCAGTTCCGGCACGTTGGAGACGCACAAGCCGCTCTTCGTGGGCATGCTCGTCGCGGTCATCCTCGTCCTGGTCGGCCTGACTTACTTCCCCGCGCTCGCGCTCGGCCCGTTCGCAGAGGGACTGCACTGACATGAAGGACCGCACTGACATGCCGGTGGCAACCACACCGCAAGTTCCTGGCGCGGCGGGAAAGAAGCCCGCTCCCCAGCAGAACCGGATCGGCGGCGGGCTGCTCGACCCCAAGCTGCTCTGGAAGTCGACGCCCGGCGCTCTGGCGAAGCTCGACCCCCGAATTCAGCTCAAGAACCCCGTCATGTTCGTGGTAGAGGTCGGCGCAACCCTGACCACCTATACCGCCATCACCACGCCGTCGGTCTTCGACTGGACGATCGTCGTCTGGCTCTGGCTGACGGTCGTCTTCGCCAACCTGGCGGAGGCGGTCGCGGAAGGCCGGGGCAAGGCGCAGGCGGAGACCCTGCGCAAGACCAAGCGCGAGACCATGGCACGCCGCCTGATCGGCTGGACGGCGGGTCAGCATCAGCTTCGGGTGGAGGACGTGCCTGGCACCCGGCTCACCCTCGGCGACTACGTAGTGGTCGAGGCCGGCGAGATCATCCCCGGCGACGGTGACGTCGTCGAAGGCGTCGCTTCGGTCGACGAGTCGGCGATCACCGGCGAGTCCGCTCCGGTGATCCGCGAGTCCGGCGGCGACCGGTCGGCGGTCACCGGCGGCACTAAGGTACTGTCCGACCGGATCGTCGTGCAGATCACGTCCAAGCCGGGCGAGACCTTCATCGACCGGATGATCGCCCTGGTGGAGGGCGCCAGGCGGCAGAAGACGCCGAACGAGATCGCGCTGAACATCCTGCTCGCCTCGCTGACGATCATCTTCATGCTGGCGGTGGCAACCCTGCAGCCGATGGCGTATTACTCCAAGGCACCACAGACCCTGGTGATCCTGGTGGCGCTGCTTGTCGCGCTGATCCCGACCACGATCGGCGCGCTATTGTCAGCGATCGGCATCGCCGGCATGGACCGGCTCGTCCAGCGCAACGTGCTGGCGATGTCCGGCCGTGCCGTCGAGGCGGCAGGGGACGTGAACACGCTGCTACTCGACAAGACCGGCACGATCACGATCGGCAACCGGCAGGCCAGCGAGTTCCTGCCGGTCGGCACCGTGACCGCGGCGGAACTCGCCGACGCGGCGCAGCTATCCTCCCTGGCCGACTACACCCCGGAAGGCCGCTCGATCGTGGTACTCGCCAAGGATCAGTACGGCCTGCGCGAGCGGCACGAAGGTGAGCTGCGGGGAGCGGAGTTCGTGGAGTTCACCGCGCAGACCCGGATGAGCGGCATCGACCTCGCTGGCGGGCGCCAGGTCCGCAAGGGCGCGTCGAGCGCTGTCAGGGAATGGATCAGGCAGTCGGGCGGCACTCCACCCGACGATCTCGGCCAGATGGTCGACGCCATCTCGGCCGCGGGCGGCACTCCGCTCGTCGTCGCCGAGCACGTCGGGGGAACCGCCCGCGCCCTTGGGGTGATCCACCTCAAGGACATCGTCAAGGCAGGGATCGCCGAGCGGTTCGCGCAGATGCGCGCGATGGGCATCAGGACCATCATGATCACCGGCGACAACCCGCTCACGGCCAAGGCGATCGCGGACGAGTCAGGCGTGGACGGCTTCCTCGCCGAGGCGACGCCTGAAGACAAGATGGCGCTGATCCGCAAGGAGCAAGAGGGCGGCAGGCTGGTCGCGATGACCGGTGACGGCACCAACGACGCTCCCGCTCTCGCTCAGGCCGACGTCGGGGTGGCCATGAACACGGGAACCTCCGCCGCCAAGGAGGCGGGGAACATGGTGGACCTGGACTCCAACCCGACCAAGCTCATCGAGATCGTGGAGATCGGCAAGCAGCTCCTGATCACTCGCGGCGCCCTCACCACCTTCTCCATCGCTAACGACGTGGCGAAGTACTTCGCGATCATCCCCGCGATGTTCGCCAGCGTCTTCCCCGGCCTGGAGAAGCTGAACATCATGCGCCTGCACAGCCCGGAATCGGCGATCGCGTCGGCGATCATCTTCAACGCACTGATCATCATCGCGCTGATCCCGCTGGCGCTGCGCGGCGTACGTTACCGGCCCTCGTCGGCGGCGGCGATGCTGCGGCGGAACCTGTGGATCTACGGCGTTGGCGGACTGATCATCCCCTTCATCGGGATCAAAGCCATCGACCTCATCATCGCGTTCATCCCAGGATTCGGCGGTTGACTACTGTGTCGCCAAGATCGGTGTCGCGTCTTCCCGGATGGCTTCGTCAGCTGCTAGCGGCAGTCCGGGGCCTGCTCGTCTTCACCGTGATCTGCGGCATCGGGTACCCGCTGGTCCTGTTCAGGCTCGCCCAGGTGGCCTTCCACAAGCAAGCCAACGGCTCGATGCTCACCTTCCACGGCAGGGTGATGGGCTCCAGCCTGCTCTGCCAGGAGTTCACCGACGCCAAGGGCAATCCGCTGCCCCAGTACTTCCAGCCGCGGCCGTCAGCGTCGGCCTCCTCGGCGACGAACCAGACGGGCGGCTGCAACCCGCTGGCCAGCGGCGCGTCCAACCTCGGCCCGAACAACCCGGTGCTGGTGCAGGACATCAAGGCACGCCAGCAGCAGGTCGCCGCGTTCGACCACGTCGCCATCTCGCAGATCCCGGCAGACGCGGTGACGGCGTCGGCGTCGGGCCTGGATCCCTACATCTCGCCGCAGAACGCGGCGATCCAGGTGGACAGGGTGGCTGCGACCAGGCACCTCAGTCCGGCGGCTGTCAGGGCTCTCGTCACCAAGTACACCTTCGGCAGGCCGCTCGGCTTCCTCGGCGAGCCAGGAGTCAACGTGCTGCTGCTCGACGTCGCCCTGGACCAGCGCTACCCCGTACCGTGAGAGAGGCGATGACAGAACCAGGCAGCACGCCGAACCAGGGCACTGCCGTCCCCGCACGCCGCGGCCAGCTCAGGATCTACCTGGGCGCGGCGGCGGGGGTGGGCAAGACCTTCGCCATGCTCGGCGAAGGCCACCGGCGCTTGTCACGCGGCGCCGACGTCGCGGCGGCGTTCGTCGAGACGCACGGCCGGCGGCGCACGGCGGAGCAGATGCTCGGCCTTGAGGTGCTGCCGCGGGCCAGGATCAGCTACCGGGGCACCCACTTCGACGAGATGGACCTCGACGCGGTCCTGGCCAGGCACCCCCAGATCGCCCTGGTCGACGAGCTCGCCCACACCAACGTGCCGGGTTCGCGCAACGAGAAGCGCTGGCAGGACGTCGGTGAATTGCTCGGCGCCGGGATCGACGTCATTACGACGGTCAACATCCAGCACCTTGAGTCGCTGAACGACGTGGTCATGAAGATCACGGGCGTGCCGCAACGGGAGACCCTGCCCGACGCCATCGTCCGCGCAGCCGATCAGGTCGAGCTTGTCGATATGACTCCGGAGGCACTGCGCCGCCGGATGGCACACGGCAACGTCTACCCGGCCGGGAAGGTCGACGCGGCGCTCAACCACTACTTCCGCACAGGCAACCTGACGGCGCTGCGTGAACTCGCACTGCTCTGGCTCGCCGACAAGGTCGACGAGGGGCTTCAGGAGTACCGCGAGGCACATGGCATCCGCGACACCTGGGAGGCCAGGGAACGGGTCGTGGTCGCCCTGTCCGGCGGCCCCGAGGGCGACACGCTGATCCGCCGTGCCGCGCGGATCGCGGCGCGCTCGGCGGGCGGCGACCTGCTGGCCGTCTACGTGACCAGATCGGATGGCCTCACCGGCGCGGATCCTGGCGCACTGGCGGCCCAGCGCCAGCTGACCGAGTCTCTGGGCGGCAGTTACCACCAGGTAGTCGGCGACGACGTGCCCGAGGCGCTGCTCACCTTCGCCCGCGCCGAGAACGCGACTCAGCTCGTGCTCGGGGCCAGCCGCAGAAGCTGGCCGCTGACGCTGCTCACGGGTCCCGGCGTCAGCCTGCGCACGATCCGCGAATCCGGCGACATCGACGTGCACATCGTCACGCACGCGCACATGGCCAGGGGGCTCGGGCTGCCCGCTCGCCGGGGCGGCCTGCCGACGTCCAGGAGGGCGGCGGGCTTCGCGCTGGCGCTGCTGCTCGCACCGCTGCTCACCTTGGTGCTCGCGAACCTGCGGCACCATCTGAACCTGACCAGCGACATGCTCGTCTTCCTGGTCGGCGTCATCGCGGTGGCCTTGGTCGGCGGCCTCATTCCGGCCGTGATCGCCGCCGTGGCCGGCTCCCTCCTGCTCAACTACTACTTCACGCCGCCCTTCTATACCTTCACCATTTCCGCGACCAACAACGCGCTCGCACTGGTGGTCTTCATCGTCGTGGCACTCGTCGTCAGCCTGGTCGTCGACAATGCCGCCAGACGGGCGAAACAGGCGGCGAGGGCCGGAGCGGAATCGGACCTTCTGGTCACGACCGCCGGCAGCATCCTGCGCGGTGAGCGATCGCTGCAAGCCGTCATGGACCGGGTGCGCGAGGCGTTCGGCATGGACACGGTGACCCTGCTGGAGCGCGAGACCGGGCCGGGCGGCGGACCCAGGCCGGGCGGCGGCTGGCAGGTGGTCGCCCGCGCGGGTGACGCCGGGCTCGGCAGGCCGGAGGATGCCGACGTCGCGATGCCCGTCAACGAGGACCTTTGCCTGGCAACGTCCGGCCGTCCGCTTCCCGCCGCGGACCGCCGGGTTCTTGGCGCATTCGCCGCCTACGCCGCCGCCGCGCTCGATCAACAGCGGCTGGCCGCCGAGGCCGAGGCGGCCAGGCCGATCGCCGAAGCCGACCGGGTGCGGGCCGCGCTGCTCGCCGCGGTCAGCCATGACCTGCGCACCCCGATCGCCTCGGCCAAGGCCGCCGTGACCAGCCTGCGGTCCGACGACGTGCGGTGGGGACCGCAGGACCAGGCGGAGTTGCTTGCCACCGCAGATGAGTCGCTCGACAAGCTCACCCGGCTGGTCGAGAACCTGCTCGACCTGAGCAGGCTGCAGGCAGGCGCGATGTCAGTCTTCCCCAGAGCGGCCGACCTCGGTGACATCGTCGCGCGCGCACTGGACGATCTCGGACCCGGCGGTAAAGCGGTGCTCGTCGAGATCCCGCCGGAGCTGCCCGAGGTTCTGGCGGACCCCGGGATCTGCGAGCGCGTGATCGCCAACCTTGTCTCCAACGCGCTGCACTATTCCCCGCCTGGTCATCCGCCGTTGCTGACCGCGAGTTCACTGGGCGACCGGGTGGAGCTTCGGGTCATCGATCGCGGTCCAGGGATTCCAGCCGCACAGGCCAGCCGGATGTTCGTGCCGTTCCAGCGGTTCGGCGACACCGACAACACCACTGGCATCGGCCTCGGGCTGGCACTCTCCCGTGGTTTTACCGACGCGATGGACGGGACGCTCGAACCGGAAGAAACCCCGGGCGGAGGACTCACGATGGCGCTGTCCTTGCCTGCGGTTCCTGGAGTGGCGCACACGCTCGCCGGCGAGCACACCCAGCCAGACGGCGCCGGCCAGGAGCCGACATGACCCGTGTGCTTGTCGTCGACGACGAGCCGCAGATCGTGCGGGCGCTGCGGATCAACCTGCGCGCCAGGCAGTACGACGTCTACACCGCGCAAACCGGAACCCAAGCCCTGCAGGAGGCCGCGCACCACCCGCCTGATCTGGTCATCCTCGACCTCGGACTCCCTGACATGGACGGCGTCGAGGTGATCGCCGGGCTGCGCGGCTGGACCGACGCGCCGATCATCGTGCTCTCCGGCCGGGCCGACAGCACCGACAAGGTCGAGGCGCTCGATGCCGGAGCCGACGACTACGTCACCAAGCCGTTCGGCATGGACGAACTGCTTGCCAGGATGCGGGCGGCCGTGCGACGCACCGGTTCCGAGCCGAGCGAGCCACAGCTCAGGCTCGGGGATCTCGTCGTCGACCTTGCCGCCAAGCGAGTGACGCGGGATCTGGCTGCCGGGCCGGGATCGGGGCTGGCGGAAGCCCCCGAGCCGGGACCGGGGACGGCGGAGACCCCCGGGCAGCCGGCCGACATCAGGCTGACGCCGACCGAGTGGCACCTGCTCGAAGTGCTGCTCCGCCACCCGGGCAAGCTGATGACCCAGCGGCAGTTGCTGCACGAGGCCTGGGGACCGGGATATACCGACGCGACCGGCAACCTGCGGCTGTACATGGCACAACTGCGCCGAAAGCTTGAGCCCGACCCGGCCAGGCCGCGCTGGCTGATCACCGAGCCAGGGATGGGCTACCGATTCCAGCCCGACGCGCACTAAGTCAGGCGATAACTGCCGGTATCGTCGACGATCCGGTCGGCACCCGACCAGTCCTGCGCGGCGGACGTGACCGCTCCGGGCGAGCCGTTTGCCTCATCAAAGCTTTGTTATCGACTACGTACGGTAATCGGAAATGGCGCGCTGTTTCGCATCGTCGTGGCGCAAGCATTGGCGCATGAGCTTCCGGCGTTACCTCTCTCCCCTGATCGGGCTGGCCATCCTGCTGGCCGTCGGCTGGCCGGCCCCGGCTCCGGCGGCACCGGTCCGGCAGTGGCGCACCGTCAGCTTCGGCGGGGTCAGCCTGCGAGTACCGGCGAGCTGGCCGGTGATCAATTTCGGAACCGACCCGTCGGCCTGCCCGAGGCTGGACATCCACGCCGTCTACCTCGGCGCCCCAGGTCCCGCCCCGCACTGCCCGCCCGGACTGGTCGGCCGGACCGACGCGGTACTGATCGGACCCGCTGGCCGGGCCGGCCTCGGTACCGGCCCGGCCAGCGAGCCGCGGCGGGTCGCGGGCCGGACCGGCGCCCAGGTCATGCTCGCGAACCGGGACTGGGCGCTCACCCGGCTGCTGACCGAGGTACTGCCGGGAGCCGGGGTCGAGGTCGCCATCTCTTACCGCACCGATCCCGCACTCGCCCTGACAATCCGGTCGTCGATCAAGGTCACGGCCGGGGTCAGGGCCGCCGCACGGCACGCCGGGCCGGTCACGCCTGACGCCGGACCGGTCACCCGGCGGGCCGGATCGGCCGGCCGGGCCAGGCTGACCGGGCCGGGGCGCGGGCCGGCCAGGCTCGCGCGGCCGCTGGGCATCTACGCGGGCGCCGGCTTCGATACCTGCGCCGCACCGGGCGCGACCGCGATGACCAGGTGGCTCGGGTCACCGTACCGGGCGGTCGGTGTCTACATCGGCGGAGCCAACCGTGCCTGCGCCCAGGCGAACCTGACGCCGGCCTGGCTGACGGGCATCGCGCGCCAGGGGTGGCGGTACTTCCCGATCTACCCCGGACTCCAGTCGAGCTGCGTGCTCGCGGCCGGGGACGCCACCATCACGACCAGCCAGGCCAGGGCGCAGGGCACGGCGGCGGCCGACGACGCAGCGGCGCAGGCCGCCAGCCTGCGCATCGGTACCGGCACTCCGCTCAGCTACGACATGGAGGCCTACCGCCCGGCTTGTGACTGGCAGGTGACCACGTTCCTGTCGGCCTGGGACAGCGAACTGCGGGCCCGTGGCTATGCCTCCGGGGTGTACGAGTCGTTCACCAACATCGGGGCACTGGTCCGCGCCGCCGGAAGGATCACCGAACCGGATGTCATCTATTACGCGGACTGGGACGGCCAGGCGATCACGCGCAGCGGCTACCTGCCGCATTCGCTGTGGACCGCGCACCAGCGGCTGCATCAGTACCGGGGCGGCCACCTGGAGACCTACGGCGGTCTCACGCTGGATATCGACAGCGACCAGCTAGACGTGAACCTCGGCGGCAGGCCGGCTCCGGCCAGCTACGGCGCCTTCCGCATCACGGTCGGCGTGAACGCCAACGGGACGGCCGAGTGGTTCGCCAGGGCCGCAGCCGACACCCTGACGCACTCCTGGCAGCGCCCGGTCGGGAGCCTGACGTGGTCAGCGGTGCACGCGGTCGGTGACTCGCCGGCCAGCATCGCGAGCAACCCGTCGGCGACGCGCCAAGCGGACGGCACGCTGGCGCTCTTCGCCAGGGACAGCACTGGCGCGATCGTGCACGGGTGGCAGCAAGCCGGCTTCCCGAACGACTGGGAGTGGGGCAACCGGCTGCCGGTACCGCGCAGCCAGGCGCGACCCGGCACCGACCCGGCGTCAGCGCTGCTGCCCGGCGGTGACGTCGAGGTCTACCAGACAGCCGTGACCGGCAGCGTCTTCACGATCCGCCAGCGCGGCCCCGGCGGCAAGGCCGCCTGGACTAGGTGGGGAAGCATCAAGGGCCACTGCGCCAGTTCGCCAGTGCCGGTCGCCGACTCCGGCCACGGCATCGACATCTTCTGCGTCACCACATCGGGAACCGCGGCAGCCGACCGCTGGGACGGGCATGCCTGGAGCCGCTGGCACCTGCTGACCGGCAGCCCTGCCGACCTGGCCGGGGTACCCAGCGTCGTGGTCGACGGTGCCGGGCGGACCGAGTTCTTCGCCGCGACGAGGGGCGGCGGGCTGGTCCACGCCTGGCAGCAAGGTGCTGGCGGGGGCTGGACCTGGGGCGTCCCGCTGGCCGGAGTCGGCCCGGCCGCCCCGCTTGGCGGCGGAATCAGGATCTCGGGCTCACCCGCTGCCGCGACCTGGCCCGCCGGGCAGGTCGTCGTCTTTGCCACGCTCGCTGGCGGCAGAGTCGGTTACATCCGCCAAGCCGACCCGGCCGTGCCGGGTTCCTGGACAAGCTGGGCATCGATCGGCGGGATCCCCGGCGGCAAGGTCCTGGGCAGCCCGGCCGGCTGGCTCAATACCTCGGGAGCAGCCGGAATCGCGGTGCTCGACGGCAATCTCAGGCTCGCGACCGCAAGCCATCCCGCGTCCGGTGACCCGAACAGCGACTGGTCCGCCTGGTCGGAAGTCGGCGGCGGCTTCTAGCCGGACGCCGGCCGGGACGCACGGCGACGGAAGCGGGAGCCGACTGGAACGTAACGCGACCAGGACGCAAGGCCGCGACCGAGATCAGCCGACGAAGAACAGGACCGCCACGGCGATGGCGACTACCACCACGCCAGCCACGATCAGAGCGACGGGCCGCCCGGAACCTCCGCTCGGCGCCTCCCCGGCCCAGGGCTGCTCGGGCCAGGATCCGGTATCCTGCCGTGGCTGGTCGTAGCCGGTGTCGCGGGCCGAGGCAAAGGCCCTGAACTGAGCGGTGCTCGCCGAGATATCGGGAGTAGCACGGAATTCGGCCGTGCTGTTCGGCAGGTTGTTGCGGGCATACCGGTCATCACGCTCGGACATGCCACGAACTCTAGCCGAACTGAGCCGCCGAAACCCGCTGATCAGCGCAGATTCTCGCCCGCCGGCTCACGTCGGCCGAGCCGCCCCGTCCCTGTGCACCTCGAGCTCTGGCAGGGAATCAGGCCGGTCGACCAGCCTGGAGAGCACGATAGAACTTCTGGTACGCACCACGAACGGCTCGGCACTGATCCGCTCGACGACCTGCTCGAAGTGCCGGATGTTCTCGGCCCGGATATGCAGCAGGGCGTCCGCCTCACCGGTCACCGTGCACGCGCTGACTACTTCCGGGTGCTTGGCCGCCACGATGGCGATGTCAGACGGTGACGTCTTGCCGCGGCAGAACAATTCGACGTATGCCTCGGTGGTCCAGCCGAGCCGGGCAGCGCTCAGCCGGGCGGAGAAACCGGTGATCGCACCAGCCGCGCGCAGCCGGTCCACGCGCCGCTTGACGGCTGGTGCCGAGAGTCCGACCAGCGCGCCGATCTCCGCATAGCTGGCCCTGGCATCCTCGACCAGCGCGTGCAGGATCTGCCGGTCAAGGTCGTCATGGAACATGCGTCACCAGAGCCGCTCGGAGCGCGCTCAGTTCGGCCTCGCTGACTCCGTGCCGTCCCAGGTAGCCCGCGATGCTTCCGGCCCGCTGCCTGGCCCGGTCAAGCCCGCGGCGGATCAGGTCAGGAGGGCTGGCGAGCAGCGCGGCGGTCAGCCGGTCACCCAGGCCGGAACTGGCACGGACATGGCCGATCGTCGGCGTGCTCTCCGGATCCAGGTACATGCTGCTGAGCGCGTAATCCGCGGCGATGAGGTGGTCGGGGACGCCAGCCACCGCGAGCATGAACGCCACCACAACGCCCGTTCTGTCCTTGCCTGCCGTGCAGTGCACCAGGCCAGGCAGCGCGCCCGGCCTCGCCAGTGACCTGATGGCGGCGCCGATCGCGGCGCCGCGCTCGTCGATCATAAAGGAATAGATGTCCCCGAGCTCGGCGGGCAGCGCACTGAAATCCTCGCCGATCAGCGAGATGTGCATGGTCAGCGTGCCCCGTTCGGCGAAGTCGTCGAGCGGACTCGGCGCGAGCTGCGTCTCCGCATTCGTCCGCAGGTCAAGTACCGTCCGCAGACCTAGTCCGGCGAGCAGGCCGGTACCAGACAGATCGAGGCGGTGCAGTGCGTCGGAGCGGAACAGCCTGCGCCAGCCGATGATCCCGCCGCCAGTGACCGGGTATCCGCCGACGTCGCGGAAATTCAGCGTGCCGGGCACCGCGAGGTGCCGTCCGCTGGCACCGGCGATGTCGCGCATCAGATCGGTCATATCGTGCGCGAGATAGTGTCCCGCCATTCCCATCCTCCTGCCGGACCCGCACCCGGCGACGCGGCAAGGCTGGCGGCCTCGCCAGGCGCGCGCATCGCTCGACGGCGCTGCCCAAGCAGGCTATCTGGCCGGGCCGATCGAACGTCGCAGGGGAACCGCGGGGAGCCACGGGGAACCGCAGGACCAGGCGCTAAAGTCTGCTTCAGAAGGAGTGCGATGACCCGGATCGGCAACCTGTACGGCCCCGATGCCACCTTCCTCGGCGTGCCAGCCGCGGACCTGTCCGACCCGGCCCGCTGGGCTGGCACCGACATCATGATCGTCGGCGCGCCGTTCGACGGCGGAACCTCGCACCGGCCAGGTGCCAGGTTCGGCCCGCAGTCGATCCGGTTTGCCGATTACCTGCCGCACGACGGCACCCGGCCGCACCTGGCACTGGGGGTCGATCCGCTGACGGAGCTGAAGATCGCCGACGCCGGAGATATCGAGATGCCGTCCGGGCAGACCGAGTTGTCGCTGCGCCGGCTGGAAGAAGCCGTGCATGCGGTCGCCGCGGCCGGCGCGATCCCGCTGATTCTCGGCGGCGATCACACGATTGCCCTGCCTGACGCGACCGGAGTGGCCCGCCAGCTGGGCTGGGGCCGGCTGTCGATGATTCACTTCGATGCGCACGCAGACACCGGCAACACCCAGTTCGGGTCGCTCTCCGGGCACGGCACCCCGATGCGGCGGCTGATCGAGTCGGGCGCGGTACGCGGCGACCGGTTCCTGCAGATCGGACTGCGCGGCTACTGGCCGGAGCCGGAGACCCTGGACTGGATGGCCGACCAGCGGATGCGCAGCTACGAGATGACCGAGATCGTCGCCCGCGGCCTGGACGAGTGCCTGACCGAGGCGTTCGCCATCGCGCTCGACGACTGCGACGGGGTCTTCCTGTCGGTGGACATCGACGTCGTCGACCCTGGCCTGGCGCCCGGCACCGGCACGCCCGAGCCAGGCGGCCTGTCCAGCAGGCAACTACTCGACGCGGTCCGCAGGATCGCGATGGAACTGCCGGTAACCGGGATGGACATCGTGGAAGTCGCGCCGCCGTATGACCACGCCGAGGTCACGGCCTACCTCGCCAACCGGGTCGCGCTCGAGGTCATGTCAGGCATCGCCTGGCGCCGTCGCGGCGCCGCGGGCCAGCCCCGGCGCACGCCGTCCTGGCCCCTGCTGGCCGGCCGGGGCGAGGCGGACATGCCAGGCAACTCGCAACAAGGTTGATGAGTGCCCAGCTAAAGACAGGCGCGATCTATAGTTGAGGCATGCTGGATCCGACCAGGCTCCAGGTGCTTGTCGCGGTCGCCAAGTACGGCTCAGTCACGGCCGCGGCGCAAGCACTCAACTACGCCCAGCCGTCGATCAGCCACCACATGGCCAGGCTGGAGGCCGAGACCGGTGCGAAGCTGATGGAACGGGCTGGCCGCGGGATCAAGCTCACCGAGGCCGGCCTGTTGCTCGCCGCGCGAGCGCAGGAGATACTCGGCAGGCTCGACGCGGCCGAGGCCGAACTCGCCGCGCACGTCGGGCTCCGGCAAGAGCAGGTCAGAGTGGCCGCCTTCGGTTCCGCACTGAGTACGCTGCTGCCCGCGGCGGCCGCGGCGCTGCGCGCGGACCGGGATGACACCGCCATCTGCCTGACGCAGGCCTGTCCGGGCGAGGCATTGCGGCTGCTCCGGGCAGGCGCGGCTGAGGTCGCGCTGATCTTCACCTACAGCGACGAGGCCGATTCCAGTCCGCCCGGACCCGCCCGCCCGCCCGGCGACCCGCCCGGCGACGACGACCTGCGGCGCCGCCTCGTGCTCGACGAACCGGTCTACCTGATCACCCCTGCCCGGCCCGCCCGCGAGTCGGGGCGCGGACGCACCGGGCAGGATGGCGACAGCGATCCCGCGCCGCAACGAGTCAGCACGCAACGAGTCAGCACGCAACGGGTCAGCACGCAACGGGTCAGCACGGACCTGGCTGATTACGCGCGGCACCGCTGGATCGCGGGGTGCGGGCAATGCGAGGACTTCCTGGTCCGGCACTGCCGTGCCGCCGGGTTCGCCCCGGACATCGCTGCCCGCACCGACGACTACGTCGCAGTCCAGGCGCTGGTGGCGGCCGGAATCGGCGTGGCCGTCCTGCCCGGTCTCGCGCTGCGCGGCCGCGAGGATCCGGCAATCACGGCGACCGAACTGCCCCGCATACGCCGGCAGGTGCTCGCCGTCACCTACGGCACCCCGCCAGACCCGCCGGCCACCGCCAGGCTCGTCGAAGCCGCGATCGCGGCGGCAGCCGCCTGCTAGATGGCCGCGCTGCGCCCGGCCCAGTACGGGTCGCGGAGCCGCCGCTTCAGCAGCTTGCCGCTGGGGTCACGCGGCAGTTCGGCCACGAAGTCGATCGACTTCGGCCACTTCATCCTCGCCAGACGGCCGTCGAGCGACGCGAGGATCTCGGCGGCGAGCTCGTCTGACGGCTCGATCCCGTCGGCCGGCTGCACGACCGCCTTGACCTGCTCGCCCCACTCCTCGTCCGGGATGCCGAACACCGCAACGTCGGCGACCTTGCGGTGGGTGATGATCTCTGCCTCGATCTCGGCCGGGTAGATGTTCGCTCCGCCCGAGATGATCATGTCCGATTTCCGGTCGCACAGGAAAAGGAAGCCGTCGGAGTCGAGGAAGCCGATGTCGCCGACGGTGAAGAAGTCACGGAGCCGGCTGGCGGCGGTCTTGTCCGGATCGCCTTTGTACTCGAACTCCACGCCCATCTTCAGGTAGACGGTCCCCGGCACGCCGGCCGGGCAGAGCTCGCCGTCGTCGTCCACGACGAGGATCTCGCTGACCGGCCACGCCTTGCCGACAGTGCCCGGCCGTTCCAGCCATTCCTGCGGCGTGACCATCGTGCCGCCGCCCTCGGTGGCCGCGTAGTACTCGTAGATGCACGGCCCCCACCAGTCGAGCATCGCGTGCTTGATCGGCACCGGGCAGGGCGCCGCCGCGTGGATCAGCCACCGCATCGACGACACGTCGTACTTGGCCCTGACCTCTTCGGGCAGCGTGAGCATCCGCTTGAACTGGGTGGGCACCATGTGCGTGTTGGTGACCCCGTACCGCTGCACCAGCTCAAGCGCTCGCTCCGCGTCCCAGCCGTCCATGCAGACCAGGGTGTGCCCGAACTGCAGGGCACTGCCGCCGAACATGGTGACCGCGGTGTGGTAGTTCGGCGAGGTCACCAGATGCACCTGCGGCTTCCCGCCGGTGATGCCGAAGAACTGCAGCAGGCCGGTCAGCAGGTCCGCGGAGACGTCGGGATCGAGCCCGGCCAGTGCCCGGCGGACACCCTTGGGCCGACCCGTGGTGCCCGACGTATAGTGCATCGCCGCGCCCGCCGTCCGGTCCGCGGGCAACTCGGCCGGCTGGCCGGCCCGCAGCGCCGTCACCTCGGTGAATCCCGGCACGGAGCCGTAGCTGAACCGCGCCTGCTCCGGCACCGCGGCCTCGTCCGCGGCCGCGGTGCCGGCAGCCGCGAACCGCTCGTGCGTGAAGAACGCCCTGGCCCCGGTGTCCCGCACGATGTAGGCGATCTCCGGAGCCGTGAAGTGCCAGTTCACCGGGGTGTAGTACCAGCCTGCTTGCAGCGCGGCCAGGTACAGCTCCACCGGCGCGACGCCGTTCGGCACCAGCGCGGCGATGCCGTCACCGGCCCGCAGGCCACGAGCCCGCAGCGCGTGCACGATCTGGTTAACCCGGCCCAGCAGGTCGCCCGCCTTGTGCTCGGTCCCGTCCGGCTCCACCACCGCGGTCCAGCCGGGGTCAGCGTGCGCACGTTCCCAGAACCCCACGAGCCGTCCCTCCGATCGGAGCCGAGCTGGTCAGTCCGTTACGCGGACGCTCCGACTGGCTCGGTGTCGTCCTCGTACTCCTCATCCTCAGGCTTGGGCCGACTGAGCAGCAGGCCCACCACAAGCAAGATGATCCCGAGCAGCCCGGCCGTGATCGGGGCGATGCTCGTTAGCGCCTCGATCACCGACTTGGCGGAATTATCGGTCTTCACTCCGGCCGCGAGACTCGCGGGGGTGGTCTTCAGGTCCGCGCTGACGAGCACCAGACGGGTGGCCCCCGTGCTGTCCTGGAGCGTCTGCTGGACGTTCTGGTCCACGTAGAGCGGCACGCCGGTCACCGGGTCCACGTCATACGTCTTCTTAGCGCTGTAGAACTCGGGAAGCGTGACCTCGGCTGCTTTCATGCCGACCAGGGAACCGGGCAGGGACTGAGTTCCGACCTGCTGCGAGGCAATGTCGGCGACATATACGTAGGTCTGCACGCCGTCGGTCGTCGCCGTACCGTGATAGCGGAACGTGACCGGCTTGCCCAGCGTGGTGTCGAAGACCTGGTAGTCCTGCTTCTTGGCGCCGAACGGCCACAGGCTTCCCTGGCCGCTCACGCTGACGTGACTTCCGCCGACCTCGTCGCCGTTCCAGGGGACGAGCACACCGGTCTTGCGATTGAAGGCCAGCGCGTCCCCTTGGGCCGGGATCTGGACCGGCGTGTGGTCGGTCGTGTCTTCCACCGCCGCGTAACTGTCCCAGACCGCGACGTTGCCGGAGTTGCCTGTCGCCTTGGCCGCGGCGACGTCGCCCTTGGTGGTGTTCGTGGCCTGGAGGGTCACGCCGCTCATTTCCTCGACGAACTTCGGGCTGAAGTAACTTGCGCCCGTCGCCTGCAGAGTCGTCACGCTGTACTCATTGAGCGGGAACTTGATCGCCTGGCCAGGGATGAAGAACCTGGACAGCAGCGCAACCACGATAAAGAAGGCACCAAGAGCTGTCAGCACTGACCAGACGACACGGCGCATCGGTCCTCCTGGGTATTGGCGCGAATCTGGCGGGCCAGCACGGATTATCCAAGTTTGACGCATGATACTGGAGATGGCTGGCGATGTCACCAGTGCTCCGGCACACGCCCGTTACGGGTTAACCGTTCTTCACCTGATTACACCGTGTGGCTCGCCCGTGTGGCTCGCCCGTCCGGCCGGCCAACCCGCTGTCGCGACCGCTTCGCCATGTGCCGCCCGCTTGACCAGTCGCAAGTGCTCCTCCTCGGGTGCGGGCTCAGCCTGGTCCGCCAGCATGACGGGCCGACCTTCCACGATCCGGTAGATGCGCCGCAGGCGGGGGTTGTACAGCACCGCCTCGTCGGGAAAATACAGCAGGCCCTGCTTGTCGATCGGACAGGCGAGCAGCCGCAGCAGCGGCTCTTCAAGCACGAGGTCGTTCTCCATCCTCACCTTCCCGTGGTCGACTCATCCCGCAATCGGCTCGGAGAACCGCCTGTCGCCTGGGAGCCGGTAGCCTCCGCGCTGTCGGCACCTGCTCCGATCACCGCCGGAGCCTGCATGGATAGCACGGCGACCACCATCCCGGCGGCCACGATGCCCGCCACCCTGAGTCCAAGCAGGACAGGATCGGCCGGCAGCCGTTCTCCGAACAGCCAGGTACCGGAGATCATGAAAAACACGCTGCCTGTGACGTTCGAGACCGGGCCGACGATCGCCACCCGGCACCGCTGCAAGCCAGTCTGGAAGACCATGAACCCCGCAGCCGAACAGCCCACGGTCAGGTAGGCATAGGGGGATACAGCTACTGCCGCTATTGTCTCAAGCCACGAGTAGTGATTTGCCAGAACTGCGGAAAGCGCCTTAATCCCCAAGGTGGCGACGCCGTACAGCAGGCCGGACGCCAGACCGTAGGACACTCCCGATTGCGGCGCTCCGCCTCTCCCGGTCGTCGAGCGCACGGAGGTCAGCCCGAGCGCGACGCCGAGCACGCAGGCCGGGCCGCTCACGGCGGCGATCCAGATGCCGCTGGCCTGGTGACCGACGCGGCCGGCCGAACCTGAGGCGGACAGGGCGATGACGATCACGGCCGCTGCCATCACGAGTACGCAGGTCAGCTGTTTCCGGCCGAGACGCTCTCGCAGCATCAGCCTGGACAGGACCAGCAGCACGACGACACCGGAGCCAAGTATCGGCTGGACTACGCTCACCGGGGCGAACGTCAGCGCGACAACCTGCAATCCGAATCCGCTGAGCAACAGCACGAATCCGGCTATCCAGATGGGCGCGGCAAACAGCGTACGGAGCAGCGCGAGGGCGTGCCGTGCGTCGACCGGCGGCAGCCGGCCGAGCGCCTGCTTCTCCAGGACGAGGCCAAGCTGGAAAGCGGCGGTGGCGGAGATGGCCGCCGCGATGGCGATGCCCGTCCAGGCCGTCATGCCAGCCCCTGCTGGGAGCGGAACTCCTGGAGAACCTGCTGGTACACGCCGGCGAACTCGGCCGCGGCCGCATCGCAGAACAGCGCCCTGCGGTACCGGAATGTCAGCCGGACCTGATCGCCTACGGTCACGACCCCGATGGACAGGCCGCGCGGCATGTGAGCCGAGGTCGAGAACCACACTTCGGTCGCCGTCGTGGATCCGAACCGGAGTGCCTCCACGACGCCAAGATTGGACAGCAATGACGTATCGCAGTACACAGGTCCAGGCAGCCGCAGTGCCACCGCGAGCAGACTGCGCTTGACCGCCACCGGAACTGGGATGGCCGCCAGCGCGCGGGCCGGCAGATCGACCTGGGGTCCGGGGTGGTCCTTGGCGTACCTGGTCTGTCGCGCCACCCCTGCGAGCAGCTCCCCAGCTCCGGCCCCGGCCGGTACCCGGGCCGTGATAGCGGTCAGTCTCGACTGGTTACCCCAGCCGCCAGCCGGACTATCCGTGCGCTGACCACCTATGGGCATGGTGATCCTAATCCGTGCGGGCCGCTTACCGCAGCTGTCATTCCAGCGGCGGATAGCGACGGCGAGGACCGCGATCAGCAAGTCGTTGACGCTGGCGCCACGGGCTCGCAACTGCTCTGCCGCGACATCCACGCCATCCCACCTGACCAGGAATGCGCCGTACCCCGGGCGGGAACCCGGCTGACCGGAGTCTGGCCGCGGCGCGATCCTGCTGACCGCGCCGGAACCTATCCGGGCGAGCGTCGCGGCGATCCCGCGCGCGGCGGAACCAGCGGTCCGCTGGCGTGCGACCGTGCCGACCTCCGTATCGCCACCATCAGCTTGGTCACCGCGGCCCGCGCCCACCTGGCCCGCGCTTCCCTGGCCCGCGCTTCCCCGGTCCGCGCTTCCCCGGTCCGCGCTTCCCCGGTCCGCGTCGCCGGGCGGCCGGCTGGCAGGCCAGCCATAATGGCGCGCCACCGCACGCACGAGCGCCAGGCAGGACCGTCCGTCGAGTGCGGCGTGGTGAGCGTTCAGGATCACGTGATCAGCGTCCGGCCCTGATGCCAGGAGGAACCGCAACGGCGGGGCTGTGTCCAGCGAGGGGGATACGGAAAGAAACGCATCCCGCTGCCGGGCGAGGTCAGCCTCGTCTGCCCACGACACGACCCGGACCGGGTCCGCGTCAGGTACGGCACGGCCCTCCCACTCGTACTGCTGCCGCCAGCGGCCAGCGACTACCCGTCGCGCCAGCAGCCGGGGCTCGGCGGCGAGCACGCTCAGGACTGCGGCGCGGAATGCCAGCTCGTCGAGTCCGCCAGGTACCCGAACCTCAAGATGGACATTGGCCGGCTCGGATGCCCGGTCGTAGTAGCAGCTCAGTTCGTCAGGCACGGCGAACCGGGTGCGCGCTGGCCGGACTCCGGCGCCGCGCAGGTCCTGGCCCGCCGACCACCCGATCGGCGGATGCGATCTCCGGGGAATCAATCGGATGCGACCCGGCAGGGCCGGAGTCAGCGCGGCCGTCAGCGCGATCAACGCGCACGCCTGGGCGGAGGCACCGAACGCGCCGATCCCGATCTGCGCCGGATGCGCGGCATATACCGTGATCACGCCGACTGCCGTCATCGCCACGAGCGCTAGCACGCCGGGCCAGCGGGGCTTCGATGCCGCGAGGACGGCGAGCGCCGGCGCGGCCAGGGCCATCGGACCGCCGACTACCAGTATCAGCGCGGACACCGCCAGCAGTCCGAGCCAGGCCGTGACGGCGCCACGCCGAGTGTCCGCCGGGACTTGCCAGCCGGCCTGGTACCGCCCGCCCAGTGCGAGGGCTCCCTCCCGAGAGTCCGGCCCAGGCAACGCCCTGGCCGATCCGCCTGGCACTCGGCGCGGCCTGCCCGCGAACGCTCCGGCCAGCAGAATCATGACACCGAGCACAGACAGGAAGATCCAGGAATGGTAATAGGGAGTCGGTTCGAACGAGAGCGAGACGACTCCCCCTTGGCCAGCAGGGACAACGTATCCCTGCTGCCAGCCGTCAAGTCGCACCGGCTGAAGCGACCGCCCGTTCATCGTCGCGGTCCAGCCGCGGCTGGCGTTCTGGTGCAGTTCCAGGTACGAGGCAGGCCCTGGGCCGATGCGCACCTGCCGGGACTCGGCCTGCCAGCCGAGAATGCGGACCTCGCGAACCGGGCCGCCGTCACGGAGCCCGCCTGCGGCCGGCCGCCTGCCGTGGGTGACAGCTGAACCTGAGCCAGACAGGCTGACACCGGTAATGCTGAATGGCCCGGTGCGCCCAGCCAGCAGCCAGTGCTGTCCTCCAGCTAGCCGCAGCACGGAGTCCCGGGTACAGAACTCCACCATGACGGGCTGAAACCGGATAAGCTCGCCGACATTTCCTGAGACTCTTGTCGGATAGCCGCGCCCGTCGACGGTCAGGCGAGGCCCGCTACCGCACGGCAGCGAGAACCGGGCTTTCGGGTCGGGAGCACTGACTCGCAAGTCGGCGAGCGCTGGAATGGTGAGACGTGACAACCCAACTGGCAGCTGGGCAACCCGTCCGGAAGCCGGCTGTGCCGCCGGGTCATACCGCACCACAGGGAAGCTGATCGCCATCCGGTTAGCGGACAGCGGCGGGACGATCTCGGTGATCCCGTCCAGGCCGACGCTCGCGAAGCGGATTCCGTCCGGGCTGCTGATCTCGATGACCTCGGGCGCCGCCGAGAAACCAGGCACCGGCTGTATGATCAGCTGCCTGACCAGCCGCTTACCGCTCCAGCGCAATCGGATCGTAGGATCAGGGCCGCCCGCAATCCAAGATCCAGGCGTGCCGCCGCTGAACAAACCCGTCGGCGCCAGGCTCGGCAGCGAGCCCAGGGTCGAGTTCGCCGTGACCACGAGCATGTGCTTGCGCCTCGGTGTGAGCCGCCGCAGCAGCGCGTCGAGCGCTCTGCCCGGCACGGCTATCGCGGTCGCCGCCAAGTGGAACGCACGTTCCGCGCGCGTCTCGAACGTCCTGGCCAGCGGCGGGAACGCGGTCACATCGGCGAGGCTGGCCGGGGACGGGATCTGCCTGGAGAACGAGAAGGCGGTCACCGGGGCGTACTTGCCAGCGTCGCTCTCCGGCGGACGCAGGAACCTGGTCACAGTGACACCGCGGATGATGACACTGCTCAATCCGGCGCCGAGCCCGCCAGCGACGCCGCCGCGGACTCCGCTAATGGTGATGCGCAACCACCGGGTTGTGCCCGGCGGAACCCGCAGCGGCTGCGTGGCTTGGGTCCGTCGCATCGCGCTGGTGACTGTGCCGGTGGCAGTGCTGACGGTCAGCGCGCTGGCTACGGCTCGGAGCGGGTTGTCATCGAGCAGGTTCACGCCGATCGTATCCGGCAGGCTCATCGGATGGTCGAACCTGATCTGCACCCACTGCCCCACGGCTGTGACCGGGCTGGCCTCGACCCAGGCTGTGCGCGGATCGCCGTCAAATGCGTTCACCGGATCGAACTGCGAGGTCTCGCCAGTCCAGGATCCTGCCGACGATGCGGTGACCGAGGCTGCCCCGGATAGCACGGCGACGGTCTGATGGCCGGTGCCGGGAACCGGGTCGAGTAGCCGCGGCGGCCCGCCAGCGCCGCCGAGCGGATCATCGACCGGATTGGTCTCGGTCGCCGTGTAGGTATACGAAGCGGCATCGCCGATCAGGCCGAACGCATGGTCCGCACGCCGCACGCTGTCGGTCACCGCCCACAGCGCCGGCCGGGTCACCAGAGTGTCGCCGGCTGTCACAATCGGCTGGGAGGTCACGATGCGCTGACCGGTGAGTTGCAGCAGCGCGTCAGGGCCGCCATCCGCCAGCACAGTCTGACTGACCGGAAGGGCAACGGCCGCGGCCGGAGGCGCCTGACCAAGCGCTGACCTGGCCACGAATATCTCCACCGCACGGTACGACGGCTCGGCATATTGTATTTGCGGATGTCCAGGGTCTGTCTGTGCACTGGTGACGAGCGGGCCGAAGGCGGCGACCCGGCGGAATCCCGATGTCAGCATCGTCTGATGGACGGCCTCGGGCGGCGTATAACCGATGACACTGGGATTCAGATCATTTCGTACCACGACGAAGCGGATTCCAGAACGAGCTAGGGTCCCGGCCAGTCCGGCCACCGGCCCCCCGGACGATATCGCTGCCACGAGCGAGCTGATCAGGAGCTGGGACCCGGGTCCGCCATACGGCACCAGTCCTTGCGCGACCCAGGGCGAGCGTGCGAGCGGCTCAAGCGGATCGTCAATCGGCTGGCCCCAGAGAAAATCCGCATGCGCGACGGCGGGCACGACCAGCGCGGGGGCACGGGGCGAGTGGGCTCTCAGGTAACGAGCTACCTGGTACCAGTACCTGGGCACCGCCCTGAAGGAACCCGAATTGAGCACCTGACCGGACAGGTACGGGTACGCCAGCCCGACGAGCACCAGCGCGATCACCGGCGTCAGGAGCAATCTCCTGATTAGTCCGTCAGCCGGATCTCGAACCGCGGCGACTCGTCCGCGGGTGAGCGCCAGCGCGTGCGCGATACCGAGCGCCAGCACCGCGGCGGCCACCGGCTCTACTTTGTATACGCTCCGGAGCGGGGCGAGCCCGGCATTCATCAGCCGATCTACGGCCGGGTAGAAGACTCCGCCCAGCGGTCCGGGATAGCCGGCCAGCGCGATCAGCACGGCCACCCCCAGGGCTGACCGCAGCCACCGGCTCCAGCGCAGATCAGTGCGAGAGAGTCCGAGCAGCCCGGTACCTGCCGCGATGGCACCCGCCAAGACGGGAAGCGGATAGGTCACCGTCGCCCATCCCCCGCTCAGCCACGGCTGACCGAAGTTGAGGTAGGCGGTCCAGTTACCTGACCCACGCAGGAAGGAAGCCGCTGACATCGTCCCTGTCGTGGTGGCGGACTGCTCCACGTACGGCAGGAAATTGAACGCGTATCTGGCCTGCAGGATGAGCGGCGCCACCCACCAGCTCGTCGCGAGCGCCGCAGCGCCCGCCCAGCATGCGGCCAGCTGAACGCGGCGGCGGCCAGTCAGCTCGGTGAGGATGAACATCACGGGCAAGACGAGTGCCTCGGTCGTCGACGCGGCGTTGACGCCGCCCATGAACAAGACCGCGATGCCAGATCGCGCGGCGGCCTTCGGCAGCGATCCGCCTCGCGCTGCCGACACGAGCGGCAGGACTGCCCAAGGAGCGACGAGCCCGGGAATAATCCCGGCAGAGGTGGATCCGATCACTATGGTGAAGGTGGGCCACAACACGAACACCAGGCCAGCCACCAGCCGCGAGCGCGCCGAGCCGATCCCCAGCGCACCGGCCAGCTTGACGAGCCCGCCGAATCCAGCCGCGATCAGAACGGAGAGCCACAGCCGCTCCGTCAGCCAGACGGGCACCTTGAGCAGCTGGCCGACGAGGTAGAAAGGCGCCATGGGGAAGGCATAGCCGATGTACTGATCCTGCAGCGTGCCGAGCCATTCCCACGGATTCCACAGCTGCCAGAGCTGCCGGTAAAAGCCGAGCGGGTCAATATCGACGCCCAGCTTGGTGTCGAAGAACATCTGGCCGGTATGGCAAGCGAGCAGCACGAGCAGGGCCACCAGCCAGACAAAGAATGCCGGGGCAGCCACGCGTGTCCGGCGTCCGGACGCCGCAGTTCGGTAGCTGACCGGAAACTGAGAACGCACCAGGTCGCGTGACGCGCGCTGGGCGTCACCAGGAAGTCGAGGCGCAGGCGAAGGAACGACGCGGCCGGGCGGCCGACCCTGCGTCGCAGTCACTCCGTCCGCCGCAAAATCAGCAGCAGGTTCCAGGTCACAATCTCGCGCAGCCCCGGAACGAACAGCAGCGCCCGGCACCAGAGCGGGTAATAACGAGGCCGCGCCGCGATAATCTTGACATCGGTCCGGTCCCGCATCATCCGCAACACTGGTCCGATATGCACTGGGTACAAGCTAGTGCCGACCCGGTTCTTCGGGAATCTACCGTGCTTGCGCAGGTATCTGCGCTCGGCGCGATCAGCACCGAGATAGTGCCAGGGCGACATCTCATGTCCGCCCCATGGTGAGTACCAGTTGGTGAAGGAGAGATAGATCAGCCCGCCGGGCCGGGTCGCCCTGACCATCTCGTCGACAAGCCCGCGCGGATCGCTGACGTGCTCGAGCACATTCGAAGAGACGCAAATGTCGGCACCGCTATCGCAGACCGGAAGCCAGTACCCGTCCGCGACGACGGCACCACTCGTGACCTCACCACGGCTTGTCATCTCGTCGGGATCGATCTCGAGCAGGTAGCAGTGGGCGCCTCGAGACCGGAACTCCCTGGTGAAGTATCCGGCGCCGCCGCCTATGTCGAGAACGGTCCGATCACGCACCGTGCCGTAGCCTGCGAGCTGGTCGGCGGCGTCCTTGGCTAGCGCGGAGTAGAAGCCGTCCGGATCTGTCTGCTCGGCCAGAAAGAGCCGGAACAGCCGGATGGACCTCAACATGCTCCTGCTCCTTGGCTCGGCATACCGCGACGCAGTCGACCCTGGGCTACGGCGCACCGCGCCGCCATGGTCGTAATAGCCCCACATGCTACTTCCGAGTACCGTCCGAATGTCGGCTTAGCTGGTGTTTGCGAGGCCCGACCGGCTTACCCACGGTCGGGTGCACCGTCGCACCAACTGGCCGTTCGAACCCAGATTGCTCGATACCCTGGCCGACGACCTGCTGATACCGGCACAATGTGGATCTAAAATCCGGTATCGCATACAGGGCAGACTTGGTGGAAGGGCCAGTATGGACATGCTAGGTGCAAGGGGTTGAATCCCGGCAGACACATCGTGTTCATCGCCTGGCGCGACCTTGCGAATCCGCACGCGGGCGGATCGGAACTGCTAGTCGACCAGCTAGCACGAGGACTGACGGCACGCGGCGACCGGGTATCCCTGCTCTGCGGGGGGCCGGTGGGCGAGCGACCCTACGAAGTCGTGCGCAGCGGCGGTACCTATGGCCAGTTCGTTCGCGCTCCGGTTGCGTTCGCGCGACACTTCCGCGACTGCGACCTGGTGGTCGAAGTCTGCAACGGCATGCCCTACCTGGCGCCGTTGTGGACCAGCCGACCCGCGATCTGCCTCGTCAATCACGTGCACACCGAGCTATGGCGGCTGCGCTTCCCGCCGCCGGTCTCGACCGTCGGCCGTCTTACCGAGTCCGCCGTGATGCCCTGGGTGCACCGGAACAACCTGTTCGTGACCGTGTCTCAGTCCACGTTCAGCGGCCTGCGTGAAATCGGTGTCGAAACCGACCGGATCCGCCTCATCTGCAACGGCGTCGAGCCTGCGCCGCCGCCAGCGCCCAGATCGCCTCAGCCTCTCTTCCTTTCGCTGGGCCGGCTCGCCGAATACAAGCGGATCGACCTGCTGCTCCGGCTCTGGGACCGGGTACGGCAGGTGGTCGGCGGACGGCTGGTGATCGCCGGCGACGGCCCGGAACGCGCGAAGCTCCAGGAAGCCGCGGGTCCAGGCGTCGTATTCACTGGCCGGGTATCCGAGGAGGAGAAGCACCGGTTGCTGTCCGCCGCCTGGCTGCTGCTGCATCCTGCGAGAATCGAAGGATGGGGCATTGTCGTCGCTGAGGCCGCGGTGCGCAGCACGCCAGCGATCGGCTTCAACGTGCCCGGCCTGCAGGACTCCGTCATGCACGGTAAGACCGGGCTCCTGGTCCGCACCGAGGGCGAATTCGCCTCGGCCTGGGCATCGCTCGCGATCGATGACCGAACCAGGCACGCCATGGGCCGCGACGCGCGCGAGCGGGCGCTGCGACTGCACTGGTCCGCAGCGGTCGACGGGTTTTCCCTTGTTGCCGACGAAGCGCTCGCGCGGGCCAGGATAGCCAGGCGCCGGCACTCACAGGTTCCGGTCGCCGAACCCGCCGTTGCCTTCCCTCAGCCGGCTTCCGACGCTAGGCAGGGGGAGCAGATCTGATGACGCCGCAGATCCGGGCACGCGATGCGGCTGCCTCGCCACGACCAGAATCCGGCGGATCTCTGGCCGGCTTGCGCAATCCGCTGCGCGAGTTCTACGAGGACCCGGGAGTCCCAGCCAGCTCGGGGCCGGACCGGGCGTACCGGCAGGCCGAGATGCTGGCCACTTTGCTCGGGACCGCGGACTGCCCGGCACGAATCGTGGACGTCGGGTGCGGAGACGGATTCGCGACCTCAGTCGCGGCCGCGCGGAACCCCGCGCATCACTTCGTCGGCATCGACTGGTCGGCCGCCTCGATCGCGGTGGCTCGCCGACCCGGCCTGAGCGTGCTGCGCGGCGAGATCAATGCCCCGGGCTTGCCCATCGCCTCAGGCAGCGTCGACGTTGTCGTCATGAGCGAACTGATCGAGCACCTGCTCGACACCGATTTCGCCGTCGAAGAAGCGAATCGGGTACTCAAGCCGAACGGCTCGTTGCTGCTCTCGACGCCGAATCTCGCCGCCTGGTACAACCGAGCGCTGCTAGCCGTCGGCGTTCAGCCGGTCTTTTCCGAGGTAAGCCTGCGATCGGTCTTCGGCCGGCCCGGCAGCCAGGTCGCTGGGCATCTGCACATGTTCACTCGCCGGGCACTGACCGAGTTCCTCGGGGCTTACGGCTTCACGTGCGTCCGGGTAGCCGGGGCGCGTTATCACGACGTGCCCGTTCTCCTGCGGCCGTTCGACAAGATGTTCTGCCATTGGCCGTCGGCCGCCTCCATCCTGCTGGTTCACGCCCGCAAGTCGTGATGTGGCGCCAGCTCGCACGGCATGCCCGCCCGCACGCATGGTCAGCCACGACCGGCCTGGCCCTGGGCCTGCTAGCCCTCGGCCCCGCGCTGAAAGCCGGCTTCATCCTCTCCTACGACATGGTCTTCGTGCCCGACCCGCCGCTTGGGCGGGCCGATCTAGGACTGGCAGGCGGCCCTCCGCGTGCGGTGCCGAGCGACCTGGTCGTTGCTGTGGCCGCCAGGATCATCCCGGCCGAAGTCGTCCAGAGGATTGCCTTGCTCGCGATCTTCGTGCTGGCGTGTTCAGGTGCCGCCGCGCTGCTCGCAGCCTGGCCAACTCTGCCGACCCGCGGCGATCCGCCTGCCTTGCTCGCGCAACTGGTGGCCGGCGTCTGTTACGCCTGGAATCCGTTCGTCGCGGAGCGCCTGATCATGGGGCAGTGGGCACTTCTGCTCGGTTACGCCGGACTCCCCTGGGTGCTCCGCGAGATCCGCCGCGGGGATCAGCGCATCCGGCCAGGCCCGCTGTGCGCCGCACTGCTCCCAGCCGCGATCGGCGGTTTCGCCGCGATGTCGATCTCCGCTCTTGCCGCCTCGGCGGTCGCGCTGTGCGCTCCGCCGTCCTGGCCGGCCAGGGTCCGCGGTCTGGTCACCGTGCTCGGAGTCGTGCTCTTGCTAAGCCTGATCTGGCTGATCCCGGCGTTCGCGGTCCCATTCCATGCCGATCCGAACGGCATCGCCGCGTTCGCCGCCCGTTCGGACACGCCCTTCGGCCCGGTGGGCAGCCTGCTGATGCTCGGCGGAATCTGGAATGCCGAGGCCGTTCCAGCAGGCTACGGAAGCTGGGCATCGACTGGCTGGCTGCTCCTGGTCCTGATAGCTGCCGGGTGCTCCGTGCTGCTCGCCGCCAGGCAACGGATCTGTCCTGGCCTGGGAATCGCGGCAGTCGGCGGTGCGGTGCTGGCGGCACTCGGGCTGTCCGCGCCGGGGCGGGCCGTCCTGGCGGCCGCGATCTCGCTCTGGTCCGGGTTCGCCGTACTGCGCGACGGCCAGCAGTTCCTGGCGCCGTTGAGCCTCGCCTACGCGGTGGGCCTTGGGGCCGGGGCGAGCTGGCTGCTCGGTCACGCCCGGCGGACGCGGCCGGCCGGGTCCGCCGCCGGTCCGGCAACGGCTCTGGGCATCCTGGCACTGCTCGCCCCGGTGCTGCTGCTGCCCGGACTCGCCTGGGGCGCGGCAGGCAGGCTGCACGCGGTGCAGTACCCCGCCGACTGGCTGAGAGCCAGGCAGATCATGGCGAGCGACCAGCGGCCTGGCTCGGTCCTGCTGCTGCCCTGGGCCGAGTACCGGCGCTATCGGTGGAACAACGGCGAGGCGGTATTCGACCCCTGGCCCCGCATGCTTGCCAGGACCACCATCTGGAATGACGCACTGCGAGTGGGACCGCTGACCGTCGCGGCCGAAAGTCCGCAAGCCCGCATGCTCACGCCGATTATCACGTCAGGGCAGCCCATCACCGAGGCCCTGCGCGCGGTCGGCGTCCGCTACGTGGTGATCGATGCCGGGCCGCTTCTCGGCGACAGCGGGCCGCACCTCGCCTCCCTTGCCGGGCTGCCCGGCGCGCAAGTCGTGCTGGCAAGCCGCGACCTTATCCTGTGCCGGATACCGCCACGGGCCGGAAGGGAGTAGTATCCCCCGGAAGGCCCTCGTTAGCTTCGTTTCTTCTCATCTAGCTGATCAGGTGAGAACAATCCCTAGGAGGCCTCGCCCGCCCGGCCCTGAGCAGGGTTCGGCCAAGGAGGATGATCATGACGCGACTTGGACTGATGCTGATCTCGCTCGTGGTCGGCGCCGCTCTTGCAGTCGGCGCCGCATTTACGATCACCAGTGTGCTGGCCAACTCAAGCCAGAGCCCGGTCAATCAGCAGCTCTATAACTACGGCACCAGGTAACCTCTCGCAGCCCGCTCCGGGAAGCGCCAGGCTCGAAGCGCCAGGCTCCTGGCGTGAACGCGAGGCCCGGCGCCCGTCTAGATCGATCGCCCGTCTAGCCCGCAACACCGGGGATCCAGGGTCCCCAAGCCGACGGGGCCACAACTCCGACCTGTGCATCGGTGATGCATGGCACGCTCCCGGTCAGGCTGGTCACCAGGATCGACTTGCCGCTGCCGCGCACCGGGAGATAGGCCTTGTGCGCGCCCTTCTCGACGGAAAGCACCTGCGTATGCCCGCCGAACTCGACGACGACCTGGCCCGCCGACTTTGCCTGGTAGTCAAAGCGCATCATGCTCGGGCGTTTCGCAATCGAGTACAGGCCGATCAGCGCCTGGCCGTGCCGGACTCGCCAGCACCGCCCCGGCGGCAGTGGCTGACTGGGTACCCCCTCGACCACGGCCGCGGCAAGGCTCCCTGACGAATCGAACTCGAACAGGTCGTCGTAGCTGCCGTCGGGCCGGGTGACGAACCTCGGCCGGCTCGCGGCGGGGCCGCTTGTCCACGGCGCGAGCAGGTAAGAAGGCAAGTCCGCAGTGCCCACGAGAAGCCCGCCGCCCACGTCAGCCGAGATCGGCGCGTCCAGGATCTCGGCTCCCTTGGGCAGCTGGGCGATGGCAGCCGGCGCGGTCGCCAGGAAAGGCTTACCCAGCGGGGTGATCGTGCTGGCCTCGTAATCATGGAACGACCAGATAGACCCGGCCACCA
>DATLSX010000043.1:0-7096 GCA_035533915.1 Streptosporangiaceae bacterium
GGTCTTGCCGAGCTGGGCCAGGCAGGTCGTCTTCCCGGTGCGGGCCGGGCCGGACAGGATCAGCCCGCACCGGCCGGCGTCGGCGTGCCGGTTCAGGTACTGCAGCCGGCGTCCCTCGGTGATCACCTGCTGGATGGTGGACGTGGCGACCACCAGCAGCTTCGCGTGGTGCGCGAGCCGGGTCTCGTCGTAGCGGAACCGGTCGTCGTCGCCCAGGCCCTGCCAGGCGTCCCCGGGCAGCAGGTCCGGGACGGCGGGCCGGTCGGCGGCGAACTCGCGCCAGCCGCGCAGCGTGGTCAGCTGCCGCGCACCTCCGCTGTCCGCCTCGCCCGTCCCCTGGCCTGGCGCCGGCGAACTGGTGACGGCGGCGGTCACCAGCGCTTGTCCGCTTCAGCGAACGGGTCGAAGATCCCCATCGGGATCACCTTCGCCAGCGGCGCGTCCTCTTCCGCCTGCTCCGTGACCGGCCCCGCGGAATCGCCGGGCCCAGGCTGATCCGGCCTGCCGGGCGGCGCGGCCGCTTTCGTGCGGGCAGCCACCCGGCGGTCCCGTTTGCTCATCTTCGGTTTCTCCCGGTCATCAGGCCCGTGGTTCGCGCGGCGCAGCAGCGCCGCGACGGCGTCGGCGATCTGCTCTTCAGTGGCGCCCTGGCCGGCAAGGCCGCGGCGGGCGTGGTCCCAGGCCAGTTCCCCGAACGGGACCGGGGCGCGGTCCAGGTGCTTCCAGAACACGGTGATCCACCCGCCCGGGCCGCGGACGTGGACGCGGGAGATGTCGTAGGGGTCGTGGCGGACCTCCCACAGGTTCTTCTTCTCCCGGACACCGGACGGCTGCAGCCGCAGCGGGTTCAGCTCCTCGCTGTCGTAGCTGCGCCGGTTCAGCTTGATGCCGTAGGCGTTGACCGCCCGCCAGCAGGCGGGCAGCAGCTCGGTGTAGTCGTCCGGGCCGAGCGCGACCGGCACGTATCCGGCGGCCTCGACCAGGGCGGCGTACTTCTCGTTCGGGGTGAACGCCCGTCCCGGGTGCTCGGGGTCCCGGAGCCCGTCGTGCGGCCGGTTCAGCCAGAACGCGGCCAGCCACTCATCCAGCAGCTCCTGCAGCTCGGCCATCGACCACAGCGGCTCATCCTCGACATGACGGCCCCGCCGGTCCGGGCTGCGGCCCGCGTAACCGGAGACGAACTGGCAGAACAGCGACCCGACCGACCCGAAGCACCGTTCGATGTGGCCTTTCTCGGAGCCGCTGCCCAGGTGAGCGGGCTGGATGGAGATGCCCAGGTGCCGGCACGCGGACCGGAACGCCGCCGAGACGAACACGCTGCCATGGTCGATCACGATCGTGTCCGGGACGATCACCGGCCTGGCGGCGGCGTGCTCCAGCCGCGCGTCGATGGCCAGCAGCCGCTCATAAGGCAGCACGGAATGTGCCATCCTCAGCGCTTCCGGCCAGCCCGGCCGCACCGGCTCCGGCGTCAGGCCGCGGGCCAGCAGCACGCTGGCGTCCACCGACCGGGTTGACGGGCGCAGCACCGCGGCGGGCACCACCCTGGTCGCCACGTCGATCATGCCGGTCAGCTCCACCCGGCCCGGCACCCCGTCGTCCAGCAGCGCGAGCACATCCAGCGGAGTGGAGTCGATCTGCACCACCTCGCCCGGCGCCGACGCCGGCAGCGACCCGAACATGCCCTCCGGCCGCCCGGCCAGCGACCGGCGCGTCGACGCCGATCCTGTCGTGTGCCGGCCGTGCGACAGCGTGCCGAACAGCCGGTAGAACGTCCGGTCCGACGGCACGGTGCCGTCATAGCCGGCTTCGGCGAGGATCTCCCGGGTCCGCCAGATCACGAAGCCCGCCGTGCGGGAGGACCCGCCGGGCGCTTCCCCGATCGCCTGCCGCATCGCGGCCACGACGCGGTCGTCCACGCGGCCCGCGGGCCGCATCCGCCGGGCAAGCCGGTGATCGACGAGCCCTGCCAGGCCATGGGCTTCCCAGCGCTGCCGCCGGTGCTTGACCGTGCTGGCCGGGACCGGCCGGCCTGCCGCCGACAGCTCGGCTGCCTTCGCTCTTTCCCGCTCCGTCAGGCTGGTGCGCCCGGGGTCGTACCGCGGTCTCGGACGTGCCCCCGCGGGCGCGTCCGGCGGCAGCCCGTAGACGACCTCGGCGATGTGAGCTTCCCACCACGACGCTTCCTCCACCACGGCGGCGGGCAGGCCTTCCAGCCCGATCTCCGGCCGCGGCCCTCCCGGCGAAGCCGGGGCCGCGATCTCGAACCGCGGGTCGCAGGCCAGCCCGGCCGCCGTGACCGTGCGCACAGTGCCGGCCTCATCGGCCAGCCGGACCCCCGTCGCGGTCACGCTGATCACGACGTTCGCCACGCCGCCGACCCGGATCCGGTCGCCGATCCCGACCCGGCGCCGCCTCACCGCGGCCCGCCCGTGCGGACGACGGTCGACGCACTCAGCGGCCCGGCCTCCAGGTCGGCGGTCAGCTGCCGCTGCCACATCAGGTGGAACAGCACCGGCAGCACCCGCAGCCGGTCCCCGCTCGCCTCCGCCCCCTCGAACAGGCCCCGCCCGCCGGCGAACGCTTCCAGCAGCACCGCGGCGATCCCCGGCACCAGGCACCGCCGCTGCCGGTAACGAGACAGCCACCGCAAGTTCGCTATCAGCACCGGATCAAGATCCCCGCGCCGCCGGTACTCCCAGCCCGCCGTCTCGCACGCCACCGCGGTCACCGCGAACGTCTCCGCGTCCCGGGCAGGGATCCGGTCATCCGGACGGACATCGACCACGACCCCGGTCCCGTCATCCCGGCGGGCGAAGAAATCCGGCGCGTGCCGGCGCACCCGGCCGTCCCCGTCGCGCCAGCGCAGCCAGAACGGCTGTGACGACACCCCCCGCACGGCCGGGTCGAAATCCATCAGCATCAGGTGATCACGCTCCAGCCACGACTCGAACCCGACATGAGCCCCCGTCGTCGCGAAATACCACCAGCCCGCGAAGCTCCGCAGCCCTTTCCCGAACCGGAACGGGCGGGCCGGCAGCGCATCCTCGAACCGCACGCCGCAGCATGACAACAGCGGCTCGCGCCGCCAGGCGCCGCCGGCAGCCTGGAACTCCAGCACGAACCGCGCATCCGCAGCATCATCCGCCGCCGCGACAGCAGCACCCGTCACCCGTCCGCCCAGCCGTCGCAAGGATCATGAACGGGCCAACTCTGATCCTGGTGGTTAATTCTGGGTCATGCGGCGAGGCCGAGTTCGAGGCGTGCCAGGTGGCTGGTTCGCTGCCGGTCCAGCGGGGTGCCGGTCCAGAATGCTTCCAGCCGGAGCAGGTTGAGCGCGCAGGCCATGTATATGTGGTCGAGGCGGGTTTTCGGCAGGCCGCGGTAGCGGGCGCGCCGCGCGCCGTGGCTGGCGGCCTGGTGCATGGTGCCCTCGACGCCGGCGCGGCGTGCGTAGTCGGCCTGGAAGTCGGTCGTGGTTTCCGCGGCGCGGGCGGCGGCCTGGGCCTGGGCCAGGTCGCGAGGCAGCACCGTGACCTGGCGTCGTTTCCCGGTGGTGCATAGGCTGCGGGCCGGGCAGGGGCCGCAGTCGCCGGGAGAGAAGGTGGCCACGATCGCGCCCCTGCCGTGCTGGGTGCACGGCGTCCAGGACGCCGATGTCTTGCCTTGCGGGCAGGTGAGGATCTGGCGGTCGTAGTCGGCGGTGAAGTGGGCGCGGGCATAACCGTGGCCGGCGCGGGCCTGGGCGGAGGTGTCGGCGAGCAGCGGCCCGATCAGCGCGACGCCCCGGGTCCTCCGCGCGGAGACCACCAAGGCGGCGCTGAGGTACCCCGAGTCGAGGTAGTGCCGTCCCGGGGCCAGGTTCCTTTCCGCCAGGCCGCCGTGGATGGCGTCGGTCATCTGGTTGTCCGTCACGGTGGCGTCGGTGGTGGCCACGTGGGTGATCAGGTTCGGGAACACCAGCTGCGCGCAGCCTCTGGCATGGCCCCGGCCGCCGGCGGTGGCCGGCGGCGCGGCATCAGGGCCGCAGGTGCACGGCGGGGGATCATCGCAGGTCTCGGTGGCGTGCAGCTTGTAACCCAGCCAGAAGGTGTCCCGCTTGGCACCCCACCGGGCGTCCAGATCATAGGGTGAGGCGATCCGGGCATGGCCAGGCGGGAGACCGTCGCCCTCAGGCTCCTTCTCCCGCCGTCTGATCACCTCCCGCCCGCCGGTAATGGTGCGCGTGTAGTTCTGCAGCAGCACCCGGCGCAGCACCTCCACCGCGGGAAGCTCGCGCAGCCAGGCCGGGGAGGAGCTGTCGTAGACCGCCTCCAGCAGCGCATACCCGTCGCGGGCGTAAGCGATCGCCAGCTCATCCCGCTGGGACTGGCTGGCCGGGGACCGCCAGGAGGTCATCGGGGTGCCGTAGCGGCGGGCGAAATCGGGCACGCAGATCCGCTGTTCCACCCAGGCCGGGTGCGCTGCCGTCAGCGCCTCCAGCGCGGCGCGCACGCTTTCCCCGGCCAGCTCCAGCCGGTTCAGCGCCGCCACCGCCGCGACCACATGCGTGGAGTCGGTGCGCTGCTTGCCGCCCCCCGTGATCAGCCCGTCCGTGGCCAGCCGGGCCAGCAGCGCGTCCAGCGCCACCTGCTCCAGCCCGGCATCGGCCACCTTGCCCCGGAACTCACTCAAGATCGAGTGGTCGAAGCCCGGATCGTCAATCGGCAGGCCGAGCAGGTACTGCCAGTCCATCCGGGTCCGCACCGCCTCGGCCGCCTGCCGGTCGGTCAGCTTCTCCGCCCGCTGCAGCACCGTCACCAGCGCCAGCCGCGACGGGGACCAGCCCGGACGGCCCCGGGACCCGAACGCGGCCGCGAAATCCTCATCCGCCAGCCACTGGCCCAGCCGGTCGCGGATCAGCACCGCCAGCGGCCGCGGCCGCTTCCCCGGATACTTAGCCCCGATCGCCGCAGCGATCAGCGGATCCGGCTCCGGCCACGCGACAGGCTGCACGCACACGGCATACCCGATTCTGCGGCCGGGACGAAGAGGGAAGGACGACCGCAGGATCAGATCATGGACCCGGGCGCCGATCAGAACCGGGAAGCCCGGCTACATGTCGCGAATTAACCACCAGGATCAACTCTAGTGGCAAAACCAGCGAACGGGCCGCACTAATTGGCAACGGGCCGACTTACATGTCACCGGACACCCGGTGGCTAGGACGGTTTGTTTGGGCCCCACCCTGACGGGTTGATCTGGCCCCACCCTGGTGGCAGTGCCGGGATTTTGTGACGGCTTGATGTCCCGTCTCCGGTAAGTCGGCCTTGTCTCAGTGATTCCGGCCCATTACTGCCTGGGTCTCACCATTTTTAGCCCAGGGCCGGGATCCGCGCCTGGTCATGAGCCGTGTCCATTCAGGGGGTTGCGGGGTGACCGTGCTGCGCGACACGCCGTAGCGGGTGCTTGAGGTTGCAGTTCAGGTTGAACAAGCTTGCGGCTTGTGTCCGATGAGCCCGATCTGCCTGGCGGTGCCGGAGAGCAGCGTGAGCTGCTGGCCCGGCTGCGGGCCGTGGTGGAGGCGAAGGACACTGAGATCACGGTGCTGCGGGCGGAGCTGTCGGCGGGGCTGGGGCGGGAACGGCGGTTTGAGCTGCGGATCGCGGAACTGGAACGCCGGCTGGGCATGGACAGCAGCAACTCGGGGACGCCGAGTTCGAAGGAGCCGATCGGGGCCAAAGAGCGGCGTAAGGCCGAGCGCCGGGCCCGGGACGCCTCCGAGCGTGAGCGGCGCAGGGACCGCAAGCGCGGCGGGCAGCCTGGGCACCGCGGTGCCGGCTTGTCCCGGGATCCCGAGCCGGATGAGCGGAAGACCGCGGATCCGTCGGCGGAGTGCTCGGGGTGCGGGGCGGCCCTGGCCGGAGTGAGGCCCGCGGGCTCGAAGTGGGCGCAGGTCTGGGACGTGCGGATCTCCCGGTGGGTGACGGAGTGGCTGCTGCCGTCGCTGCCGTGCCCGTGCTGCGGGAAGCTCACCACCGCGGATGCCCCGCCGGGCGCGCACCCGGGGACCATCTCTTACGGGCCGGGGATCAACGCGGCGGCGGTGCTGCTGAGCGGGTACGGGAACGTGCCGTCCGAGCGTGCCGCCCGCCTGATCGCGATGCTGCTAGGCATGCCGGTCTCCCCGGGGTTCGTGGACCGGGCCAGCGCCCGGCTGGACGAGATACTGCAGGCCGCCGGGTTCGACGACGCGATGCAGGCCGCCCTCGCGGACGAGCCGGTGCTCGGCGCGGACGAGACCCCGGTCAACGTGCTGACCCGCGATGCCGATCCGGAGACCGGGGAACCGGAAGAGGGTGCGCCGCACGTGCTGATCGTCCGGCCGCCCGGCGGGAAGCTGACCTGGCTGCGGGCCATGAGCTCGCGGCGCGCTGCGGCGATCACCGCGATCTTGTCGTTCTTCACCGGCATCCTGATCACCGACGGGTACACCGCCTGCCAGCAGATGCTCGGCGATCTGGCCGGCATCCAGCAGTGCGCGGCGCACGTGATCCGCCGCTGCCGCGCGGTCAGCAAGCTCGGCCCCGGCAGCCTGCAGTCCTGGGCAGAAGACGTGATCATCATCCTCCGCCAGGCCCACCTGGCCTGCGAAGACGCCCGGTCACGAGGGAAACCGCCTGACCCGCAGGCCATCAAGGACCTGCGGGCACGCTACGACGAGGCCGTCTCCTTCGGGATCACCCACAACCGGCACCGGGACTGGCACGACGGCAACCACCCCGGCTACGCGCTCGGCTCCTGGCTGCACGGCTACGCCGGCCAGGTATGGCTGTTCACCAGCCAGCCCGCCGTCGAGTGGACCAATAACGTCAGCGAGCGCGGCGCTAAAGCCGCTAAACGCCACCAGGCCGTCTCCGGGTACTGGCACACCCAGCACACCCTCGCCCGCTGGTGCCGGATCCGCGGCTACCTCGACTCCGCCACCGCCCACGGACACACCGCCCTCGACGCCGTCAGCACCGCCCTGGCCGGCAAACCCTGGCTCCCGCCGCTCCCCGCCGGTGACCTGCTCGCAGCGTAAAACCCCAGGTGGCAGACACCCCTGAATGGACAC
>DATLSX010000044.1:0-2738 GCA_035533915.1 Streptosporangiaceae bacterium
GCCGCCGCAACTTAGGCCATCTCGTACCGTCCCGCGAAGGAGAGGTCGCATGGCCGAGCAGACAGGCGGTGCACCCGCGACCGGCTGTGGATCGCCCGCGACCTCGGCCACAGCCTGGACCTCGCGCAGCGCGCGGCCGACCCGGACGTCGGCGACCTGTACCGCCGGCTGGTCGACCGGCAGCAAATGGCCGGATGCGCTACCAGTGGGCGCCGCTGCTCCGCGACGGGGGCGAGCGCAGGCTGAACGTGGCCGCGACCCGGGCCAAGCACCGGCTCACCCTGGTCAGCTCGTTCTCCAGCCGCGACGTCGACCCGGACCGGGTCACCAAGGCTGGCGCCCGGCTGCTTGCCGACTACCTGGAGTACGCGGGTTCCGGCGGAACGGCGCATCTCGGGCTCGTAACGGCCACTGTCGCGAAATTCTGGGGGTTGGAGGTCAACCAAGACACCCCAGACTTCGACGCCATCGAGGCCCTGCTCAAGGCCCGCTACCGCTACTGGGATGATGACAGTGAGCACACGAGCTACTTCACTCGCCATCAGGCGAGCTAAGGGCTCTCCGCAAAATTAACTATGTTATACCGGGCGTGTCGCGATCGGGGCCGAGGTACCCGGGCGCGATGGTGTAATTCCAGTCCGCGTGGAACTGGTGCGGGGTGATGACCTGGGCTTCCAGGTCTTTCATCTGCTTCTTGGTGACCTCGATGCCGGTCGGGTAGCTGCCGGTGTCCAGTTCTGCCTGCACTGTCAGCCCGGTGCGGGTGGTGGTGGCGCGGATGGTCTCCAGGATCACCTGATGGCTCGCCAGCGGACGGCCCCGCCAGTTCATCGAGATCGCCGAGAACAGCCGGTGCTCGATTTTGTTCCACTTGCTGGCGCCCGGGGGCAGGTGGACGACGGTGATCTCGATCCCGAGCTCGGTGGCGAGCCGAGCCAGTTCCACCTTCCACAGCCTGCGGCGGTTGCCGTTGGAACCGCCGCAGTCCGCGGTGATGAGCAGCTGGCGGGCGCCTGGGTAGGCCCGGGCGCCGGCCGCCTTCCACCAGCGGCGGATGGACTCCACCGCGAACGCCGCCGTCTCGTGGTCGACGCCGACGTTCACCCACCCGGTGTTGGCGGCCACATCGTAGATCCCGTACGGGGCGACCTTGCCGAGCTGCTTGTCGGCGAAGTCATGGTCGTTGACCTGCCGCGGCGAGCCTTTCGGCTCCCACTCCGCGCCGCCGTTCTTGAAGTTGCCGACCAGTTCCTTTTTCTTGCAATCGATGGAGATCACCGGGATACCGGCCGCCAGGCACCACGTCACCAGGTCATTGATGTACCGGAACTGGGCGTCGCGGTCCGGGTGCTGCTTGCCCTCGATTGTCTTGGCGTTGCCCTGCAAGCTGTAGCCCAGCCGGTCCTTCAGCAGCCGGCCCACGGTGTCCGCGCTGACCGGCCGTCCCGCCTTGCCCAGCTCACCGGCCAGGTTCCCCGTCGACTTGGTCGTCCACACCAGCGGCTGCATCGGGTCTCCGCGCGTCTCCGGCTCCACCAGCGCCCGCAGCGCATCCACCAGTCCCGGATCGAGGTCGGTTGCCGACGGCCGGCCCGCGCCCGCCTGACGCACCCGCCCGCCCGGCTCGATGCCCTGCTCCAGCTCGCGCGCACCCCGCGACACCGTGTCCGGATGCGACCTGGTCAAAGCGGCCACCCGGCTGATCCCGCCCCGGCCCAGCGCCCGCGCCTGCGCCCCCAGCGTCAGCCGCCACTGCCGCTCATCCAGATGCGGCTTCAGCTCCGCCAGCATGGCCGCGAAACGATCCTCATCAACCTCAACCGTCGCCATACCACACACGATAGGCATCCGTCTCGGACAAACCCGCGTAATTCAGCGGAGGGCCCTAACGCCGACGATCCACGGGACCCCGTTCGGCTAGGACCCCCAGCCCTTCCAGACCGATGACCTCACCAGGAGAGCCCATGAGAAGATCGCAGTTGCCGTCGTGGCGGTGCTGGCGCTGGCGCTGGGCACCGCAGGGACGGTGTACGGCTTCACCGAGGCTGGCACGGCAGATCCGCCACGACGAGGCAATGCTGCGCTCGGTAAGCCAGCGGGAGACGTACCTGAGCAACCAGGTGGCGACGCTGACCGTGCCGACTGACCCGCTCTCGGCCTACAGCGCCGTGTGCAGCCAGCAGATGACCAACCAGTCGTCGGGGATCACGCAGACCTACTGGTTCCCTTGCACCAGCCACGCGCAGACCATCCCGCAGCCGGCAGGCTGGAGCCACCCGGCCGGGCCCGGCTGTCCTACCGGCAGGCCGAGGACCTGTTCAAAGCTGCGTCCGGCGGCAAGACCCTGCACAGCTGCGGCACTCGGCGCTGACCCACGACGCCGAAGCGGGCATGAGCACGCCACTGCTGATGAGGAAGTCTGGGCACACGTCCGTGGCGAGTCTGGCCAGGTATGCGCGGCCCTCGATCGAGGCGCTATCGCGCTGGCAGGAACAGCACGACCCCGCCAGACGCGGATAGCACAAGCCGCCAGGGACAGGACAGGGGCGCCGGCTGCATGCCGCTGGCGCCCCTGTTCACGTGTGGTGCACGCAGACGCCAGCGTAGCGCCGGGTAGTGGCGCATAACGACCAGGCACCGTTTTTCTTGGCGGCTGGGAGGTAGCTTCCTTCGGCAACCCGCTGTGGCACTTCCTGTGACTCGCGGAGGACGCGACGGCAGCCGTCCGGGCTCGACGG
>DATLSX010000045.1:0-6525 GCA_035533915.1 Streptosporangiaceae bacterium
CTACGACCCCGACGGGCAGCAGACCACGGTCACCCAGGCTGGTGGGTCCGGTGCGACCGTCACCCCGCGCGCCACCAGCTACGGGTACGACGCCAACGGCAACCAGACCACGGTGCAAGATGCCCGCGGCTACACCACGACGACGACCTACAACGCCGACGACGAGGCGACGCTGGTCACCGACCCGCTGGGGAACGCCACCCTCACCTGCTATGACGGCGGCGGCAATGTTACCCAGACCGTTCCCCCAGACGGCGTCGCTGCGAACGGCCTTACCCCAGCGTCATGCCCCACTAGCTACCCGTCCGGGTATGCCGCCAGCCACCGGCTCGCCGCTGACGCCACCGCCTACACCTACGACGTGGACGGCAACCAGACCGCCATCACTACCCCAGCACCGGCCGGGCAGACCGGATACGAGACCACCACCAGCACCTACGACGGCGCGGACAACCTGATCCAGACCACCGCGCCACCGAACAGCAACGCGCAGGGCGCGTCGAACCAGGTCACCCGTGACACCTACGATGCCGTCGGGCGGCTCATCTCGAGCACCAGTGGATATGGCACCTCGGCCGCCTCCACTACCAGCTACTGCTACGACCCGAACGGCGACCGGACCTCGGTCGTATACCCGGACGGGAACACATCCGGAACCGCGGCCTGTGAAATCGCCTCGCCATGGGTGGTGAGTTCCAGTTCCTATCCTGCTCAGGCGGCTTACCAGGCCACCAGTAGTTATGATTCCGCGGCCGAGCTGGTGTCGGCGACCACGCCGGCCACCACTGCCGCGCCGAGCGGGGCGACGACCACCTACACCTATGACGCTGCGGGGAACACCCTGACCAGCGCCGACCCGAACGGTATCACCACTACCTGGACCTATACCCCTAGCAACTGGAAGGCCAGCATCAGTTACTCTGGATCATCGGCACATTCGGTCTCGTATACCTATGATGCCAATGGGCACAAGACTGCGATGACCGACGCTACTGGGTCGTCGAATTATGTGTATGACCCGTTCGGGGAGCTGACGTCAGCGACCAACGGAGCAGGGCAGGAAATCGGTTATGGATATGACGCGGGCGGGAACCTTACTGCCCTGACCTACCCGCTGCCGGCATCGGCGACCTGGGCCACCACTAGCACCGTGGCCTATGGATATAACCACGCCGATGTGCTGAACTCGGTCACCGACTTCACCGGCCACCAGATTTCCATCACCAACAACGGCGAAGGTCTGCCAACGGCCGCGACATTGGGCTCTACGGGCGATACGATCAGCACAAGTTACGACCAGACCAGCGCCCCGTCGTCGGTCAGTCTGCAGAACGGCCCGACCACCCTGCAGAGCTTCAGCTACGCGAGCGCGCCTTCGGGCACCATCCTCACCGAAACCGACACCCCGTCCTCGCCGCAGTCCCCGGCTGTTTATACCTACGACGCCAAGGGCCGGGTTACCTCCATGACACCGGGTACCGGGTCGGCGATGGCCTACTCGTTCGACGCCTCCACCAACTTGACCACTCTGCCGGTCGGCGCGGCCGGGACCTACGACAAATCTGGGGAGCTCACATCCTCAACACTGTCGGGGACAACCACCAGCTACACATATAACGCCGACGGGGAGCAGCTCACCGCCAGCCAGGGCTCCACGACACTCTCGGTGGGAACGTGGAACGGCGCCATGCAGCTCGCTACTTACAACGACAGCATGGCGGACATGACCGCAGCCGCCTATGACGGCAACGGCATGCGTGCCTCGTCCACCATTACCCCATCTGGCAAGTCAGCGGTCACTCAAGGATATGTGTGGGACACCGTACGGCGGATCCCGCAGCTGATCATGGACTCGTCCAGCGCCTACATCTATGGGGACGGGAACGCCCCGGCCGAGCAGGTGAACCTTTCCACCGGTGTCAGCACATACCTGATCCCCGACCGGCTCGGGTCGGTCCGCGGCACGGTGGACTCCTCTGGCACCTTGACCGGCACTACGAACTACGACGCATGGGGCAATCCCGAAACCGCTGGTGGGCTTACTGCGACTACTCCGTTTGGCTTTGCTAGCGGTTACACCGACCCAAACGGGCTGATCTATCTCATCGACCGCTACTATGATCCAGTAACCGGTCAGTTCATTTCCGTTGACCCGGACGTCAGCCAGACATATGAACCCTACGGATACGCCAATGGCAACCCTATCTCCGAAATCGATCCCACAGGGCTCACTGGTATTTACGATTCATACTGCAGGGGGCAGTCTAGACTACAGATTGTTCACGAGTACGACAAGAAAGCAAGCAGTCGGAGAGTCGTGCTTCGGTGCGGTTATGTGAGCGGTTATGGCTATCTGAAGATAAATGCCAAGCATGGCCCCTGGAATCTCGCTTTTGAGGCGCACGTGCGGAATACTCTTCTGAACTATAACCGCCATGATGTCGCTGGGACGTCGGTCACTTACTACTTTGATACCTTGAGCGATGACCCATGGGGTACTTATACGTTCCGTGTGGTAGTCCAGTGGGCACACATGTCCGACGGCAGGATGAAGGGGATAATAACCGCATACCAGTCGTTTACGCCTGGCGAGCAGGTGTAGCAGTCGGTCAGCAATACACCCACCACGCACTCCGCGGGGCACAGGTCCAGGTCTGACACCCTAAACCGAAGTTACGGGCTCTCCGAGTAGGAATCTCGTGCCTGACCAGGCACGCGAGCCGCCCGGCGGCCTTTGGATGTAGCCAGGAAAATCTTGGCGTGTCGCCACGGTTTCCCGGCTGCACGCTGTTAGGCTGGGGTAATGCTGGAACAGCCGACGGCGATGCACGTGGCCAGGATCAAGAGCTCGCACACTGACAAGCAGGGGCAGCGGCGGGAGTACGAGTCCCGGCTGCTGCGCCGCACCTACCGCGAAGACGGCAAGGTGAAGCACGAGACCCTCGCGAACCTGACGAAGCTCCCCGCCCACGTGGTCGACACGGTCGAGGCCGCGCTCAGGGGCGATGCCATCGCCGCCGCGCAGGGCGCCCCGGCGGTGACGATCGCCCGGTCGCTGCCGCACGGCCACGTCGCCGCCGCCTGCGCGATGGCCTCGAAACTGGGGCTCCCGAGGCTGCTCGGCCCGGCCTGCCCGCAGCGCGACCTCGCCCTCGCCCTCATCATCTCCCGCGTCGCGCATCCGGGCTCGAAGCTGCCCGCCCTCGCCTGGTGGGCCGACACGACGCTCGGCCCCGACCTGGGCATCGAGGCGGCGACGACCGACGACGTGTACGCGGCGATGGACTGGCTGCAGGCCCGGCAGGACACCATCGAGAAGGGGCTCGCCCGCCGCCACCTCGCCCCGGCGGTCAACCCGCAGCGGATGGCGCTGTTCGACCTGTCGAGCTCGTGGCTGGAGGGCACGCACTGCCCGCTCGGCGAGCGCGGCTACTCCCGGGACGGCAAGAAGGGCAAGGTGCAGATCGAGTACGGGCTGCTCACCGATCCCGAAGGCCGGCCGGTCGCGGTCCGCGTGTTCGGGGGAAGCACCGCCGACCCGGCCGCGTTCACCGAGATCGCCGAGGTCGTGCGCAACGGGTTCGGGCTGCGGAAGATGGTCATGGCCGGCGACCGCGGCATGATCACCACCGCCCGCATCGACGCCCTCCGCGAGCTCGACGGCAAGTACGCGTGGATCACCGCGCTGCGCTCACCCCAGATCCGCAAGCTCATGGCCGACGACGGGCCGCTCCAGCTGTCCCTGTTCGACGAGCAGGACCTCGCCGAGATCACCTCTGACGATTTCCCCGGCGAGCGGCTGGTCGCCTGCCGGAACCCCGCCCTGGCCGAGGAACGCGCCCGCAAGCGGGAAGCCCTGCTCGCCGCCACCGAGAAGCTCCTCGCCCCTCTCATCGCCCGCGTCCGGGCCGGCCGGCTCGCCGGCGCAGCCGCGATCGGCACCGCCGTCGGCAAGGTCATCGGGAAATACAAGATGGCCAAGCACCTCGACGTCACCATCACCGATACCAGCCTCACCGTCGAGCGGCGCCAGGACCAGATCGCCGGGGAAGCCGCCCTGGACGGGATCTACGTCATCCGCACCCCCGTCCCCGCCGAGACCCTCGACGCCGCCGGCGCGGTCACCGCCTACAAGAACCTCAAGCACGTTGAACGGGACTTCCGCCACATCAAATCCGACGACCTCGACCTCCGGCCCGTCTTCCACCGCCTGGAAAAGCGCGTCCGTGGCCACGTGCTGATCTGCATGCTCGCCGCCTACCTCACCTGGCACCTGCGCCAGGCCTGGGCGCCGCTGACCTACACCGACGAGGAACCGCCCGTGCAGGCGAACCCCGTCACGCCAGCCCGCCGCTCGGCATCCGCCGACACCAAGGCATCCCGCCAGCATGACCAGGATGGCCGGCCCTACCGCAGCTTCCGCGGACTGCTCGCCCACCTCGCCACCCTCACCCGCAACCAGGTCCTGTTCGCCGGCACGCCAGCAGAAGTCCCCGTCCTCACCGAGCCCACCCCCGAACAGCGACAGGCCTTCGACCTCATCGGCACACCGATCCCGCTCACCCTGCGAAAGTAGCCAGGACAGCCATCGCAGGCATCGGCGAAAAAGCAGGCCAGCGGCGGTCTCGGCATCCAAACCAGCCGTAACTTCGGCCTAAAGCGGGTCAGGCCCAGGTTCACCGATCTTCCAGCGGAGCCAGGTCACATTGCCCTCAGGCTCCCGGGCCGCGTTCTCGATACCATAGCCCAGTGCCAGCAGGTTCTCTTCAAGCGACACAATGATCAAGTAGGCGAATTCCTCAGGAGTGGTCGCGCCTAGTCCGTGCTCTTCATCATCGGCCTGCTCTACCTCTTCACGGACGCCGAACAGCGTCGGTGCTCCGGCCCACCGGAAAATGATGCGGATCTCTGGGGGAACGGTGCCGGTATGCAGCAAGACCTGGTCTAGCTGAAACCTGCTGTCTACTGGCGGTACCAGCCGAGTGCTGCCGGAACTGAGAAAACGCTTTCTCGGAGTCCGCAGTCCCAGCTCAACCAGATCCCGCGCCTGGCGGGCGAATTCTACCAAAGGCAGGCGCGAACTCGATGGGGGATCAGCGTCTATGCAAGAGAGGATACCTGCTACTCCGCTGGCGGATGCCACACGTGAACGGTGATCTCACCGGACCGGCGCACCTTCGCCGGTGGGCGGGAGGCTGGTCCACCACCAGGCCGTCTACCGGCATCGGATGCTCGGTCAGCCGGATCGCGGTGACGCGCAGGCCCAGCTTGCCCACCGTCTCCAGGCACACGCTGTAGAACAGCCCTCGGACGTCGGGCACCATGACCCGCCGCGGCGGGCCGGGCGGGGGGTCAGCCAGTCGGTCAGCGCCATCAGGGCGCCCAGCAGTTCGGCTGCTCCCGGGCCGTCCCGGTGCAGGGGCGCTCTCAGTCCCACCAGAACGACCAGATGGGCGCGTTGACCAGGGCCGGGGCGATCTCCGCGATCGTGGTCAGGGCCTGGCCGGTGTGGCCGCCGCACTCGTCACCGAGTGCGTAGTGCTCGGCGGCGACGGCCTGCGCGGCAGCGGTGCTGGCTGGTGGCCGTTCCACGAGCAGCCGGATGTCGGCGAAGCCGACTTCCAGCAGCCGGGCGGCGAACCGGGCCTCCCAGGAGCGCAGCACCGCGGCGATCGGCAGCGGTGTCTGGTAGCGGTTGACCGCGCCGCCCCAGCCGATCAGCGCCAGCACATCCGCCGGGCGGCCCGCGTCCACCAGGCCCACCCGGGCGGGCTCCAGGGCGGCCAGGGTGTCCCGCACCCGGGCCGTGTCCAGCTGTTCGGAGCAGGCGGGAGCCAGCCCGGGGAACCGTATGCCGTACGGCGCCAGCGCCGCCGCGAACCAGGCCTGGGTATCCTCGTCCTCCTGCTCCTCCTCACCGGGCATGGAGTCCGCCCAGCCGGACGCGAGCACGCCCGCCGCGTCCATGCGGTCGAGCTCGGTGATGTCGGCAGGCGGGAGGAACTCGCCGTCGTCCCACGGCCGGCTCGGCTGCCCCTGCAGGCCGCTCAGCAGGATCGGCACCAGGTGCGTCTGCGGGTGCACGCCGGCCAGGGCGGACCAGGCCAGTCCCGCGCCGGGAACCGGCTCGTCGGTGGCCCACACGACCGGCCGGCCCTGGCCGGTGATCCGCCGGCCGGCCGGCAGCCGCACCGGCCCGACCTGTGCCGGGCCGTCCGCCGGCAACCCGCCGTCAGCCATCGCAAACCTCCAGCCCCCCGGCGGCACTCTAGCGCCGGGGGGCGGATTGCGGTGACATGCCCGGCTCAGTCGAGCGAGGACATCACGTGCTTGATCCGCGTGTAGTCCTCGAACCCGTACATGGACAGGTCCTTGCCGTAGCCTGAGTGCTTGAACCCGCCGTGCGGCATCTCGGCGACCAGCGGGATGTGGGTGTTGATCCACACGCAGCCGAAGTCGAGCCGCCGGGCCATCCGCATCGCGCGGCCGTGGTCCCTGGTCCACACCGAGGAGGCCAGCCCGTAC
>DATLSX010000046.1:0-89734 GCA_035533915.1 Streptosporangiaceae bacterium
GGACAAGCTCCTGCATCTGCGAGGGCATCAGGCCTGTAGTACGATAGTAACGCAACGGTTCTCCCGGGCTTGAGAATTCAGTGGAGTGAACTCTCAAAGTATTCCGGGGGAACCGTTGTTTCTTGCGATGACACGCCGAGCTTAAATCGCCTTATTCGGAAAATTTAGAACGGCAATCCGAAAATCATTTACGTTAGTTTTGAATAACCCTCACGCTCTACCCGCACGCCCCGGAGCGAGAGAACCCGCAGGCCGAGAAACTGTGCCTGCAAGACATCGACGAGCTGGCCGCGCGCTTCCGCGTGTCCCCGGCTGCCATGTCGCTGCGCCTGCAACAGCTCAGGCTGACTGACCGGCAGCGACGCTGCCCGGCCGCACCTACCAGCTACGACGTGACCCGTTACTTCCGCACCGCATCGCCCCGGGTCTTGGCTACTGAAGTAGCCGCGTAACCGACAAGGAGGAAGGAGGCGAAGCATGACCAGCACAGCCGAGCACGCTGAACAGGACACCGAGACAGCGCCGGTCAAGCGATGTGTCCGCTACCTGTGAGTCTCATCAAAGCGGCAAATGGACACCGACGCCGACATCGACCCTGACGGCAACTCCATCGACACCCAGCGCAAGGTCTGCCAGGCCCGGGAGAAAGCACTCGGCCTGGTCAACGTCGGCGAGTACGTTGAGCCCGGCACGTCGGCGCAGACCGTGGAGAAGCGCCCGGTGTTCCGGGCCATGCTCAAACGGATCATGGAACAGCGCGACGTGGACTGCGTGATCATCTACATGCGCAGCCGGGCCTTCCGCAACTTCGGGGACGCGGTGCTGACCGAACGCCAGTTCAAGACCCTGGGCGTGACGCTCATCTCGGCCAAGGAAGACTTCGGCGAGGGCATCTGGGCCGACGCCATGAAGGCCATCGCCGATGTCGTCAACGAAGTTCAGGTCCGCCAGAACGGCGAGGACATCCGTATCAAGATGCTCAACAAGGCCAAGAACGGCGGCACCAACGGACGAGCCAAGCTCGGCTACCTGAATGTCCGGAAGCGTGTTGATGGCCGTGAGATCCGCACTATCGAGCCCGACCCAGGCGACGACAGTTCGTCACCCTGGCCTTTGAGCTGTTCGCCACTGGCGAGTACACCACCGAGAGCTTGCAGGCCAAACTGACCGAAGCTGGCCTGCGCATGCCCGGCACCAACGCACCGGTATCCAGCCAGACCACTCAGAAGCTCCTGCGGGATCGCTACAACCTGGGCTACGTCATCTACAAGGGCATCGAGCACCCCGGACGCCACGAAGCGCTGGTCACCCCAGAGCTGTTCGAGCGGGTACAGCGGCTGCTCGACACGCACTCCGGAGCGGGCACCCGGTACCGCACCGATCACCACTACCTCAAAGGCCTGCTGTGGTGCGACCGCTGCCAGCGGCGCTTCATCGTGCAGCGGGCGCAAGGCCGACACGGCGTGGTGTACTTCTACTTCTTCTGCCGGGGACGGCAAGAAGGCATCTGCGATCACCCTCGGCCTGGCTTTGTGTGGCCAGAATTCTAGTAAGACTGTCGTGGTGGAGCTGAGGGGATTTGAACCCCTGACCCCCTCGATGCGAACGAGGTGCGCTACCGGACTGCGCTACAGCCCCAAGACCGGGAGCCAGCGTAGCAAATCTTCGGGGTGCTCCGCTCGCGGCTACCGACAGTGCGGGCACCAGCTCTCGCGACCTTCAACTGTCGAGAGCACGAGCACACCGAGAAACGAAAGCCGCGGCCTAGTCCCCGACAGCGCGCACCGCAGCGTCGGCGTACTGGTCGTAGAGCTGGTCGCCGACCCGGCTGGAGATGTCGATGATCTTGGCGGTCGGTGCGGCGGCATCTTCCGCCCAGGCCTGCTGCCTGGCCTCTCTTGCTCGCAGGGCGGCGCGCGCTTCCCAGGCGCGGCGCTTGCGGACGAGTTCCGCGTCGGCCATGGCGATCTCGCGGAGCAGCAGCACGTAGAAGGCGAGCATCCCGGCGGGCGGCACGCAGATCCACCACTGGACCAAGCCGACCAGGGTGAACGCGCCGGTGATGAGAGTCAGCGTCGTCAAGATGGTGAGCATCCGCCGCCGAGCGTGCATCATCTGCTCGCGGCTCTGCGACGGCCCGTCGGGCAACGGCCCGGCGACCGGCGGCCCGTCGCCACGCCGGGCACCCGACCTGGTGTCGGACGTAGCGCCGGGGCGCGGACCAGTGACGTCATACTCCCGCACGTCGTCACCGTACTCCTGATCGCGACTGCCGACTTCGACGTGGCTGCGGGCGGCCGGCCTGGCGGCTGCGCCGTCCTCAGCATCGGTCTCATACGCCGCAGCCGGCGCGACCTCGGCCTCGCCGTACCCGCCGCCATCGCCGTCTCCGTACCCCGACAGTTCGGACTCGGACAGCTCGGACTCGGAGAGGTCGGACTCGGGCGCGCCACGAGAGGCGTTCGGCCGCCGGATCCAGGCGGGAACCAGGAAGATCGCCCAGATGGCAACGATGGCTAGGTAGAGAATCGAGTCGCTCACACGACGCCCCCGTGTCCATGCGAGAGCCAGGCTGGCTGGCGTCCCCGGTGCCAGCCGGAAGTAAAACTGCACCTGGTCACGTCACGCACGGTAAACGCCCACCTCATGATTGACGAGGAGGCTGGCCGGTGTGTCGCGAGATCAATATCCGCCTGACGTATTCGCTAAGGTCGTGTGGCCCTTTCTTGACCCGCCCGGCCGCGCAGCGAACGCCCGGCCGCCGCGCGCCCGGCGCGCCCGTCAGCCGGGTTACTGACTGATTCGCGACCGCGCGGCCCTGACCGTGCTCCGCCATCGCGGCAGCAGGCCCGCCGCGGCGTCCTCCGCCGTGATCGCGTAGCAGATATGGTCACGCCAGGCGCCGTCCACGTGCAGGCACCGGCGCCTGAGTCCTTCCTCGTGGAAGCCCAGTTTCTCCACGACCCGCCGGCTGGCCCGGTTTTCCGGGCGGATCGTCGCCTCGATCCGGTGCAGGCCGACCACGGCGAAACAGTGGTCCATCGCCATCGCCAGCGCAGTAGGAGTCACGCCCAGGCCAGCGAACTGCTGGTCGATCCAGTATCCGACCGACGCGGTCCTGGCCGAGCCCCAGATGATGTTGCCGATCGTTAGCTGCCCGGCGAACCTGCCGCCGTAAGTCATCACCCACGGCAGCGTGACCCCGTGCCTGGCCTCCCGGCGCATGGTCCTGACCATGGCGAGATAAGGCCCGATGCTGGACTGGTATAGCGGCGTCTCCGGGTTGGTGGGCTCCCAGGGCCGCAGCCACTCGGCGTTGCGTACTCTGGTCCCGCGCCAGGCCGACGCGTCCCTGGTGACCAGCGGCCGCAGCATTACCGGCGAGGTGAGCAAAGTAGGCTCGGTCAGGGTCGCCGGCCAGCCGCGCACATATGCCATCTCCCTATCATCGCGCCTTGACTGCGTTAAATGCCATCTGGACGGCCCTGAACCCGACCACCGCCGGCTCGTGGCGCGATGGCGGCCTGGCGCACGGCGGCGCGCGCGGGCCGCCGGAGAGCCGGGCTCAGGCATCGGAGCGCGGGTGATCGCCTCCTGCTGCCTGCTCGATCGCATGTTTCATAACGGCTCCCAGCACCGACATGCCGTCCCGTACTCCGCCGGTCGAGCCGGGGAGGTTGACGATCAGCGTCGTCCCGGCCAGCCCGGCCAGTCCGCGCGAGAGCATCGCCGTCGGAACGCCGGCGTTCACGCCCGCCGCCCTGATCGCCTCGGCGATGCCGGGGACCTGCCTGTCGATCACCAGTCCGGTCATCTCCGGCGTCAGGTCGCCCGGGGTCAGCCCGGTTCCTCCGGTCGTGACCACGACGTCGTACCCGGCGGTGACGGCGTCCCTGAGCGCGGACTCGACCGCGGCGCCGTCGGGGATCACCATCGGGCCGTCGGTCTCGCAACCGGCCGAACGCAGCAGTTCGGCCAGGACCGGGCCTGACTTGTCGGGGTAGATCCCGGCGGATGCCCGGTTGGATACCGTGATCGCCAGCGCGCGGATCACGGCCGGCTCCAGTGCCCGGTCTTGCCGCCGGTCTTCTCCTCGACCATGACGTCGGTGATCACGGCTGCCGGGTCGACCGCCTTGACCATGTCGATCAGCGCGAGCGCGCCGACCGCCACCGCCGTGAGCGCTTCCATCTCCACGCCGGTGCGGTCCGCGGTGCGGGCGGTCACCTCGATCAGCACGCCGTCGTCGCGGATCGTCAGGCTGACGTTGACCGAATGCAGGCCGATCGGGTGGCAGAGCGGGATCAGGTCCGGGGTCTTCTTGGCGCCCTGGATGGCAGCGATCCTGGCGACCGCGAGGGCGTCGCCCTTGGGCAGGTTGCCGTCCCGCAGCGCGGCGACGGCCGCGGGGCTGAGCCGGACCAGGCCGCTGGCGGTCGCGCTCCGGGCAGTGACTTCCTTGGCCGAGACGTCGACCATCCTGGCCTGGCCGGCCGGGTCGAGATGGGTGAGTGCTGACTGGGCTGGTGCGGCCTGGGCTGGTGCGGCCTGGGCTGGCGGCTGCCGCGTCTTCGTCGGATCGGCCGCGGAGCCGAGGGCTTCCTCCACGGCGGTGGCGGGGGAGACGACGTCCCCGGGCGCGAGCGGGTCCGCGGCCGCGCCGAGGGCTTCGTCCACCGCCGTCCCCGGCGAGGCGGCAGTCTCGTCGGCGGGTGACCGTGTCGGACGTTCACTCATAGCAACTCCGCTTCATCGCGTCGTCGGCCGCGCTGCCGCGAACCAGTGACGCGTGTGATCTGGGTGCAGGTGGTGTGGATGAGCGGGGGAGCGCGCGGTCACGGCAACTCCAGGACCTCGACGACCTCGCCCGCGGGCAAGTCCGTCACCTGCTCGGGAACGACGATCAGCGCGTTGGCCTTGGCGAGCGAGGCGATCTGGTGCGAGTTCTGGCCAGTCAGCGGGTGGACGGCGGCACCTTCCTGGTCCAGGGTTCCGCGCAGGAACGACGTCTTCCCGGCCGGCGACCGGACCGGCCCGGCGAGCCGAGCCCGGCTGGACGCGGACCGTTGTGCTGGAAGGCCTTGCAGCGCGCCAAGGGCGGGCTCGACAAAGATGCGGAACGACACGAACGCCGATACCGGGTTGCCTGGCAGCGTGAAGATGGGGGTGCGGCTGGGACCGAGCAGCCCGAATCCTTGCGGCATGCCCGGCTGCATCGCCACCTTGCGGAACGTGACCGTGCCGAGCTTGGTCAGCGCAGCCTTGACGACATCGTGCTCACCGCCCATGCTGACCCCGCCGCTGGTGATCAGCAGGTCAGCGGTGGCTGCCGCATGGGAGATCGCGGCCAGGACGACCTGCGGATCGTCGCGCAGCGTCGGGTGCCTGGTCACCTCGCAGCCCGCCTGCCTGGCCGCGGCGGCCAGCATGTAGCTGTTCGAGTCCCAGATCATGCCGGGGACGAGGGCGGAGCCAGGCTCGGCCAGTTCGTTGCCGGTGGAGATGACGGTGACCCGGGGACGGCGCCGAGCCTGGACGGTCCCGTGGCCGGCCGCGGCGAGCACCCCGATCTGGGCGGGACCGAGCCTGGTGCCTGCCGCGAGCAGCAGGTCGCCCGGGCGGGCGTCACCTCCGGCCAGCCGGATCGCGGTGCCTTTCTCGGCTGACTGCCTGATCAGGACCGTCGGGGTGCCGTCGGCGGCGGTGCTGCCGCCGTCGGTCCACTCCACCGGGATGACGGCGTCCGCGCCGGTCGGCAGCAGCGCCCCGGTCATGATCTTGACGCAGCGGCCCGGCGTGACGGTGTGGCTGGCCGTGTCACCGGCCGCTGCCTCCGAGTCGACGATGAGCGTCACCGGGCTCTGTCCGTCCGCGGTGGCGACATCGGCGGCGAGGACCGCGTAACCGTCCATGGCCGAGTTGTCGAAGCCGGGCAACGGCCAGCTGGCCGTCACGTCGGCGGCGAGTACGGCACCGCCGGCCTCGGTCAGCGGCAGGTTCTCGGGTTCAAGAGGGGTAATCGCCGCGAAGATCTCGCTGCGGTAGCTCTCGACTGACTGCACTTTGTGATCCCGTCCGATCCCGTCCGTCCGGTCTGTGACTGTGATCGCGCTCGCCGTGGTGAGCCGCCGGCTGAACTACGGCAGCGTGTCGAGAAACCCGCGGAGCCAGGGTATGAAGTCTTCCGCCAGGTCGGGCCTGGCGCAGGCGAACTCCACCGTGGTGCGCAGGAAGTCCTGCTTGTTCCCGGTGTCAAAGCGGCGGCCGCGGAACAGCACGCCGTGCACGCCGCCGCCGTCGCCGGTCAGGTCACGGTCGGCTACGGCGAGCGTCCGCAGCGCGTCGGTGAGCTGGATCTCGCCGCCCCGGCCCGCAGGGGTCCGCCGCAGCACGGAGAAGATCGACGGGTCGCACACGTACCGGCCGATCACGATCCAGTTCGACGGCGCCTCGTTCGGCTGCGGCTTCTCGACCAGGTCGGTCACGGCGACGATGTCCTGGTCATCGGTCGGCTTGAACGCGGCGCAGCCGTACGCCGGCACCTGGTCGGCGGGTACCTCCATGAGCGCGATGATGCTGCCGCCGTACCGCTTCCTGGCATCGATCATGCGCGCCAGCAGGTTGTCCTCCATGCCGATCAGGTCGTCGCCGAGCAGCACCGCGAACGGCTCGTTGCCGACATGGTCGGCCGCGCAGAGCACGGCGTGACCGAGCCCGCGCGGCGAGTCCTGGCGTACGTAGCTCACCGATGCCAGTTCGCTGGGAGCGCGCACGGCGGCCAGGGCGCGCTCGTTGCCCCGCGCCGCCAGCGCGGCCTCGAGGTCGGGTGCCCGGTCGAAGTGGTCGGCGACGGACTGCTGGCCGTCCCCGGTGATCAGGAGCACGTCGCGCAGGCCGGCACTCGCCGCCTCTTCCACGACGTACTGGATCGCTGGCTTGTCCACGACTGGCAGCATGACCTTGGGCGTTGCCTTGGTAGCTGGCAGGAATCTGGTGCCCAAGCCGGCCACAGGGATGACCGCCTTGGCGACTGCTGCTGAGTAAGCCATGCTTGAAACCCTAACGATTGTGCGGGAGGACCTCGTGCACGGCATGGCGGATAGTGGGGAGGTCGCAGCGCGGCCCCAGGCCGGCCTGGACAGGCTAGGCGGACCGCTGGCGGAGCGCAAGTCCTTGCTGCGCAAGGATCTGCGGGCCGCCAGGGCGCGGCTGAGCAAAGCCGACCGGGTGGCCGCCGGCCGGGCGTTGCGTGATTCCGTTCTCGGGATGCCCGAAGTCGGGATGGCCGGGACGATCGCGGCATATGCCTCGATCGGTGTCGAGCCTGAGACGGCGGGCCTGATCTTCGCGCTGTGGAAGCGTGGTAGCTACCTGCTGCTGCCCGTGCTGCTCGCCGACAACGACCTGGACTGGGCGTCCTATGAGGGGCCCGGCTCGGTGGCCGCTGGCGAGCACGGCCTGCTGGAGCCGACGCAGCCGCGCCGCGGGGTCACGGCGATCGCGAGCGCAGACCTGGTGATCGTCCCGGCCCTCGCGGTCGATCGCGGCGGCAGCCGGCTCGGGCGCGGCGGCGGCAGCTACGACCGGGCGCTGGCCAGGGTCGGTGCCGCGGTGCCGACGATCGCGCTGCTGTACGACGGCGAACTGCTGGACGAAGTGCCCACGGGGCCGCATGACCAGCGAGTACGGGCGGTCGCGCAACCGGAGCGAGGAATCACCAGGCTCGGCTAGCCGTTGCTAGGATTTAGCAGTTGACAGTAAAGAGTGCTAACGCTTGGGAGGACACGTGCCGACGTACCAGTACGCCTGCACTGAGTGCGGGGATCGGCTTGAGGTCGTGCAGCGCTTCAGCGACGATCCGCTGACCGTCTGCTCGGCCTGCGACGGCAAGTTGCGCAAGGTGTTCTCGCCGGTAGGCATTGTGTTCAAGGGGTCGGGCTTCTACCGCACCGACAGCAGGAGCGGCAGCGTTCCCGGCGGCTCCGGCAGCTCTGGCGGCAACGGTAAGTCCGGCGGGGACGGAGCCTCGTCCGGGTCGGATAGCTCTGACGGCAGCAAGTCGGATGCCGCAGCGAAGTCTGAGTCCGGGGCGAAGGCAAGCTCGGACAGCTCGGGGGGTGGCTCGAATTCCGGTTCAGGTAACGGGGGCTCGGCGAACGGGGCCGGCAAGGCGGGGACGGGATCTGCGGCCGGGGCGTCCGGCGCCAGCTCGAAGGTCGCCTGACCGCCGTGACCGGGCGGGCCAGCATCGGCGTTATCGGCGGCTCAGGCTTCTACAAGTTTCTCGACGACGCGACCGAGATCGAGGTGCGGACGCCGTACGGGCCGCCGAGCGACCGGCTGACGGTCGGTACGGTCGCCGGGCGCTCGGTCGCCTTCCTGCCGAGGCACGGCAGCGATCACCAGTACCCGCCGCATCGCATCCCGTACCTGGCGAACTTGTGGGCGTTGCGGTCGGTCGGTGTCCGTCAGGTGCTGGCCCCGAGCGCGGTCGGGTCGCTGACACCCGAGCACGGTGCCGGCACGCTCGTGATCCCCGACCAGCTCGTCGACCGGACCACGGGCCGGGCGCATACTTATTACGCCGAGGGTGGCGCGGTGCACGTCCAGTTCGCCGACCCGTACTGCCCAGCCGGCCGTGCGGCCGCGGCAGCCGCCGCGCACGAGGCCGGCTGGCCGCCGGTGACCGGCGGGACCCTGGTAGTGATCAACGGGCCGCGGTTCTCCACCCGGGCCGAGTCACGCTGGTACGCGGCGCAGGGCTGGACGATCGTCGGCATGACCGGGCATCCGGAAGCAGTCCTCGCCAGGGAGCTGGCGCTGTGCTACACGCCGCTGTCGCTGGTGACCGATACCGATGCCGGGGTCGACGAGGGCCAAGGCGTCACGCATGCGGAGGTGATGGCGGTCTTCGCGCGGAACATGACCAGGCTGCGCGGCCTGTTGCTGCAGGTGATCGCCGGGCTGCCGGAGACGCGGTCGTGCCCGTGCCCGACGACGCTCGACGGCCTCAAGCTGCCGATCGAACTGCCTTAGCCGCCGGTACGCTACGGCAGTCCGAGGCGCGAACAGGTAGGCTTGGCGCAGCCCCCACCGGGTGGGGGCATGCCCCGATAGCTCAGTGGATAGAGCGACTGCCTCCTAAGCAGTAGGCCGCAGGTTCGAGTCCTGCTCGGGGCGCTTCGCGTTCTTGCAGGTAGATGGCGTATCCGCCGACTTGATCACTGGGCTCATGAAGCCTTCGGACGCTTCCGTGCCCGTCGCGTGCGCGCTTCGCGGTCGGCTACGCCGAGCATTGACCCGGCGACCATTCCCAGGGATTCGGCGCCTAGGAAAACGGGGAAGAGCAGGGGTCCCTACTCGGCGGCTACGGACGGCTGCAAGGGTGCAGGCTATTCGTGCAGTGGCAGCAGCTCCCGCAGGCTGCGGACTGAATCGCTGCCGGTGACGACGTGCGTGTTGATGTTGGCGGGGTCGACCTGGCGGATGAACTCGCGGCAGCGGCCGCAGGGCGGAAGCACGTACAGCGTGCCGTCTTCATCCCGCCACACTGCGACGATCTTGGCGATCTGATACTCGCCAGCCGTGACCATGGCGGCGATCGTTGCATGCTCGGCGCAGATCCCGCCTCCGAGGTCGATGCATACTCCGGAATAGCGGTTGCCTGCGGCGGTGACCAGCGTGCACCCGACATGGCCCATGCGGCGGCCATGCTGTTCACCATCGCGGACGAGATGCTCGCCATAGCGAGGAACCGTGTGAGGCTTGAGCACGCCGGCGGCCGAGGCAATCAATTCCGCGTTTGGTGCGTCGTTCACCTCGCGAAGTTACCAGCCGAGCGACTGCGAGGAAGAGCAGCAGAGGAGGAACCCTACTGTCATTACTGCTGACTGCCGCGTAGCCGGGCGCGAGACACGGCACCCGACCTGGGACCGGGCAGGTCTCTGCGATGGCTCAGACGATCTTGAAAGCAACCGGTCGCCACCCCGGTAGGAGGAGAGATAAGAGGGACACATCGAGGATGCGGCGGAGCCTGGCGAGAAGATCACGGCAGGCGGCATCCTCCGAGTGATGCGGTCGAAGGTCGGACTCGGTGCCGCGCTCGGAGTAGAAGACCACCCATCCCCGCGACCGGTGGTCAATGACGACGGCGTCGTTGAGATGAGCGCCGAATAGGTGGTAGCTATCGTGCGGTACGCCTGCCCGGTCCAGACCTCGGCCAGCGAATCGCGAGTCAGCGGCCTTCATCTCCGTCAATCATCGGATCCCACACCACACAGGTCAGGCCAGGTTTCGGGAGTCGGCACAATGCCGTTGCGTGGCTCGAAGACGCTTGCGTGCCATGTCCGTGCCAGCAGGATCTAGCGGGCGTTCGGATATATTGGGCCACCAGGCCGCCGCGACGACAGGTCAGCCGAGAACGTAGGTCTCGTCACCGAAGTCGGCGATGATCTTGAGCTTGCCTCCCAGGGCTCTGACATAGGCGGCAAGCGTGTCAACCTCGCTCCGCTCAAGCTCGCCCTTCTCGATCCTGGAGACGCGTGCCTGGCTCACGCCCATGGCGGCCGCTACCTCTACCTGCGTGGCCTTCTGGCGCTTGCGAACGTCCGCAAGGCGCTGTGCCCGGACTTCAGTAATCATCCGGTCCGCGCCGGCCCGGATGGCTTCCTTCTCTTCCGGAGAGAAGCCGAAGTCCTGGACCAGGTCATCCCAGTACCGCGCGTTCGGGTTGTTCAGCGGAGGCTGGCTCATTTCTTCTTCTCCTCGAACCGCAAATGTTCCGCATAAGCCAGTTCGGCTTGCGGGATAGCTGCCTTGTACCACTGTGACCATTTCCCGGCCTTGTCCCCTCCAACCAGGAAGACCGCTCGTCGCTGCGGGTCGAAGATAAACAGCAATCGCACCTCGGTCCCGCCTGCAGAGCCGGGGCGCAACTCCTTCAAGTTGGGGAGCTTCGACCCAGCGATCGTGTCGACCAGCGGTCGTCCAAGTGCTGGCCCTTCCTCGGCGAGGACCGTGATCGCCTGGCTGATCAGGACGAGCGTGTCGCGATCGGTGCGCCGTAGATCATGCAGCCATGACAAGCATGGCTCGACGACGATCACCGTCCATGACATCCCGTCTCATCGGGTCCGCCCCAGTCCAATATACCGCTTACGTTATATCAAACCTCGCTCGTTGGCACCGAGGATGTTCGAGCGTGCCCGTGGCGTGCCCGATCGGACGGCGATCGGCGGTGAATCACGGTCACTCACGGGCACGCCTCAGCGCGGCTGACCTGCGTTCTGGCAGGTTGGAAGGATTGCCAAAGAGACCTCCTAAGCGGTAGGCCGCAGGTTCGAGTCCTGCTCGAGGCGCTGTTGTTGCTGGTATATAAGATTTTTCGAAATTGTCTTTGATATAGCGACTTACTGCTCGCGGGCAGTCGCTCATGTCATGACATCCGACCCCGTCGGGGTTGCTACATGGTGCCTGTGACCTGCCCTGAAAGGGTTGACAGCGGATCGATGGCGATGCGCTGGCGCCTTCCGGCTGCCCTGGGAGCCAAACTGGGAGCCAAGCGTCGGGATCTCTGGGTTGGGCGGCCCCGCCGCATGTGAGCTAAGCGGTGCCGGTCGCCGCACTGGACCACAGTACTGAGTCAGACCTGATCGCTCGCCTCGCCTGGCGACAGGGGAACGCATTGCGAGCAGTTGGCCGATCAGATAGGCCTGCGCATCTCATGGATGAGTCCGGGGTGAGTTCACCCCCTCGACGTGCACGTCCAGGTCGTGCACGGCAAGTTCGACAGCAACGGTGCGTTCACCGGCGTCACGGCGCAGGATCTCGACCTGGCCGAGAGCTAGGACGGTCGCTGCCGCTTCGGCCCGGCCCCTCGTCCTCGGCCGCGGCGGTGCCTTCGGCTGCACCGTGCGGGGTATCCCACGCAACGCCCTGCTCGCTTCGGTAGCCGGACTGGCAGTCGTGGCCGTCGCCTGCTGCGCCAGCTCAGTCGCCGGCGGCCTGTATCGCGGCGGCGATCGGCGTGAGCCCAGCGACCAGTTCGTCGAACTCGTCCGCGCTGAGCACGTCGTAGGCCGGCGCTGCCAGCTCGTCGGTGAGGGCCTCGATCCGCTCCCTGGTTTCCCGGCCGACGACGGTGAACCCGCCGGCGGCGTCCACGAGGCCGCGGCCGCGCAGCCTGTCGACGACAGCGGCGAGCTGTGCTCTGGGCAGGTGGTGGATCCGGCCGAACTCCTCCGCCCTCATTCCGAGGGAGAGGGCGAGGAGGACGTGTGCCTCGGTGCCGCCGATGCCGTGGGCGAGGAGGGCGGCATTGTGGCCGTCCCCGCGGTGCTCTCGCAGCAGCGTGGCCGCGTACCATAGCCTGGCCACCGGTTCCTCGGGCACGTCGAGCGCCCGGAGCCCGGCGTACAGCGCTCGGCCCTCGGTCGGCGCGCTGACCGCTGCCCGGGTGGCGAAGTCGGCGACCCATACCAGACCGGGGGAGCCGGCGAGGTCCCCGATCATCTGCCGCAGTGCGGCGGCGCTGCACCGCTCGCGCACGGCGATCGCCTCCTGCGGGGTGATCTGTCCCCAGACCCACGGGATGTGGCGCGCCACCTCCCCGGGGGCGAAGTTGTAGAACACGGCGTGCACCACCGCCGCTGGTGCCAGCCCAGCGGCGCGGCACGGCCCGCGAAGTATCCGTCCCAGTAGCTGCGCATGCCGAGGGCCAGGAATGCCTCGTTCGGCACCTCGGAGAAGGTGACGGCGCCGATCGGCTCGACGAGTTCGGACATGCGGTGGACCTTGGCCCGCGGATGCGGCATCGTCGGCATCTCCTGTGGTCGTGACTGCGCCCTCGCGCGCGGCCTCTCACCGTAACTACGAACGCCGCAGCGTTCGTAGTTACGGTAACTACACATAGCGGCACTGCCACCCGACCACGCGGGATCCAGCAGCGCCCGTGCGATCCACAGGCCGAGCCGGCGGGCGTGCCGCTGCGCGTCGCCGAGGCTGCATCCTTGCCACCAGTCAGAACCTGCTTGCCAGGACGCTTCGCTGGTGCTCCGGCCGTGCAGCCCCCGGCGGCCGGGGCAGGACGAGCCGGGCGCCGGCGGCTGCGGCGCTGTCCGGTGCGAGGCGATCCGGCCACGCTGGATCGTTAGCGGGAGACGATCACTGTCGCATGGTGTCCGGCGGCGTACTTCAGCTTCGCGTCGCCGGTTAGCAGCTCGCAGCCGAATGCCTCGGCCAGGGCAATGTAGGCAGCGTCGTACGCTCCAAGGTTGTGGCGCAGTTCCCACATCCGGGGGTGGTATGGCCAGACCGGATGGCGGATGATCCGCAGACGGGAGTAGTCGGCGAGCATCTGTTCCCCGCGGTGGTCAGTGATCTTCCTTCCGGCCGCGAGCCCGCGGACGGTGGACGCGACCTCCACGTCAAGATGATGCGGGGCGTGCAGCGTGCGCGGCGCGGACAGCCGCTGCCGCAGGATCTCATCCCCCTCCCGCGCGGACAGCAGGTCGATCACCAGGGAGCAGTCGACGACGTAGGTGAGGCTCAACGCCGCCCCTCGTCACGCGCCGCCAGGATATCGTCCATAGTCAGGTTCACCGGTTCCCGGTCCCGAGCGAGTCGGGCGATGATCTCGGCGTTGGTTTCCGCGGCGGCGTCGGCGTCCATCAGGTCGCGCAGGTAACCCGACAGCGACTGGCCGAGTGATCTGGCCCGGTCGCGCAGGACCGCGAGTGTTGCCGGATCAACGTCGCGGACCTGGATTATCCCCGCATCCGTGGGCTCGCTCACATCCTTAGGCTACCAGAACTCATGAACCATGCATGAACCTGCGGCACCGGCATGGCCTCCGGCTGTACGCCGTGCATCCGATATCGCACCCGATCAGCCAGATATATGCTCCCGCCCAGCCTCCGCCGCAGGCCAACCGGCGATGCGGAACGAGCCCTCTGGCGTGTTGTCACTGTATTTCAAACGGTCTGCTGGGAAGTCCCGCGTCCGAGCGGGGTCGGGGCGTTCGGTGTCCACTACCTGGGCTGGCGGTAGGTCGGCCGATGTGCTGGTCGACATGGCAGTCTTTGATCGGGTCACGATCGAGCCGGGGAAGATGGGCGGCCAGCCGTGTATCCGGGGGCACCGGTTCACGGTGGAGCATCTGCTGAACCTGGTGGGTGCGGGCTGGACGCTGGAGGAGATCCAGGAGGACTTCCCGTTCATCGAGGCCGGCGACATCCAGCAGGCCATTGCGTATGCGTCGTTCTCCGTTCGCGAGTATCACCTGCCGGTCACCCGGTCGGCATGAGGTTCCTGCTCGATGAGATTGTCTCGTTCCGGGTCGCTGGTCATCTGAAGGCGGCCGGGCTTGATGCCGTTCATGTCGGCGAGCTGGGCCTGACGAACACGGACGATGCCGTGATCTTGAGTCGGGCGCGGCATGAGGACTGGGTGCTGGTTACCGCTGATCATGACTTCGTGCAGATGCTGTTCGCGAGCGGCGACACGAGTCCGTCGCTGATCTGCCCCGACACGCCGGCTGAAAAATAGGTTGAGCCGGGGAGCCAGACTGGGAGCCAACGACCACAGGAGCCAGGCGACGCCCAGCCACGTCAGGCGACCGAAAGCCCAGGTCAGCACCGACGTTCCGGCTGGTCACCTGGCGTGGCGTGCTACCGATCTTCCAAGCTGGTCATGAAGGTTCGATTCCCTTGACACGCTCCGATGTAAAGACCCAGGTCACGGGCTTGCGTTCCTTCCCCGCCAGCCGATCGGCACGACGCAGACGCACGGGTGCCGTCTTCCTCGCTCTCGATTGTCCAGCTCGCGGCCACCGCGTCTAGGGCGGCCCTTCGGGCCGTCGCATGCGATCGGCTGCGCCGACCTAGGCACAGCGCCCACTGAACAAGGATTCGGCGCCTGCGAGGAGAACGGGGGCGAATAGGAACGTAGGGGGCAGCGTTACACGGCATCGTGCGGAGGCCAGGGCGGACCCTCTCGCAGAGCGTTGAGGAATGCCACTCCGGATTGTCTCCCGCTCGGGTGCTGGTCGTCGCGACTCCAGCGGTGCGCTGCGATCATCGCCAGTACGACCCCCCGGAACTCGCCGACCAGCGCTTGGTCCGCGTCCAGATAGCGCTCGCTGACCTCTTGGGGGACCCAAGCAAGGTCGAATTCGACGGGGCCATGGACAGAATCCTCGAAGTCCATGAAAAGCGGCCCGTTCTTCGTCTTGATCACGTTCCCCGGGTGCGGCTCGCCGTGCAGGATCTGCTCGGCCGCGCTCCGGTTGACAATCGTTTCGCTCAGATCTCGCAGCGTGTTGGCGAGAAGCGCCCGATCGGTCTCGGCGAGATCGGGAGTGACGTCACGGCTCGCAACGTCTTGTTGAGTCGCCGCCACGCGATCCATGAAGTGCGGCGTCGGGACGTCGATCTGCCGCAGGCCGGCATGAAGGCACTCGAGCACCTGCGCGTAGTCGGCCGACGGAAGCATTCGGCGAACAGGTGCAAAGTAGGTCCACATGGTGATTGCAAAGCCATCATGCACAAAGACGCGTGGCTCGACTCGAGGGTCGAGTCCAGCAACCGGGCTGTCGTTCTCTGCGAGCCGTTTCACAACTTCAACTTCCGTCGCCAACCTCGCTTGATACGCCTCCCCGCTGAGCCAACTCGCCCTGGCAGTCACGGGTGCCAGAGCCTCTGGAGGCGTGACCCGCGCAACGACATCGCATGGCATCAGGCGGACGACAAGGCGGTTGGAGTCGTTGAGAACGACCGTGGCGTCGACCGGCAAGTCGAACGTCGAGGCGGTCGACCTCGCTGCAGCCACCGCACGCTGCGCTACCGATGCTTGCACCTCCGTGTGCCCTCCTCCACGCGGGACCCGCGCCGCTGCGTGGTGTGCCCTGTGGAGACGGGCCATTGGACCCTTGCCGTCACTGGGAAGCAAGCGCACGATCGTGCCATGAAGAACGCGGCAGCTATCTACGACGACGGCCGGATCGCCTGCGACGACGAGGGAATCACCATCCAGTGGTACTACCTATGGGGGGCTAAGCGAATCCCGTTCCGAGCGATCCGCGCAGCTAAGACGTTCCCGCTCAAGCCGATTCGCGGGAAATGGCGGATCTGGGGCTCCGGCGACCTCGTGCACTGGTACAACCTCGACAGCACCCGGCCGAACAAGGAGACCGGCATCGAGATCGACACGGGCGGGACGGTCCGTCCGTGTATCACTCCTGACGACGTCGAAACGGTGACCCGGCTCATCGCCGAGCATGTCGCACCGTAGAGCGCTGTCGGACCGCACTGGGCCATGGCGCTCAAGAGTGCGGCCTGCCGCTATGGCCCGCCGCCAGGGCATCGTCGTACGCGATCGACCTGAACCCTAAGAATGCCGGCGCGTTCGCCGGCAGCTCAGGCCGTTCGCTACCCATGCCCGCAAGGCTGGCAGCAGGCGGCGCAGCCGTCCAGCGCGGACCGCATTCGGCCGGCAGCGCGCGGGCGCTATCCGGCCGCACGCCGGCGGGATTGGCGACGGTAGCGCGATGACGACCTGGTAGGTCCATGTACCGAACTGGCTGAACCCGCGGGGTCGATAGGCGGCGAGCTGGATCCCGGCCGCCGTGCCCGGTGCGCGGCCGCTGGCGACGTCCTGGCTGGGCCGGCCGCCGCCGGGCGGGTTTTCACGGCCGGTGCATTGCCGAATCCAGACCCGCTGCAGGCGGTCGGCTGACCGGCCGGGACTGTCCTGCGGGTACAAAGACCTTCGGCTCTTGCATCCCTGACCAGGGATGCCGGGAAGGGCCGTCGCCGGGCAACCGGCTCGGGCGGCAGGTCCACGCGAAGTTCGGGAGGAGATGCTCATGGAGACAGGGATCCTGATCAGGTGGGGTATGCCGAGGCCAGGGCGAGAGAAAGAGGCTCTCGACCTCTTCCAGAAGTCCTCTGAGTACTACAACCGCCTCGTCGCGGGCGGGAAGCTCAGCTACTGCGAGCCGTTCATGCTCGCCAGCGGCGACGCCGAGATCGAGTCTGGCTTCTTCTTGCTCAAGGGGGACGTGGCCAGCGTATTCGCACTGCTCGACGAGCAGGAGTTCCGCGACCTGGCAGCACGAGGCAGCGTGCTGACCGAGCACTACCGTTTCGACATGCTCGCCGTCGGCGAGAGCATTCAGCGGTTGCTCGGCGAGTACCGGCGTGCGCTCACTGCCGTGGGCGTCTAGCTAGGTCACGGCACGCAAAGGGCGGAACCCGCGGGGTTCCGCCCTTTCTTCTGCGGAATCGTGCCCGGTATCCTCGCGGCGGTGGTCGGCCTCATGCGCGACGCGGGTGCGCGGCCGTCGGTTCGATTCCGATGCGAGCTTGTGCCGGGCAACCCCGATCAGCCAGGGACCGACGGACCGGTCAGCAGGGGGTCACCGCGTGCCTGACGACCGTCACGGCGCGGACGTGCTGTCCCGCAAGCGGAACCGGCGTGCCGTGCCCGAGGTGGTGGCTGAGCCGGCGCGGCTCCGAAGCGGCCCGAGGTGTTCACCAACACCGGCAACAACACCACCGGCCGGCCGGCACCAGGCTCGGCTCCGGTTTCCGGCCAGCGCAAACACCGACACCGCCCGGCCTCGCACCTGACCTCTAGAGCCTTTGTCGATCGGGCGCGGGCACGCGCGGTTCAGCGGGCAGGTTAGGCAATCCGGATTGGCGTCAGCCCGCCGCGCGTAGCCGCGGGAGCAGGCCGGCGACCTGTTCGGCGAGATTAGCCGGGTTCTGGCTGTGCAGGAGCAGCACGACCTCGGTGACACCCACCGCGCGGTACGACTGCGCCAGTCCGAGCAGTTCGTCGTTCGCCTCGGCCACGCGCAACTGCACCGAGCGGCGGATCCGCGCCGGATCGCGGCCGATCTCAGCGCACCGCTGGTCCAGCACGGCGGACGCCTCGGCCACCTCTTCGGGTGAGCCCCCTGCGGCGTTCCACACATCGGCGTACCGCGCGGTGATCCGCAGGGTCCGCTGCCGGCCTGACCCGCCGATCCAGATCGGCGGGTGCGGCTGCTGTACCGGTTTCGGCTCGGCGACCGCCTCGGTGAGCTTGTAGTACTTGCCGTCGAAGCTGGTCCGCTGCTGTGTCCACAGCGACCGGATGAGCTCGCAGGCTTCCTCCAGCCAGTCGGCCCGGTCCCCTTTGGTGCCGAACGGCAGCCCGAGCATCGTGTGCTCGTTCTCTGCCCAACCCGCGCCGAGGCCGAACTCTAGCCTGCCTCCGGACAGATGGTCCACGGTCACCGCGGCCTTGGCCAGCACCGCCGGGTGTCGGTACGTGTTGCCGGTGACCATGCAGCCGATCCGGGTCCTCGATGTGGCCACGGCCATCCCGGCCAGCAGCGTCCAGGCTTCGAAGATCGGCCCGTCGTCGCGCGGGCCAAGGGTCGCCAAGTGGTCCATGCACCAGCAATGGTCGAACCCCGCCTCATCGGCGACCTGCCAGACCGCGCGGAGCTGGTCGATCGTGGCATTCTGGCTGAGCTTGAGTCCATAGCGCATCTCTGCCACGGTCCATTCCTATCCCACGGCGGCCCGGATCCACGACGCGGCCGGTTCCGCGCCATGCACGGCTGCCAGCTGATGACCCCGCCCGGGCACCGTGACGTTGCCGGAGGCTTTGATCGGCGGCGCGGTCTGGCAGTGCTGCCATACTGCCACTTTGTCACACTGCTGCCGCGCCCGGCCAGATCACCACGGTTGCCGCCCGAGCCCGCCAACCGTTACGAACGGGCGTCTCCGGCGCCCCGACCGCCCAAGCCTCTCCCCAAGGCACCCACCATCGCCGCAGAGCCAGCGTCACCGGCGCCGGAGCGGACGCCGCACCATCCGCGGTGCGGCGAAGCCCGCGACAAGCGTGGCCAGCGGGACAACGACGTCCACCGGCGGATCGCGGATGGGCTTGAACACGGCGTTCCCGTCTTTGATCTCGATGTAGCCGACCGGAGTCCGACGAGCACCCGGCCGTTGCCGCACCGGACCACCAGGTGGCCGCTGCTCCTGGCCCGCCAACTCGGCGACGAGTTCAGCCTCTCAGTGGAACACATGAGCGAGAATCACGGACTACCAGGTAATCAATGGGGGCGCTATGGCCTTGCCCGGCGGGCAATCCCGAATCGCAACGGGCATCGCGGGTCAGGTCGTGGCCGACGTCGATGGTGTGCATGCTGACTCTCCGCTCGCTTAGCGGTGACCGTGATTGCCTTGCGGCGGCTAGCTCGGATCGGCTGCGCCTTCAGAAGGCGGGCGCTGATCAGTCCTTGCCGACCGACCGGCCAGAACCGGTTACGTCTCGAGCTGCCGAGTCTTTCGCTACTACATTGTAAGCATCATGTATCTGTCTACGCTGTATGTCAACTTCATATACATCTAGCGTAGGACACCTGTAGTCTACAATGTAGATTGATCGCTGTAGGTATATCGCTATAGGTACGGAGAGGGCACGGTGCGATGGAACTTGAAGAGGGGACCGGCCCCATTGGTGTCTCTAGCCTGGCCGCGGGCAGCGCCCGCGCATCGAGGACCGCCAGGGGCGGCGCGGCCTCATCTCACCGCCGCAGCGCGCTCACCGGGGATCAAGTGTTTGCCGCTGCTCTGCGGATAGTGGATCGGGAGGGAGTGAGCGCCCTGTCGATGCGTCGCCTCGCACAGGCGCTCGAGCGGGACGCTATGCTGATCTACCGACACGCCGCGAACAAGGCAGCCCTACTTGACGGGCTGGCCGACATCGTCCTCGGGCAACTGGTGATCGAGCCCTCCGACCAGCCATGGCCAACGCAGCTCCGCTCCGTAGCCCGCCGCTTCCGCGAACTGGCGCTCGCGCATCCCAACGTGGTCCCGCTGCTCGTCATCCGGCCGCTCGCGACTCCGCTCGGGCTGCGCCCGCTGAGCACCCTGCGCCCGCTCGAAGCCATTCTCGAACTGCTCATCCGCGCCGGGTTCGCACCGGCCGATGCGCTGTCGACCTACCGCGCGCTGTTCGGCTTCCTCAGCGGCCACCTGCTCAACGAACTGCAGGAGATCATCTACAACCCCGAGGAGACAGACGACCTGCTCCGCCTTGGGCTCTACCGCCTGCCGATCGGCGAGTTTCCCAGGCTGCGCGGCCTCGCTTCGGCCCTCGCCTCGTATGACGGCGCGGCAGAGCTCGAACACGGGCTCGATATCCTGATCGACGGCATAAGCGCTCGCTACGCGCCTCAGCCGCACGTCCGGGCCGCCCCGATGCCGGCTGAGCCCCTAGCACCAGGGATCACGCACCGCGGCTAGCTGCGCGAGGAAGGCCCCCTCGGGGACCACTGGCAGGAGGCGCTCGGCGACCCGCGCCGGGTCGCCGACTGGACGGCGTTCTTCAACCGCGAAATCGGCGAGCAGCCGTGGCGGCAGGTGCTCAATACCTGGTGGCCCCGGCTGCTGCCAGGCGTAGTGGCCGCCGCGACTCACGGGGTGATCCGGGTCGGCCATGCTGTCCGTGCCTTGCTGGCGGACGGCGATGATGAGGCTCATCTGGTCGAGCTGGCCCACGGGCTCGCCTACTGGGCTGCCCGCTGGCAGACCGTGCCCGGCGGCCGTGCGGGCGCGTCCGCAGTGGTGGCCGCGGGCCGGAGGCAAGCCGCGACAACGCTCGAGTCGCTGGCCGCGGTTCCGCGGATCGCTGAGCAGTCGGGCGGCGTCGGTGATCGCCTGGAAAGGCTCGGCGGCCTGCCCGCCTGGCCGACGGTACTGGCAGGTTTCAGCGTCCCTCCGCGCGGCGGAGCTAATCGAGCCCTGATCGGGCGGCGGAGGCATCGTTGCCCCGGTGCCGGGAACGGCCTTGGAACGGTGCCTGTGTCATCACGTTTGGCGGCACCGGGCGCCGCCGACTACGAGATCGTGGCCGGGAACTCCCAGCCTCTCGCAGCGCACGCCTGCCCGAGTTCGCGGGTACTGAACCTGCTGATAGGCAGGATCATCTCGGCGTCACCGTTCGTGAGGCCAAGCCTCCGCCGCGACGACGTGCCTGTCTGTACGAGCCGCAGCACGTTCCCCGACTGGCGGTCCAACGTCAGCGTGTCGTCCTTGGCTGTGACGTAGAGGATCGTCTCAGTAGAGATCTGCAGCCGTGACCGCTGCCGGACGGCCGCCATGAGCCCGAGTGCGAACAGCGCGATGAAGAAGCCGAAGAAGACGATCGTCGCGATCCGGCCCGATGTGGTCGGCTGGCTCTGATACGCGGTAAGGATGGCGATTACGAACAGCGCGATTAACGCAAGATACAAGCCAATCCAGCGGGCTGCGCTCTGCCATACGACGATAGAGTCCCCGCCGCCGACTGGGAGTTTCGGGCGCCTTGCCGCCATCACCTGCTCCTGACCGTGTTTTCGCTGATTGTGGTGCCAACAGGGGCCTGTGTGCAACATCGGGCAGCAGATCTGTGACCTGAAGAGCGCGCGGTTCGGTTCGGGCCGCTCGCCGATGCCGACCGCGTGACATGGGCTCGCGGCGCGTCCGAGGTCGCGGTCGTTGCAATACTGATAACCAGATCGAGAAAGGCGCGGGATGAGCGGCACAGCGGACGGCAGCTCGGCGCCCCGCGCCGTCGACGGCCCAGACCAGGCGTCGTCTGCCGATCCCGCCGCTGCGGAACAGGCCGTGCGAGCCTTGCGCGCAGCTGGACGGCTGGCAGAGGCGACGGAACTGGTGGGCCAGCTCGGCCCGTACGGCGTAGCCGACGGCGACGATGCCACGGTCTCGCTCGGAGCGGCCGTGCTCGAAGCGTACGCTGACCAGCTCGCCCCGGTGGATCCCCGCGCGGCTGATGTCCTCTACCGGCGTGCCGCCGGCGAGCAGCGGTCCTTTGCGGCAGCGGCCACCTCTGGCGGTGAGGGCATCGCCAGGATGGCCGACGCCGACCGCATCGACGCCAAGCGGCGCGCCTGACACCGGCTTGGGCCCGCTGGCGTGCGACCTGGCGCGACACCACCGTGAGTCCGCGAGGATCGGCGAGTTGCGCGCCTGAGCAGCAGGTCAAGGTCCTCATCTTCGGTGCTTGACCATGCGCCCGTGTTAGCTGGCTTGCGCGTTCCGGGCGGTCAGGGCGGCCGGGAACCCAAGGTCTGCGGCGATGACCGCTGCCGACAGCGGGGCGGTGAGTTCGCTGAGCCGGGCACAGCCGTCCGCACCGATCGCCTCGTAGGGGTAGACGGCCAGCTGGTCGGTGCGGTTCTCGATCGACCGGCGCCGGCGTTGTCCGTCCTCGCTGAGGATGAGCTCATGGCCGTCAGCGAGCCATCCTTGCTCGCGTACGCGCTCGATCCCGGCTGCCCAGTCCTGCTCGCTCCACGAGCGAGTGGTCCGCGATGTCTCGGCGGGAATGACGCCCGTCGCGGCGTGCGTGATCAGGGCGCCCAGGCCGTCGAGCCCTTCGGTGAGCAGCAGCGCGACGTGGCCGTCGCCGCGGTACTCCCGCAGCAGCGTCTGCGCGTGCCACAGCACGAGGTGAGGCAGGTCAGGCCAGGGCAGCGAGGCGTGGCCAGCGAACAGCGGCCGACCCTGGGGCCGGTCGCCTGCCCGTTCGGCGGCGCACCGGGTGAGGTCGGCCGCCTCGCGTACCTGCGGGCTGCTGACATCCTCGCCCCAGGCCTGGCGCAGCGAGCGGTCGACCGCCTCCAGGCGTGCCGCCAGCACTTGGGCGGGAGTGGCAGTGTCCCATGCCGCGGGGATGACCTGGCGGATGAGCGCGGGGTTGAAGTTGAAGAACGTCGCGATGACGGTCTCGGCCGGTACCGGGCCCATCGCGGCCGAGCGGGAGGCGAAGTAGGCCATGCGCTGACGGGTGATGCCGACCTGAGCGTAGCTGTCCGCACCGTGCGGGGTGAAGTAGATCATCCCGTGGATCGGTTCAGCCGTGCGGAACGCGAGTCTGGCTGTCTCGGGCGTGACGGCGCTCATCGCGCCAGGCCCGGGACGCGGGTGCGGTCGCTCAAGGCTCTGGCGGGCTGGCGGGCTGGGCGGTGCATAGTTCTCCTTCGAGCGGGTGTCCTCATTGTCGCAGCGATCATCAGCTACGACGCCGATGGCTTTCGTGCCTCGAAGAGGAACCGCACGCTCGTTGCCACGAACATTCCTTCTGCCTCGATCAGATCGTGCAGCGCGCGAAGCTGTTCCCGGTAGGCCTCGACCGTGAAGCCGGGCACGATCCAGATGACCTTGCGCAGGAAATGCACGACCGCCGCAAGGTCGCAGAACTCCATGCGGCCGCGGAACTCGCGCAGGTCCGTGACCGTGAGCCCAGCCGCCTCGGCGCCAAGTACCGACCATTTCGGGTCACGCGTCGGGCCTTCGGGCTCGGGCCGCGGCCCCATCAGGAACTCGGTGAGCTCGCCGACGGAACCATGACCCACGTCTTGGGAGAAGTAGGTACCGCCAGGCTTCAGGACCCGGGCAACCTCGTCCCACCGCACGCAGACCGGATGCCGACTCACCACCAGGTCAAACGTCCCGTCACCGAACGGCAGGTCGCCGTACTCGTCCGCTACTTCCACGACTCGCGCGCCGAGCGCGGCGAGATTCCGGCGCGCCACCCCGACATTCGGCGGCCAGGATTCTGTCGCAACGAGCGCCGGCGGGCCGGCCGGAATCGTCGCGAGCACCTCACCGCCGCCGGTCTGCAAATCCAGCGCCGCCGCTCCGGGGACACCAGCCAGCGCGGCCATCCGCGCGCCAAGCATCCGGGCGTAACCCCAGGGCGGCCGTTCCTCGGTGGCACGGCCATCGAACCAGGAGAAGTCCCAGCCGTCCGCAAGCACTGACGAACCTTCGGCCAGAAGTTTCTCGAAACTGGACACGGCCGTGAGTCTGCTCGCCCGCCGATACATCTACAAGCGGAATAACCGCCTATCGTCAGATGCATGGCCCAATCCGATGTGCAGGTAGCTGTCGCGGCGGCGCAGGCGGGAGCGGCGGTTGTTCGTGCCAGGTTCGGTGCGCCGCTGGTCCGCTTCCAGAAGGCGCCGCTGGACTTCGCCACGGATGCCGATATCGCCGCGGAGAACGCGATCCTGGACGTGCTGCGCGCCGACCGTCCGGCCGATGCCTATCAGGGCGAAGAGCTCGGGCGGTCGGGAAACAGCTCCTCCGATCGCAGCTGGCTGATCGACCCGTTGTGCGGGACGCTGAACTTCGCCGCGGGAACGCCCATCGTGGCGGTGAACGTGGCGCTGCGAAGCGGCAATCGGATCGAGGTCGCGGCCTCCGCCGATCCGTTTGCCGGCGAGGTCTTCTGGACAGACGGACAGCACGCGCGTGCGCGGCGCGACGGCACGGACCTGACGCTGCGCCCGTCAGCGGTCACGAACCTGGTGGAGGTCAACATCGACCCCCCGTTTCCCAACCTGGACCGGTTCCAGGCGGTGCGGATGCTGGCCGACTCGGCTTTCACGGCCGCGTTCCGCCCCCGGGTGCTTTCCACGACCTTGCCGCTGGCGTGGGTAGCCGCTGGCCGGCGAGCTGCCTACGTGACGGACGGGCACCTCAGCGACAGTGTCCACTTCGCTAGCGGCATCGCCCTGTGCCAAGCCGCGGGCTGCGTGGTCACCGGGCTCGAAGGGCAGCCATTGCACACCGGCGTCGGCGGACTTGTCGCCGCCGCTGACGGTGCGACCCACGCCGCCCTGATCGAGATGATCGCCGCGCAGTTCACCACGTAGCGCGGGTCCTTGAGCGTTTACGCTAGCCGCGTGCGGCAACATGAGGCAGCGGCGTTGGTCCTGGCGTCGGGCTCGGCCGGGAGACTGCGCGTCCTGCGGGACGCCGGGATTGATCCCGAGGTGGTCGTCAGCGGCGTCGACGAGGTGGCCGAGGACGGCCTCGGCACCGCCGACCTGGTGCAGGTGCTCGCCGAGCGGAAGGCAGCGGCCGTCGCCGGCCTGCGCACGGACGCGCTGGTGCTCGGCTGCGATTCGCTGCTCGATCTCGACGGTGCGACGTTCGGCAAGCCGGAGTCCGCGGAGCGGGCTGCCGGGATGTGGCGGCAGCTGTCCGGGCGGGAGGCGACGCTGTTCACCGGGCACTGCCTGATCCACGCCAGGGCCGGCCGCAAGCGGATCGACGTCGCCAGCACGGTCGTGCGGTTCGGCTCGCCGAGTGACGCCGAGCTCGCCGCCTACGTCGCGAGCGGCGAACCGATGAACCTCGCCGGAGCATTCAGCATCGACGGCCTTGCCGCGCCGTTCATCGAGGGGCTCGACGGTGACCCGAGCAACGTAGTCGGGCTGTCGCTGCCCTTGTTGCGCAAGATGCTCGCCGACCTGGGGGTGGCGATCACCGACTTGTGGCGCACCGGGGCGCAAGACCTGCCGTTACGATGAGCAAATGTCGTTGCGTGCGGTCGATTTCCACGTACATCTGCCGACCCCGGACTGGCTGGACGGCAGCATGGCCGGCTACGTCGAGGCGGCCGAGGCGTATTTCCGTTCTCCGGTGCAGCGCCAGAGCCTGGACGAGCTAGCCCTGCGGTACCGCGGGCTGGGAGTCAAGGCGGTGCTGCTGGCCTGGGACGCCGAGACGGCCACGGGACGGCCGAGGGTGCCTAACGAGGTCGTGGCCGCTGCCTGCCGCGACTATCCGGACGCCTTTACCGGCCTGGGATCGGTGGACCCGCGCAAGGGCGAAGCCGCCGTCGCGGAGGTGGCCAACATCGCCGCGCTCGGGTTGCGCGGGGTGAAGTTCCACCCGTCGCTGCAGGCCTTCTTCCCGGACGACCCCGCCTACGATCCCGTGTTCGCCGCGTGCGAGCAGCACGGCCTGCTGGCGCTGTTCCACACCGGGACCAGCGGGATCGGCGCCCGCCAGCCGGGCGGCCAGGGCATCAGGATCGACTACGCCCACCCGCTGCGGCTGGACGCGGTCGCCGCGGCGCATCCGGGCCTGACCGTCGTGGCCGCCCACTTCGGCTGGCCCTGGCAGCGGGACCTGCTCGCGATCGCGCTGCACAAGACCAACGTGTACATCGACATCTCTGGCTGGTCGCCGCGGCGTGTCCCGGCCGAGGTGATCAGCGAAATGCGGGGGCGGCTGTCCGGGCAGTTCCTGTGGGGCAGTGACTTCCCGTTCATCACCCCGGAGCGCTGCCTGGCCGAATTCGCCGACCTCGGGCTGCCGGGTGAGGTCAGCGACGCGGTGCTGCACGGCAACGCGGCCCGGATTCTCCGGCTCGCCTGACCTCCGGCCCGCCTGACCTTCGGCTCAGGCTGGCCGGACCAGGTCCGAGTCCGGCTTCGGCAGCCCTTTGAGAGTAGTGATCGCTTCCAGCGTCGACTGGAACACGAACCGTTCCCGCTTCGGGCTCGCCAGGAACCGCGCCGCCGCCGCGATCGGCGCGGCCGAACCCGGCCCGGCTCCGAGCGCCCGGGCTTCCTCGACCGCCGCCTGCGCGGTCTTGACCACATGCGCGACCATGATCGGCGCCGTGGAGTGGTCCTCCGCGGCGGCCCGGAGCAGCGACCGTTCCAGGTCCGCCCGAGGCCCGGTGTACCCGTCGACCAGGGCCAGCGCGGCGTCCGGATCGCGGCGGACGATGGCCTGGTGGACCTCGGCGGCGTCCTGGGTCGGATGCGGCGCTGGCCTGCTCCCGCCGGGGCCGGCGTTCCGCTCGTCGAACTGGCCGGTCCACTGCACGAACCAGGCTGCGTGGAACAGCCCGCGGAGCACCTGCGGCGACGGATCGGCTGACCATGCCCAGCGCAGCGCGTTGAGGTAGGTGAGCGTGTGGGTCACGTCGAGCCAGCCCCACTCGTTGGTGTCGTCGAGGTCGAGCTCGATATCGAACCTGGCCAGCCGCTCGGCGGCCGCCCGGCCGGTCGCGTCGATGACCGCGGTGACGCCCGCGCCCGTCCGCAGTGCACGGACGAGTTGCCCGAGCGCGTCCCGCGGTGATCCGTCGGTCAGCGCGCGCTGGTACCTGGCCTGGTCGAATCCGCCGGCCCGACCGCCGTTACCGCCGTTACCGCCGTTCCCGCCGGCGCGGCGGGCCAGGGACTCCAGGTCCGGCGCCGCCTCCTGCCAGGCGTGCAGGAACTTGCGCATGTACGGGAGCTTGTCGTAGCGCGTGCCGTACACCATTTCCGGCACCAGCGGCGAGAGCACCGTATCGGCTTCCTGCCAGCCGAGCTGATCCAGCAGGTCGAACGCCTTCTGCACGAAGATCATCGAGTGCCCGTAGGCCAGGAAGTGGTCGGTCACGGCTGTGAGCAGCGTATGCCGCAGGACCGCGGGCGGGAGGTTCGCCGCGATCAGCCCGCGCAGCAGTGCTTCGGCCTCCTCGGCCCGCTCCGCCTCGACCAGCGCCGGGTAGGCGCGCAGTGCCTCGGGGATCGACCCGAAACCGGCGACCGGGTCGACCGGGTCGGGGCGTTGCCGGGCCGGCCGCCTGACCTGGTCCTGGGAGGCCACCGACAGGCCCTGGATCACCGGCAGGGCGCGGAGCGATTCGGCGAAGAAACGGCTCATCCGCAGGCAGTCGGCAAGCGTGGCCAGCGAGTGGTCCCAGCCGTACTCCGCGCGCGGCGCGGCGTACCTGATGCCCTCGCGGACCAGGTCGGCCAGGGGCGTCCCGATCCGCTGCAGCCGCATCGCGTCCCGTGCCACCCGGCCGATGTCCACCTCGTCCATAGCCGCCGTCAGGCTGGCGAACAGCTCCGGCCTGATGGTCTCGGCCGACGGATCGGTGACGTCCACGAACACCTGGCCGTCGCGGACCTGGACCGGGTAAGTACGGATGTTCTCGCCGCCGTACCGGCAGGTGCCGGTGCCCAGCTCGAACTTCCAGTTATGCCAGGCGCAGGTGAGCACCTCGTCTTTCACGTCGCCCCGCACGAGCGCATACCCCTGGTGCGGGCAGCGGTTGTCGCAGGCATAGATTCCGCGTGCGGTGCGGAACAGCGCGATCCGCTTGTCCAGGTAAGCGAACGACTTGGCGCCGCCTTCGGTGATGTCGTGCACCGTTGCGGCACGTACCCAATTGTCCATAGTCGCCTCCGGGAAAGCTCAGACTGGCCGGTGAGGCAGACGTTAATGCTTAAAGCGGACTTGAAGTCAATAGCGGGTCGCCCCGCGCCGTGCATGCGTGAGCTGGCCCGAAGTCATGGGCGCCGAAGTCACAGCCGCAGGAAGTCCCGTACTCCTTCCGCTTTTTCGAGCTGCCGCGGAATGGCGGCGAGCAGCCCGGGCAGCAACTCGTGCGCTAGCGCCGTCTCGGCGCGGGACGCCGGGCGTGCGCCGATGGCGCGCTCGACGTTGAAGGCAACCCAGTCCAGGCCGGTCATCATGGACGGACCCAGATCGACAGTGTCGATGTCGGTGTCGTCACCGCCGGCCCGGCGGTAGGAGCGCACCACTTCCCTCGCGATCTCGGCCGCTTCGGTGCCGGCCAGCGACAGGGCGACATCCGCGAGCTCGCGACGGGGCACAAGCGGCGCCGCCAGATCCCAGTCGCACAGGACCGGGCCGTCGGAGCTGACGATGAGATTCTTCTGGTCGACATCGCCATGCGTCAGTACCTCCTCCTCCGGAAGCTGGCCGGCCGAACGAGCGAGGTCTGCCATCAGGGCAACGCACGGGCGCACCGTGTCCATCAGATCCGCCCACGTCGCGCACTGCTGGTGACCGGCGGTCGCGCCGTGCCAGTGCGCGGCGTCGGCCAGTTCCGGCCACCGGTCCGCGGTATCGAAATTCAATACCGGGAACAGGCTCCGGTCGGTCGGCCGGATCTTCATTCCGTGCAGCAACGCCAGTACCTGGCCGGCCCAGCCAGCGATCTGCGGTGTCACCGGCGCGGGCGCGACCTGCCGGCCGTCGACCCAGCGATGCAGCCGGACGGGTACCCGGTCAGACAAGGCCGGATCGCGGCGGGGGACCCAGGCCAGGCAGCCACCGTCGGCCGGATTGGGCACGGGACGCGGGGCAGCGACACCGGCTGCCAGCGCGTGCCGCTCGAACGCCCAGGATTCCGCGAGCCAGTGTGACCAGTTCGGATCGGCCCAGGGATTGCGCATTTCCTTCACCGCGAAACTGTGCTTCCCGGCGTCGACGCGGTAGACGCGGTTCGACCAGGCACCGCGCACCGGGGTCATGGCCGTGGCGGTGCCCTCGATCCCGAACGCCGCGAGCACCTGGTCAGGGCCGGGCGCATCGTTGTCGGCAACCACCGGACTAGTGTCCGCCGGTCGTTTGGTGGCTGCCGCGATCGGGGCATGATCGTGACATGCGGATCATGCTGGCGGCGATTCAGTGCGAGAAGGGCGACATCGCGGAGAACCTTTCCTCGCACTTGCGGATCGTTGCCGCCGCGGCCTCGGCTGGTTGTGACCTTGTCCTGTTCCCCGAGATGTCGCTGACGGGCTCGGTCGACCCCGCCGCTCACCCGCAGCGGTTGATCTCCCTGGATCACGCCGCCGTCGGCACGTTAGCCCGTGCGTCCGGCGAGCATGGCGTCGGCCTGTGTTTCGGCGTGGCCGAGCGCGCCGCGGTCAGCGGACCGCACATCACCCAGGTCTTCGCGACCGGCGGCCAGGTCGCTGGCGTACGCGCGGTTGGTGCTCTTTCCCGCCGCGCCCGGCCTTTACGGCAGGCGCACCGATGAAGCCTCATGGCGCCGGGGTTTTTCCTGGTGGGAATCCTCAAGCCTGGGCGACGCTCGCCGCCACGCCGCCCGGCTCGGACTGTGGATCGCGCAGGCCGGCCAGGCGGGCTCGACTGCCGACGAGGACTTCCCTGGTTTCGCGGCCCTGGTGAGCCCGACTGGCCAGGTCGTGACGCGACTGCCGGACTGGCGTCCGGCCGTCCTGACGGTCGAGGTAGCTTGCTGACCAGGCGCGGGCACCGTCCGTGCCGGAGTTGAGCTTTGCCAGGATCATGATCGGCGAGCGCCGGGATTGCGCACGGACACACACAGGAGGTAGTTCATGGCTGACGACTGGAACGCCAAGATTATCGCGGATTTCCGCGCGAATAGCGGCAAGGTTGGCGGGCAATTCGAGGGCGCTCCGCTGTTGCTGCTGCACACGACGGGAGCCAAGAGCGGCGAGGAACGCGTCAACCCGATGATGTACCTGGCCGACGGGGACAACCTGGTGGTGTTCGCCTCCAAGGCCGGCGCGCATACCAATCCGGACTGGTACCACAACCTGATGGCGAATCCGGGCGTCGCCGCGGAGGTCGGCGGGCGGACGCGGAGTTTCGTCGCCCGGGTGGCACAGGGGGCAGAACGGCACCGGCTGTGGGAAGCGCAGAAGCGTGACTGGCCCGGCTTCGCGGACTACGAGACCAAGACCGAGCGCCAGATCCCCGTCGTCGTACTCGAACCGGTGCACTAGCGCTGGGAGAACTTGGTCCCGAGTTCGTCTGCGCTCGCAGGTTCGCGCCAGTCCCACGCCGACGGTGGTAGCTGCGCAGGCGGCCAGTCTGCCCTGACACCGATATCCGCGGGCGTTGGCCCGGTGCCGGCGGGCGGGTTCAGCCGCAGGCGCGGCGGTCTCGTTGGCCGGTGCTCTTGCGCAGGATCTGCCCCGTGCGGGAAGAGCGACAGGACCGCGGCGAGCGCAGTATTGATGGAAGCCAGCAGCGTCTCAGTAGGTTGCCAGATTCCGGCCGCGACCACCACGTTGAGGATCGCCATAATTGTACCAGAAAGTAGTGCTGGGTCATACCTTATTCTATTCCAAAAAGCGCGCATCTGAATCACCATATCCGGCACGGAGGGCTCCGGGAAATCTTCTCCGCGCTTTCAATTATCGGCATCTGGTGACCGGTCCATGCGGGCCGAACGTCATTACGGCACGGGCCTTTTCCCGCATGGCTTTACTTAGTGCAATCGCGGCTAACACGACGTGCGAGTGATGTTTATCAAGCCAGCTTAACTCTATGAATAACTCGAAATCACCGACCGAGTTTCCGCGGAGGCCTAACTGCCCGCGCGGCGGCGCCCCGGCTCGGACTGGCCGCGGCGGGTGGCCACGAAGTCGGGCACGTAGGTCTGCATGTCCCGCGGCATCCGGACGTAGCCCCGCGAGGGCGGCCGCGGCGGCAGGGAAAGCGGCAGCCGTTGCACATCCTGGTACGGAATGCTGGACAGCAGGTGCGCGATCATGTTGATCCTGGCGGCACGCTTGTCGTCGCTTTCCACGACGTACCACGGGGCCTCGGGAATGTCGGTGTGCACGAACATCTCGTCCTTGCATCGCGAATAGTCTTCCCACCGCGTGATCGACTCCAGGTCCATGGTGGACAGCTTCCATCGCCGCATCGGGTCGTCCAGCCTGGCACGGAACCGGCGTTCCTGCTCGTCGTCGCTGACCGAGAACCAGTACTTGCGCAGCAGGATGCCGTCTTCGACGAGCATCCGCTCGAACAGCGGGCACTGGTGCAAGAACCTGCCGTATTCCTCCTTGGTGCAGTAGCCCATGACCCGCTCGACTCCGGCACGGTTGTACCAGCTTCGGTCGAACAGGACGATCTGGCCGCCGGCCGGCAGGTGCTTGATGTAGCGCTGGAAGTACCACTCGGTCCGCTCCCGCTCGGTCGGCATCGGCAGCGCGGCGATCCTGGCGGTCCTCGGGTTCAGGTACTCGGTGACCCGCTTGATCGTGCTGCCCTTGCCCGCCGCGTCGCGGCCTTCGAAGATCACCACGATCCTGGTGCGCTCGGCGCGAACCCACTCCTGGAGCTTCACGAGTTCTGCCTGCAGCCGGAAGAGCTCGCGCTGGTACACGGATCGCCGGAGCGATCCGTTGGCGGGACCCTTGCCAGCCATTCCGCTACCTCCACTCGGCCCGTGTGATCAGGCGCCGTCGGCTGGTCCGTACCCGGTAGCGGAGAAAAGCCATCAGGGCAGCAAAGAGCGGGCGCCAAGTGACGCCTCGGGTGGTGCGGTGACGCGGCGGCGGAGCCAGGCTGGCGGTTCAGATGCGGAGGTCCCGCGGTGATTCGCTGATGGAATCACGCGCGGGACCTCTGTCGGCGCACGATGGCGCACGGTGGCGCACCTCCCGGCGCGGTCACCGTGCGCCGATCCGGTCAGCGGCGGGCGAAGTCTGCCGCAAGCCTGGCCAGGTCAGGCGTGCCGAGACCAGATCCGACGTTGAAGATCTGGCCCCGCGTGCCGGTGTAGAACAGGTTGTCGTTGTCGGCACTCGGCGTGTCCAGCGGGGTGAACGGCGAGCGGTGGCCGACGGCGAACCGGTAGATCGCCGGGTTCCACAGCCCGACCCGGTGGCCGAGCATCGAGTCGATCACAGCCGTTGACCCGTTGAGCTGCGGCGCCACGAAGCTGGTGCCGCCCCAGCCGCCCTGGACCGAGCCCTGGAAGTCGAGCAGGTACCCGGTGAACGGGTCGGCGTCGGCCGACACGTCCGGGGTGGCCCTGCCGTTGCCCCAGCCGGTGATGACCGACGGGCTCGGGTTGAAGTCCCAGGCCGTCGGCAGGTTCATGCCCTGCACGGTCATGAAGTTGGTCGGGGTCAGGTACTCGACCGCGCTGAAGTGATGCGCGCTCGGCACCAGTTGCTGGTAGAACGGCGTGCGCTCGTAGACGCTGAAGCCGCCGCCACCGCCGATGGGGTTGGAGAAGGCCATGTCGGCCTGGCTCGGGAAGCCGAAGTCGGCGAAGTGCGGCCAGAGCCAGTCCCAGCCCCAGGTCCGCTCGGTCGAAATGCTGGCCGAGTCGGTGCTGGTCAGCGGGATAGTTCCGGGGAGCGTCGTGCCGCCCGCGGAGGTGACCCACGGGCTGCTGTCGGGGTTGCCGGCCGCGAGGTTGGTCGTGCCGACGTCCTCGGCTGCCGTGTACGCGCCGAAGTCACCAGCGGACAGGAAGGTGCTCTGGCCCTGCGCGGCGAGCTCCAGGTCAGCTTCGTCGAAGCTGATCGCGTAGGTGGGCGACTCCACGCCCGAGTTGACAGCGCCCTGGATCGCGGTCTCTGACTCGCCCCAGCTCGCCGACACCGAGTCGGCCGTGTTCTGGCTGGCGGCGGTGAAGAAGGCGTCCACGAAGCCGAAGTCGGTGTTCGGGGCCTGGTAGACGACGATGTTCGCATCCGGTGCGAGCGCGCCGGACTGCTCGACGTCGAGTGCGGTCTCGCCCGACCCGGCATTGGCGCTGACCGGGCCGGCTCCGCCGTCCACGTTCACCAGCGAGATCCGGTCGGGCAGGGTGCGGAGACCCAGCACGTTGGTCCAGAAGTCCACCGGATCGGTCGGGTCCAGGCTAGCCAGCGTCACGATGCCTACCGTGGTGCCCTGGCCGAGCGCGCCCTTGGCGTAGAGCGGACTGAGGTTGTACTGCTTGGCGAAGTCCATCGGGGTGAGCGAGCCGGTCTGCACTCCGCTCGGCTTGAGGCCGGTCTTGAGCGCCGGGGTGTGCACCGCCAGGCTGTTGAAGGTCGGGTAGTTGCTCAGCCCGAGGATCGACAGCACGAACCTCCCGATGCCCGCGGGGAGCAACGGGGTCTGCCTGGTGCCGTGGATCGTCATGGCCGGACGGCCGGGCAGGCCATCGTGGGCACGCACGGCAGGTACGGAGAAGGACTGCTGCTGGACCGACAGTGCCGAGTTGAACTGGTCAGCGGTGCCGGTCGCGGTCACGTCCAGGCGGTCGGCGAGCACGGTGCTCGAGATCCCGAAGCCAGCGAGGTAGTTGACCAGCGCGGAGATGTTGTCCTTCGACTGGCCGTACAGGCTCGCGAACTCGCTGACGGACAGGTAGCCGCCGGGCATCCCGGTTTCGACGCTGGCTTTGAGGAAGCCGACGTTGCGGGCCTTGAGTATGAACGACACCGTCTCAGGTGTGCTGCCAGGGGTGAAGACGCCGGAACTCTTCAGCGTCGTCAGCACGCCGGTCCCGATGCCTTGCGGAACGGCGATTCTGGCCGGGCGATTCGATTGGGTGGCACCGGTGGCCGGCAACGCTGCGGCGATCAGCAGCGATCCGGCCGCTCCGGTAGCCAGCACCGCGACAGTGCGGCGCGGGCTGAGCCAGGTGAATGACTTCACTACGGATTCCTCCTTGAAGATCTGCCCACCCCGATAGGTGAGCGCGGCGAACTGCCGGAATCACAAAGAGGGATCGCCCGAGAACAAGGTCGGACGGGCGGCAACCGCGCACTTCCTACATCGAGGACATTGGGCACCACGTTAGTGATAGTTAGCCAGACATAACAATAAGCAATTAGTAGTCAAATACATTCGAAGAGTAATCGCACGAGGTTGCGGGCGCGCTCGCTCCGGCCGGCCTCGTGCCTTGCCGGGGTCATCCCGGTGTCATCCTGGCGTTCCTGTGGATAAGTGCGATAGGTCGGGGTCGTTGGCCGCGGAATTGTTCATGCCGTTTCGGCCATATCACCCGGCCAGATCCGCCGGTACGAGTCGGCGGCGTCCAAGTCCGCCGTCGCGCCGTTCCCGCCGCGCCGCCCGGGCGGCGGCTTAATCCGCCGGCCAGCTCGTTCCGCCGTTGTTCCAGACCCGCTGGCCGAGGTAGCCGCGCGCCACCATCGTGACGAACTGGTAGACCGCGTCCTCGGCGGGGGAGAGCGGGCCGGGCACGGCGTGCGGTGAGGACAGCCCGCGCTGGACTGACTCGCAAGCCGCCCAGTCCTGGCGGTTGGTCAGGTCCCAGAAGTCGATCGCGTAGCTCGGGTCGAAACCTGGCTGTGCCGTCGCCTCCGGTGCGAATGCCCAGCTGCACTCGATCTTCGTCCGGTCGGCGGCCAGCGGCAGGAGCCGGTGCACCATCACGTAGTCCGGGTGCGCGCTGATCAGCACGTTGGGGAAGACGTTGACGTAGATGACCGTCCGCAGCCCCTGCCCCGCCAGCCCGCGCAACGCGACTCCGCCGCTGGTCCCGTCCAGCGACATGGTGGCCATTCCCGGGCGCAAATCCATGGTGCCGCCGATCCAGGCGCCCGGCAGGTCGTAGTTCTCGCCGCTCTTCGGCGGGCTGACCCGGCACAGTTCCGGGTGGATCGACGGACAGTGGTAGCACTCGTGGTAGTTCTCGGTCAGGATCTTCCAGTTCGCCGCGGAGTCGTATTCGTGCGTGCCGGCCCAGGCCAGCCTGCTCAGCTCATACGGAGCGAGCATCTCGCCGAGCGTGCGCAGCGCGTCGTGCAGCGGCGGAGCCTGCGCCGAGCCGTCCACGAAGACCAGGCCATGCCATTCGGCGGCAGGCAGTTCTCGCAGTCCCCACTGGCCCGCGTCGAAGCCAGGCCGGTTCTTGAAGCCCGCCGCCGCCCGGAGTTCGCCGCGCAGGTCGAACGTCCACGAGTGATAGGGACAGATGATCACGTTCTGGCTGGCGGATGCGCCACAGGGCAGCAGCTCATGGCCACGGTGGCGGCAGGTGTTGGCGAAGGCGTGCAGTACGCCCTCGTCGTCCCTGGCAAGCAGCACGCTGCCCGTGCCGACCTGTTCTGCCCGCTGGGCGCCGGGCTGGGCCACCTGATCACTTCGGCCGACGCACAGCCAGCCGCCGCCGAAGAAATGGCGTTGCTCCCACTCGAACACGGCCGGGTCCACGTAGGCCGCACGCGGCAACATCCGGCTCTGGCCGAACGGCAGCAGCGACTGAGCCAGGGCGGCCGGATCGAGCGGGGCAGGGGAGTACACGAGCTGACTGACCATACAGTCAATCGTAGGTCCGCTGCTAGCCGATGTCTACGGGCCGTAGTGTGGACAGCATGCCGACGAGCCTGACTGTCGCGGCCGGAGTGGCCGTCGCCGCGGATCCGCAGCGGGTCTGGCAACTGGCGGTGGACTGGCCCCGGCGGCGCCCCGGGCGGCGCCCCGGCAGCTACCCCCCATGATCACGGACGTTAGTCAGTCTCCACTCCTGACTAACGTCCGTGATCATGAATGGAGGGTCCGCCTTGCGGCCGGCTCAGCCAACCGCGGCGTGCTGCTGCGACGAGCGCTCGGCCGACCAGCAGCGGACGATGTCCCGCATCGACAGCAGGCCGGCCACTTCGCCGTCGTGGACCACGACCAGGTGCCGGAACCCCCCGGAGACCATGGTCTGGGCGGCCTGCTCGAGTGTCCAGTCCGGCGAAGCGAAGACCACGTCGGTCGTGCGGTGATCGGCGACTAGCTCGGAGTCCGGGTCCTGGTTGGCCCCGAGAGAGTTCAGGACGTCGCGCTCGGTGAGGATGCCGATACCGGATCGATCATGGTCGAGAACGACAGCCGCACCGACGCGTTGGGAGGACATCATCCTCGCTGCCTGGCGCAGCGTGTGCGCCGGGCCGACGCTCAGCACGACCTGACTCATCCCGTCCTTTACCTTCATTACCCGATCACTCCCCCAGAGCGGCCGTCAGGCGGCTGGCCAGGCGTGACGCGGCACGAAACTCAGTCGGCCATGGCCAGGCGGGTCAGCAAGCCTTGTGAACTTGTGACGCGCTACCACCAGCATCTGTCATCGTGCTGCTCACTTCAAGCGCGCGTTCGCCGTCGCCTTGCTAGGTCGCCTGGCCGGAACGGATGGTGAGCAGGCCGAGGACTTCCTCGTGGAGCAGTCCGTTCGTGCACAGCGCACTCCCGCCGTCCGGGCTGGCATTACCTGACAAATCAGTAAAAATTCCGCCAGCCTCTTCCACGATGATCTGGAGCGCGGCGAGGTCCCAGAGCGATACTACGGACTCGGCCGAGATGTCCACGGCGCCCTCGGCCACCAGGACATGGGACCAGAAATCCCCGTAAGCCCTGGTACGCCAGACCGACTTGGCCAGGTCGAGGAACCCGGGCATCCGGCCTGCCCGCTCCCAGCTGGCGAGATCGGAATAGGACAGCGACGCGTCCTGCAGCCTGCTCACCTCCGAGACCCGGCAGGCAGTCGCCTTGGTCAGCGACCTTCCGGTCCAGGCGCCGCCGTTCTGCGCGCCCCACCAGCGCCGCCCGAGGGCTGGCGCGGACACGACGCCGACGGTGACCTGGCCGTCGGCCATCAGGCCGATCAGCGTCGCCCAGACAGGGACGCCGCGGACGAAGTTCTTGGTGCCGTCGATCGGGTCGATGACCCAGCACCGCGAACTGGATCCGGTCCGGCCGTACTCCTCGCCGAGCATCGCGTCTCTCGGCCTGGCCCGGCTCAGCACGTTGCGCAGCGACTCCTCGGTCGCCAGGTCCGCGTCGGTGACCGGGGTGAGGTCGGGTTTCGCCTGGACGCTGAGGTCGAGCGCCCTGAACCGGCGCATGGTGATGTCGTCCGCCGCGTCCGCCAGAACGTGAGCGAACCGCAGGTCGTCGTCGAAACCCGCCATGCGGCCAAACGCTATCGCTAACGGGGCACAGTGACTATGACCGGTCCGCCGTTACTTCTCGCCAGCTCCCGGTTCGGGCCCCAAGCCGCCTGCCCGGGCCGCCTGCCCGGGCCGCCTGCCCGGGCCGCCTGAGCGAGCGTCTAGCTCCCGTCAGGGTCGGTGCCTTCGTGGCTGCGCAGCAGGCGGCGCAGCGAGTCCAGCCTGGCCGTGAGCGAGGGCAGGTCGGCGGCGGCTACCCAGTCGTCGAGAGCGCAGTCCGGGCCGAGGTGGTCGCACCTGGGCGGGCAGCCGGCGGTTCCCTCGGACAAGTCGGGGAAGGCCCGGGTGACCCGGTCCGGTGACATGTGGCCGAGCCCGAAGCTGCGCAGCCCGGGCGTGTCGATGATCCAGCCGCCGCCGGCCAGCGGCAGCGCTACCACGGACGAGGAAGTGTGCCGGCCGCGCCCGGTCACCGGGCTGACCGTGCCTACGGCCCGGTCGGCGTCCGGGATCAGCATGTTCACCAGCGTGGACTTCCCGACTCCGGAGTGGCCGACCAGCACGCTGATCTTCGCTGCCAGCAGCGCGTGCAGGTCGTCGAGCGTGGACTCGGGAACGGGGCGGCGCAGGACCACGGATCGGAATCCGAGCGGTGCGTAAGCGGGCAGGATCGACTCAGGGCCGGCCAGGTCGGCCTTGGTCAGGCAGAGCACCGGCTCCAGGCCCGCGTCGTAAGCGGCGACGAGGAACCGGTCGATCAACCGGAGCCGCGGCGGCGGGTCAGCGAGCGCGCAGACGATTACCAGCTGATCGGCGTTGGCGACGATGGCCCGCTCCACCGGGTCGGTGTCGTCGGCCGACCTGCGCAGGACACTGCGGCGCGGCGCGATCCTGACCACCCGGGCCAGCGTGCCAGGGGCGCCAGAGACGTCGCCGGCCAGGCTGACGGTGTCGCCGACCACGATGTTGCCGCGGCCAAGCTCGCGCGCCTTCATCGCGGTGACTGCCTGGTCGTCCAGCACGCAGCGGTACCTGCCGCGGTCCACCCCGGCGACGAAGGCATCGACGGCCCCGGCATGCGCGGGCCGCTGCCGGGTACGCGGCCGTGAGCCGCGGGCAGCCCGGACCCGGACGTCGTCCTCGTCCATCCGGGCGTACCTGGGGTGGCTCACCCGGCCGGCGCCGCGATGCGCGCCCAGAACCCGCTGAATTCCGGGAAGGTCTTGGCTACGGTAGCCGGGTTATGCACCCGCAGGCCGTCGACGACCAGGCCGAGCACGGCCGCGGCCATGACCAGCCGGTGGTCGTCGTGGCTGTCGAACACCACGCCGTCCGCGCGCAGCGGCGCTGGCCTGATCCGCAGGCCGTCGGCCAGTTCGGTGACGTCACCGCCGAGCTTTCCGATCTCCCCGGCCAGCGCGGCCAGCCGGTCGCTTTCGTGCCTGCGCAGGTGCCCGATCCCGGTGAACTCCGACGGCGAGCTGGCCAGCGCGGCGAGCGCGGTCAGCACCGGGGTCAGCTCGCCGACCTCGCTCAGGTCGGCGCCGACTCCGGTGATCTGGCCCGGGCCGCTGACGGCCAGGCCTTGCGCGGTGTGCCGCACGCTGGCGCCCATCGAGGTCAGCAGCTCGACGATCCGCGTGGCCGGCTGCAGGCTGTCCGACGGCCAGCCGGCGACCGTGACCTCCCCGCCGGTGGCGATCGCCGCCGCCAGGAACGGCAGCGCGTTAGACAGGTCAGGCTCGATATCGATGCGCTCGGCACGGATCGGGCCTGGGAGTACCCGCCAGCTATGGTCAACAAATCGCGCACCGCTGGCCAGGGCATCGCCGCGCGGTCTGGCATCGGGGTCGGCCGGGCCGGAGGTGCCGCTCGTTCCCCCGGCTCCAGAGGTGACCTCGACGCCGCAGGCTCGTAGCATCCGGACCGTCATCTCGATGTGCGGCGCGGACGGCACCGGTGGTCCCCAGTGCCTGACGAGGGTGCTGGTCGCGAATCTCGGAGCGGCAAGCAGCAGGCCAGAGACCAGTTGCGAGGACGACGAGGCGTCGATGGTGACCGTTCCGCCGCGCACCCCGCCGTGGCCGTGCACGACGAACGGGACGGCGCCCGTGCCGTCGTCCGCGATGTCCGCGCCGAGGGCGCGCAGTGCGTCGAGCAGCGGCCCGACCGGCCGCTGGGACACCCTGGCGTCACCGCGGAACGTCACGTCCGAGTCGGTCAGTGCCGCCAGCGGCGGCACGAACCGCAGCACCGTCCCGGCATTTCCCACGTCGATGTCGACGGCCGGCCGGGCACCGCCGCGAGTTTCGCCAGGTGACAGGCCCGATCGTGCTGCCCTTGCCGACGTGACCCGCCACGAACCGGCTGACTCCTCGATGCGGCAGCGCAGCGCGCGCAGGGCGCCCGCCATCAACTGGGTGTCCCTGGCGATGAGCGGGCCGGTGATCAGGACCGGACCGTCCGACAGGGCGGCGAGGATGAGCGCCCGGTTCGTCATCGATTTCGAGCCGGGCAGCCGCACCAGCGCGTGCACGGGCGCTGGTGCGTGCGGCACGAGCCAATCTGCCGGCGTGCTGGCGTGCGGATCGACGGCCATGTAAGTGAGGGTATCGGCTGCCTGGCATGGCCTGCCACGACGCGAGCGGTTCCCGCCGGCGAGACGGCAACGCGGTCATTGTCCTTTACCGATGTTTGGCGATGCCTGGACATGGCTATGAACAGGCTCAATCCGTTTGTTCTTACGGTGGGTCGACCCCGGCGAACCCGGCTTTACTCGCATCGCGCTTGAGGTGCCCGAGCGCCGTAGCGAGCCGAGAAGTCACCCCTGTCCGCAAGCTGCAGCGAAGGTGTGGTGGTCACATGTGCGGTCGGTACGCGTCCGCGCGATCGCGCATCGAACTCGTCGAGGAGTTCAGCGTGCAGCGTGATCGCGTCGACGAGTCGTTGCGGCCGGACTACAACGTCGCGCCTACTAAGCCGATATATGCGGTCATGACCCGCGCGGAGGACGGGCAGGCCGCAGCCCGGCCGGTGCGCGAGCTGCGGGTGGTTCGCTGGGGACTGGTGCCGTCCTGGGCCAAGGACATTTCGATCGGCAGCCGCCTGATCAATGCCAGGGCCGAGACGGTGAGCGAGAAGCCGGCCTTCCGCGGTGCCTTCGCCAAGCGCCGCTGCCTGCTTCCGGCCGACGGCTACTACGAGTGGCAGCCACCGCCTGCGGGGACAAAAGCACCGAAGCAGCCGTATTTCATCTGCCAGCTTGACCATAGTCCGCTTGCCTTCGCCGGAGTCTACGAGCTGTGGCGTGACCGCTCGGTGCCGCAGGACGATCCCGCCGCCTGGCTGTGGACCGCGGCGATCATCACGACCAGCGCGCCCGACGAGCTGGGCGAGATCCACGACCGGATGCCGATGGTGATCGACCCGGAAAGCTGGGCGGACTGGCTCGATCCGGTGAACACCGAGGTCGCGGACCTGCGCGCGCTGCTGCGTCCGGCTGCCGCGAACAAGCTGATGTCTTACCCGGTGTCTGTCGCGGTCAATTCCGTGCGGAACAACGGACCTGAGCTGATCGAGCGGGCTGACCCGGTCTCGTCGGGGTTTGGCGGTCGGCTCGATGCCTGAAGTCGTGCTGGCAGATCGGATGCGCACCGGAGGTGTGGGTCGGTTGAACGTCGCAGCCGTTCGTAAGCGCCTTGAGGAAGTACGTGATGAGCTTGACCGGTCGGTGGCCGTGCTCAACGGGGCTCATCAGCTGCACCCGCTGGTGGCCGACTACCCGCAGGACCCGGCCGACGCGGGCAGCAACCTGTCCGAGTCGGACCGTGCCGAGGCGATGCTGGCCGCGGCGCAGGCGCGGCGGGTCCTGGTGCTTGACGCGCTGGGCCGGCTGGACGACGGCAGCTACGGAGTCTGCGTGGATTGTGCCCGCGCGGTGCCTGATGGCAGACTGGAAGCCAAGCCCGAGGCGGCCCGGTGCCTTACATGCCAGGCAAAGCGCGACAAAATGCGCCGGTAGTTCGGTAGCTGACCGGGCAGCTGAAGAATCCGGCGGAATGAACCTAGCGCCCCGTGTGTTGCAACGCGCGTGCCCATAGCTGGTAATTGCCGGTGCGATACAGCACCTCCGGATACGGCTCGGTCCCTGTCCGGGAAGAATCGGGTCGCCGTGCGGTCGGCGCAGCCCGGCACGATATCCTCCGCCCGAGGCGGCTGGCAGTTCAGCCCGAGTAGGCCCGTGATAGCGGAGGGGGTGGGTCCGGTACCTGAGACACTCCAGGGGCGTAACGAGCGCTTTGAGCGTGATGTACTCCCGTACCTGGATCAGCTATACGCGGCGGCGATGCGGATGACTCGCAATCCGGCTGACGCTGAGGACCTAGTGCAGGAGACGTTCGCCAAGGCCTACGGCTCGTTCCATCAGTATCAGGACGGCACGAACCTGAAGGCCTGGCTGTTCCGCATCCTCACCAATACGTTCATCAACACCTACCGCAAGCGGCAGCGCGAGCCACAGCGGTCAGGGACCGAGGAGATCGAGGACTGGCAGCTCGCCCGTGCCGCCTCGCACACGTCGTCAGGACTCAAGTCAGCCGAAGCCGAAGCGCTCGAGGGACTCCCTGATTCCGACGTCAAGGAGGCACTCCAGGCTCTTCCCGAGGAGTTCAGGATCGCGGTGTACCTAGCCGATGTCGAGGGATTCGCCTACAAGGAGATCGCTGACATCATGGGAACCCCTATCGGGACCGTCATGTCGAGGCTGCACCGGGGTCGCCGGCAGCTTCGTGACTTGCTCCAGGACTACGCGGTCGACCTTGGTCTCGCCAGGGCGGCGGCGCAGCAGTCGTCATCGGCGCAAGCGCCTGGGGGGAAGGCGAGATGAGCTGCGGAAATCCTCACGACGTACCGTGTAGCGAGGTACTCGACCGCGTCTACAGCTACCTGGACGGTGAGATGGACCAAGTGTCCTACGCTCAGGTCCGGGTCCATCTCGACGAATGCGGCCCTTGCCTGCGTGAATATGGCCTGGAAGAGGCGGTCAAGCGCCTGGTGCACAAGCACTGCGGGCACGAGCAGGTTCCGGCCGACCTGCGCCAGAAGGTCCTGACCAGGATCGAGGCCGTCCGTGCCCAGATCGAGACCGGCTAGGTCACCAGCGGCTCCGGCGGTCAGTTCCCGCGTCAGGGCCGCCAGCGGGATCGCGGCAGCCGGCTCCGGCTGCTTGCCCTGACCTGCCCCTGCTGGCGACTTCCCTGACCTGCCGCCGACGTGCCGACGCAGACGCGGTCTCTGCGCTGACAGCCGGCGGCTGCCCTGCGCGTATCCTCCGTGCCGACGATGTGTCGGGCCAATGCTGCGGACGCCAACGCTGGCTGCCTTGATCGCGTTACCCTAAGTGGCGACCAAAGGCAAGCGCAGGAGTCAGCGGGGAGGATATGGGCAGGCTTTCCTCTGTTACCTGGCTGTACCTCGCGGCCGTTATGGCGGCGGCTGCCGCCATTCTCGCCGCTGCTCCGGTCGGTCTGGCGCCGATGGCATGGTGGAACATCGCGGTTACCCTGGCGCTGCTTTTCCTGATCTGCGACTCAACGCCCACTCCGGTCGCGGCGCGCCAGTACGCGTGGTCGCCGAGTTCGGCGGCCACCCTCGCCGCGGTCGTGCTGCTCGGCAGCGTCGGCGCGGCGATGGTGGGAGCCGCGGCGGTCCTGACGGTCCGGCGCAGCGTGCCGCACGCTGAGCGGCTTTTCAACGGTGCGATGTACGCGGTGGCCGGCTACGCGGCCGGCATGAGCTACGTGGCGGCAGGCGGCCACGTGCACCTGCCGACCCAGAACATGCTGGTGGAGCTGACCGGCAGCAGCGTGCGCACAGCGGTGCTGCACCTGTTCGGCTCGCTGCTCTGGCCGTTCGCGGCCGCCGCGGTTGTGCACGTGCTGGTCAACCATGGCCTGCTGTGGGGACTGCTGCTGCTCGACCGGCGCGGGCGGACCGGGGCCGGGACCCAGCAGAGCGTGTCCAGGTCCAGCCTGCCCCTGCTGATCGCCTCCGACCTGGGTTTCGCGGCACTTGGGCTGGTGATCGCGGCACTGTGGGCGGTCATCGGCCCGTTCGCGGCCGCCATCGTGCTCGTGCCGCTGTACGTGGCGCGCTGGGCGATGGGTCAGTTCGCCGAGCAGCAGCGAGCCCATTCCGCGACGCTGGCAGCGCTCTGCCAGGCAGTGGAGACAAAGGACTTCTATACCCGCGGGCACAGCGACCGGGTCTCCCGCGGCGCGGGCATGATCGCCCGCCAGATCGGCATGCGGCCCGACCGGGCCGAAGCGGTCACGTTCGCCGGGATGCTGCACGACGTGGGCAAGCTCGGCGTCCCGACGAAGGTCCTGCAGAAAGACGGCCCGCTGACCGAGGAGGAATACGCCGCGATCCAGCTTCATCCGATGCGTGGTCTGGAAATAGTCGGCGAGATCGGCTTCCTGAACGAGGCACTGACCGGGATCATGCACCACCACGAGCGGATGGACGGCCGTGGCTATCCGATGGGATTCGCCGGCGAGGAGATACCGGAGTTCGCCAGGATCATCGCGGTCGCCGACGCCTTCGACTCGATGACCTCTACCCGGTCCTACCGCAAGGCGAGCCGGATCGGCGAGGCGATCGCTGAATTGCGCAAGGGCGCGGGGAGTCAGTTCGACCCGAGAATCGTCGACGCCTTCATCAGCGCGCTGAACCGGGAGGGCTGGCAGGGACAGGAACCTGCTCAGCCGCGCGGGCACGAGATCATCACGTCCCAAGACCACGACGATCCGATCTCGCCGTTGCGCGTGATCGAGAGCCGGTAAGGCGACGTCGTGACGGTGACACCATGACTGCCCGGACCGCTGAGCAGCGGTGGCTGGCCTGGCAGTCGATCGATACCGGCCGGCTGTTGCTGCTCGGCGTCGCCGGACTGCTGGTAGCGGTCGCGCTCGCGCGGGTCGCCGTAGGCATCATGGCACCGGACGACGCGATCGCATTCGGGTTGTTCATCGCGTTCGGTGAACTGCTCAGGCTGGCGCTGCCCGGCGGCAGGGAGGCTGCCCCGATCGCCATGTCAGCTGCCCTGGCATACGCGCTGACGCTGCGGATCGCCAATCCGCCGTTGGGACAGAAGCTGACCCACACCTCGGCGCTGCAAGTGGTGGCCGTGGCGGCGCTCGGCATGGCGCTCGGCGCCCTGCCGCATGTGGCAGCCGGACGGCCCGCCGGGGTGACCGGCATGTCGGCCAGGCTGCTCGCCGTCGCCTTCGTCGCGTTCGCCTTCCGCCCGCTGGCTGACGACCGCTTCCTGCTGAGCTCGCAGGCCGTGACCTTCGTGGTGATGGCGGTGCTGGCAACGCTTGCCTGGCTGCTCGAGACGGTCATCGCCGCCGTCATCCGGGCTGACGACCTGCGGGCCAGGTACTCGGTCACGCTGGCCGACGAACTGCGGGTGCAGTGGCGCCTGGGCCTGGCGGTGGGCGTGTCGGCGATCATCTCGGTGTTCGGCGCCGAGGTGATGGGACTCGCTGAGCTTGCCGTCTTCGCCGGGCCGCTGCTGGTGATCCAGCTAGCGTTCCGCCGTTATGCCGGCATCCGGGCTACCTACCTGCAGACCGTCCGGGCGCTTGCCCAGGTGACCGAGGTGGGCGGCTACGTCGAGAGCGGGCACTCCCGGCGGGTTGGCAAGCTCGCGCTCGCGGTCGGCCGTGAGCTTGGCATGTCCGAACCTGACCTGCTGAACCTGGAGTATGCCGCGCTGATGCACGATATCGGCCAGTTGTCGCTGGTCGAGCCGATCCCGGGAGGCGCGACCGTGCACGTGTCGGCGCTTGACCAGCGCCGGATCGCCGAGTTCGGCGCGGAAGTGATCAGCCACACCGGAGTGCTCGACACGGTGGCCGATCTTGTCCGTTGCCAGTGGCTGCCAGCCCGGGGCGGAGTACGGGAGCCACCGCTCGGCAGCCGGGTGATTCGCGCCGTCAACTCCTTCGACGACCTAGTCGGAGGATCGGCGGACCGGGACAGGATGACCGCCGCTCTCGACCGGCTCCGCATGACCGCAGGGACTGACTACGATCCCGGCGTGGTCGCCGCGCTCGCCACCGTGACTGGCAGGCTGCCGGTGCACCGGCTCTAGCGGCCGGTGGCCGGGCTCAAGATCAATCTGCCGTTCCACGCCGACCTGCTGAACAGTGCCGAATTCGGCAGTGGAGACTATGACACGTCGGTGTTAAGCCGCTAACGCGGCCGACAGCTTGAATCCCCGAGGAGGTGCGCGTGGCCGAGATCCGCGCGGAAATGGTCGCGAACGTGTGGAAGGTCGTTGCCGCCGAGGGCGAGGCCGTGACCGACGGGGACACGCTCGTGATCCTCGAGTCGATGAAGATGGAGATCCCGGTCCTTGCCGAGGGCTCGGGCAGGCTCTCCAGGCTCGCGGTCGCCGAGGGCGACGTGATCCAGGAGGGCGACCTGATCGCGGTCGTCGAGTGAGCGCCAGTCAGGACCCGTCCGGAGGCCGCACGGACGGGCAGGCCGAGAGCCGCGCCGGGCTGGCTGTTGGCCTGCGGGCTACGGTCACGGCGCAGGTGACCGACGACGACACGGCGATCGCGCTCGGCAGCGGCGACGTGCCGGTCCTTGGCACGCCGAGGCTGCTGGCGCTCGCCGAGGCAGCGTCTGTGGCTGCGGTGGCGCCGCGGCTTGAGGCTGGTCAGACCACTGTGGGTACCGCGGCTTCGCTGGAACATTCCAGGCCGAGCCTGCCAGGCACGCCCGTCGAGGTGCAGGCCGAGCTGACCGAGATCCACGGCCGCCGCCTGGTCTTCGCGTTCGTCGCCTATGGCGAGGGGACCGGTGACGAATCGGTCATCGGCGGCGGAACGGTCGAGCGGGTGCTTGTCGACAAGGACAGGTTCCTGGCCAGGGCAGCCGCCAGTCCGGCCGGCCCCGGCTCGTGACCGGGGTGACCCTGGCCGCGCCGCGGTACCGCTGGTTCAGACGCCGGTAGTCGACCTCGGATAGGCGACCCGCGGGTCGGTGGCGATGTTGACCAGGTAGGGCACGCCGGAATCGAAGGCGCGTCGCAGCGCGGGCGCGATGTCCCGCGGCCGCGTCACTAGCTCGCCTGCCCCGCCCAGGGCCGTGACCACCTGGTCGTACCTGCACTCCGGCTGGAGGTCGGCGGCCACGTCGTAGCCGTACAACGCCTGCATCGGGTGCTTCTCCAGGCCCCAGATGCCGTTGTTACCGCAGATCATGACCACGGGGAGCCGGTGCCTGACGCAGGTGTCCACGTCCATCAGCGAGAAACCGGCCGCACCGTCGCCGAGCAGGAGCACTACCTGGGCCGACGGCCTGGCGATCCGGGCGGCGATAGCGTAACCGAGTCCGGTGCCCAGGCAGCCGTAAGGCCCGGGGTCGAGCCAGCCGCCTGGCTGACGCGGCTCGATGTACTTGCCCGCGTAGCTGACGAAGTCGCCGCCGTCGCCGATGACTACCGCGTCGGGCTCGAGCAGCGGCGCGAGCTCGCCGTAGATCCGCATCGGGTGGATCGGGAAGGCGTCGCTGGCCAGCAGTCCGGCAGCCGCGGCGACCGCCACCTGGGTCGCGCCGGTCAGCCTGGGCAGCCACCCGGTCGTCCAGGCCCGGCTCAGGCCGGCGCGCTGCGCCTGCTCGGTGAGCCCGGTGAAGAACGCCGTCAGGTCACCCGCCGCGCTGGCTGCCAGCGGGCAGTGGCTGGCGACCTGGCCTGGCGCGTCGGCCACGTGCACGACCTGGGCCTGCGGGGTATCGTTCTTGCCGCCGTACTCGCCGTAGCCGAGCCTGAAGTCAAGCGGCGTTCCCACGACGATGACCAGGTCCGCCTCGCCGAACGCGATCGACCGTGCCCTGGTGACCAGCAGTTCGTGTCCGGCGGGCAGAATGCCGCGCCCCTGGCCGTTGGCGACGACGGGCAGCCTGAGTTCCTCGGCGGCAGCGCGAGCGGCTGTCTCGGCACCGTCGAGCCACACGTCCGAGCCGAGCACCAGCACTGGCCGCTCCGACTGGCCGAGCAACTCGGCGATCCGGGCCAGGCTGCCGGGATCTGGTGCGTCACCGGTCCCTGTCGCTGCGGTCCCTGCCGCGGTTCCTGCCGCGGTTCCTGCCGTTGCGGTGCCGGTGGTGGCCGTTCCGGTGGCCCCGGCCGGCCGGTCGCCGCCAGGGCCGGACGTAGGCTCCGGGGCGCCGAACAGTGCCTCCAGGCTGACATCGAGGAACACCGGCCCGCGGTGCCGGGCGCCTGCCAGCGCGAAAGCCTCGCTGGTCGCCCGGCCGACCTCGGCGGGGCTGTGCTCGGTCCAGGCCCGTTTGGTGATCGGGCCGAGCAGCGCCGGGTGGTCAAACTCCTGCAGGCTGCCTGAACCCCACCGGTAGTCAGGTGCCCGGCCCGCGAGCACGACCACGCTCGACCCGTTGAAGAAGGCAGTGGTGACCGCGCTGACCCCGTTGGTGACCCCCGGGCCGGCCGTCAGCACGGCGAAGCCCGGGGTTCTGGTCAGCCGTGCCGTGGCCTCGGCGGCGAAGACCGCGGTCTGCTCGTGCCTGACATCGATGATCGGCATCGGCGGATGGGCCTTGACCGCGCCGTCGTAGACCGGGAAGACATGCCCGCCGGAGAGCGTGAACATCGTGCGGGCGCCGTGGGCACGGGCGGCGGCGACGGCCTGTGCGCCGCCATGCGTGACCGGTTGGGGATCTTTCGCCGAATTCATGGCGGCGACGTTACCACCGGACACGCGAGCGGCCGCGGCCGAGCGGAGCGTCAGTGCGATGATGGCCAGGTGCCCACGCTGAACGACCTGGCCCGCCAAGCGCAGATCACCGCCAGAGACCTCCAGTGGCTGCATGCCCTGGTCTCCGACTGGGAGTTGCTCGCGGATCTGTCGTTCGCCGACCTCACGCTGTGGGCGGTACTGCCCGGCAAACAGTCCTGGGTCGCGCTCGCCCAGGTGCGCCCCACTACCGGGCCGACCGCGTTTCCCGAGGACGTGGTCGGTACGGTGCGCCGGGCGCGCGAGCAGCCCTTGCTTGACATCGCGATGAGCGAAGGGCGCATCTGCCGGGAGGGCGACCCGGAGTGGCGGAACGGGGTGCCGGTGCGGCACGAGACCATTCCGGTCCGCCGGGCGGACCGGATCATCGCGGTGCTCGAGCGGTCGACCAACTTGGAGTCCGCCCGCACGCCCAGCCGGATGGATCTCGCCTTCCTGCGCGTCGCCGACGATCTTGCGCAGATGGTCGCGGCAGGCTTGTTCCCCGGTCCGACCAGCTCGCCGTTGCACGTCCAGTCGCCGCGGGTCAGCGACGGCATGATCCGCCTCGGCAGGTCAGGCAAGGTCAGCTACGCGAGCCCGAACGCACTCTCGGCCTACCGTCGGCTCGGCCTGACCGCCGACCTGGCAGGACGTGAGCTCGGGCCGCTCACCGCCCGGCTGTGCGCGAGCACCAGGCCGAGGGACGATTCGCTGATGCTCGCGGCGAGCGGCAGGGCGCACCTGGAGACCGAGATCGAGGCCAACGGAACCGTCGTCCAGTTGCGGACTATCCCGCTGACTGTCGGCGGCGGGTCGGCCGGAGCGCTGATCCTGCTGCGGGACGTGACCGAGCTGCGGCACAGGGAACGCGAGCTGATCACTAAGGACGCGACCATCAGGGAGATTCACCACCGGGTGAAAAACAACTTGCAGACCGTAGCCGCACTGCTCAGGTTGCAGGCCCGCCGGATGCGGGTGCCCGAAGCGGCGTCGGCGCTGCAAGAGGCGGTGCGCCGGGTCGGGTCTATCGCGCTGGTGCACGAGACCTTGTCCCGCGCGAGCGGTGAGGTGGTGGAGTTCGACGACGTGGCCAGGAGGATCGCCACGATGGCCGGCGAGCTGTCGACGCCGGAGGCCAGGATCACGCCCGTGTTGTCCGGTAAGTTCGGCGTGCTGTCCGCCTCGGTGGCTACCCCGCTGGCCTTGGTACTGACCGAATTGCTGCACAACGCGGTGCAGCATGGCCTGGCACGGCCAGGAGCGCCGGCAACCGGAACGCTGGAACTGCTGGCGGACCGCACCCAGGACCGGCTGTCGGTGACCGTCTCCGACAACGGCGCGGGCCTGCCAGCCGACTTCGATCTGGAATCGGCGACTAGCCTGGGCTTGCAGATCGTCCGCACGCTCGTCGTCAGCGAACTCGGCGGCAGTCTGGCGATCTCGGCCAGGCCGCAGGGCGGCACCAGCGTCCGGATCGACCTGCCGCTGCCCGTTGCCGACCAGCTCGACCTGCCGCTTGCCACGGCAGACCAGCCCGCGTAACGGTTGGTTCAGGCGCTCGCGCCGACCCGCGCGCCCCGCCGCTTGTAAGCGCGCCGCTCGTCCTCGCTAAGTCCGCCCCAGACGCCCGAGTCCTGGCCGCTCTCGAGCGCCCACCGCAGGCAAGCCTCCGCGACCTTGCAGCGGCCGCAGACCTGTTTTGCCTCGTCGATCTGGAGCAGTGCCGGACCGGTGTTCCCGATCGGGAAGAACAGCTCCGGGTCGACGTCACGACAGGCGGCGTAGTTGCGCCAGTCCATGCGGTCCACTCCTCTGTGAGCGTCAGCGGGTCTGCTGCTCTGCAGGCCCGTCGCCTCCGTCGCGCTTGTGAACTAATTCACGAGCTAAACATATATCAGATCCGCTCGGGGACCCGAATCAGCTTCACCGCAGTACGGAACGTTAGGCCCCGTGCTGGCTCCCGGAAGGCCACCAGACCACGCCCCCGTGGACAGTACCCGCGGACATCGCCCGTCTGGACCGGGCGGGCATGCGCGCTCGCCTCTCGCCAGGAGCGTTACAACCCTCCCAAGTTAATCGATCAAGCGCAAGACCCTTAGGCAAAGGTTCGGGTGGATTTCGGTGTCAGATGAGTCACATGGCGGGCATAGCCCGTCCGCCGGAGACGAAACCCAGCCAATCCAGAGTCTTGTTTGCCAGAGTATTAGTAAGATACCTGGAAGGTCGGCATTTGCCGATGGCGGGGTCAGGCGAGTACGCGCAGCGCCTCCGGGACGGCCGTGAAGGTCACTTCCTCCCGCTCGCCCATGTACTCGCCGTCGATCTGGAACGCGACCGGTCGGCTGGCATGCAGCCTGACGCTTGGCTGATCATGGAACGAGGAAACCTTGCGGCCATGCACCCGTTCGCTGCGACTAGTCAGCATCCGGCCGACGGCCGAGAGCACGCTGAGCGAACTCATGCTGCGCAAGGCGAACAGGTCGAGGCCGGTGTCGAAGCCGGCCCGGGGATTGGCGTGAACCTCGCGACTGCCCAGATAGGTCCACGGTGCCGTGTTCGACACGATGCACAAGTACACCGGACCCTCCGGCGACTGGCCGGGCAGGTCCACGGTGATCGCCGGGTGCCTGCGGTCGGTCTGCCGGTAGAACTGGCGCAGCGCCAGCCGGACATACAGCAGCGGCGTGACCGGGCGGCCATGCGCACGCAGGCCCTGGACGGCGCGGACTACCTCGGCGTCGAGGCCGAGCCCGGAATTGAAGGTAAAGTACCTTCCGTCCGCCTGCCCGACGCTCACGGTCCGCATGCGTCCTTCGGCCAGTGCCTGCAGCAGTTGCCCGGTGGCGTCCACCGGGTCGCGGGGCAAGCCGATCGCCCCGGCGAACACGTTGGCGCTCCCTCCGGGCAGCGGTGCCAGCGCAGGCAGGTCGTCCGCCGACAGCGGGGCGTCGGCCCGCCGGGCGAGCAGGCCGTTGACTGCCTCGTTCACCGTGCCGTCGCCGCCGAAGGTGATCACGAGCCCGTAGCCCTCGGCGCGGGCACCGGCTGCCAGCTTGGTGGCGTGTCCCCGGTAGCGTGTCTGTACGACTTTAAGTTCAACGGCGGATGCCAGGGCAGAGGCAATGACGTCCCGGCGCAGCCGGGTCGTGGAGGAAGCAGATGGGTTCACGATCAGCAGAGCGTGCACGCGCTCAGGCTAACGTCGTATCTGAGAGCGAGCACTACCGGCGTCCGCCGACGCTGATCGGGGCCTCGCTCGTGCAAGGCGTGCAGGCGCTGGCGATCCTGCTGGCTGCCGTGCTGGCCGGAGTGGCGGCGATTCAGGGGAAGTCGTACCAGAGTTCAAGCGGCATCGCGATCACCGCGATCGGCATCGGGACGGCGGTCGCGCTCGGCCTGGTGGCCCTCGGAGTGGCCAGGGCGGGGCGATGGAGCCGTACTCCGGCATTGCTTACGCAGCTTTTTACCGGGATTATCGGGATCTACCTGATCCACGACCATCGCTACTCGTGGGGCGTGCCGGGCGTCCTGCTCTCGGCCGCCGGGTTCGTGCTGCTGCTGGTGCCGCCGAGCCTGCGAGCGTTGCACTCCGAGTCAGCCGAGCCGCCTGCACCGGCAAAGTAGACCGCCGGTGCCGGGACGCGCGCGCCGGCTCTGGCTCACTCGTTCTCGAGCTCACTCGTCGCTGGTCAAGCCTTCGCGCAACTGGGTAAGTGTCCGGGCGAGCAGCCGCGAGACGTGCATCTGGGAGATGCCGAGTTCGGTGGCGATCTGCGACTGCGTCATGTTGCCGAAGAACCGCAGCAGCAAGATCCGCTTCTCACGTGGCGGCAGCCGCTCTAGCAGCGGCTTGAGCGATTCGCGGTACTCGACGCCTTCGAGTGCCTCGTCGACCATGCCCAGCGATTCCGCGACGGCCGGAGCGTCCTCGTCGCCCGAGTCCGGCGCGTCGAGCGAGACCGTGGAGTAGGCATTCGCCGACTCCAGGCCCTCGAGCACGTCCTCCTCGCTCATCTGCAGGTGCACGGCGAGCTCGGCCACCGTTGGCGCACGGCCGAGCCGCTGGGCGAGGTCGCCGATGGCCTTGGTCAGGGCCAGCTTGAGTTCCTGAAGCCGGCGAGGTACCCGGACGGCCCAGCCCTTGTCCCTGAAGTGGCGCTTGATCTCGCCGACGATGGTCGGCGTGGCGTAGGTGGAGAACTCGACCCCCCGGCCGAGATCGAACCGGTCGATGGACTTGATCAGCCCGATGGTGGCGACCTGAGTCAGGTCGTCAAGCCATTCGCCCCTGTTCCGAAAGCGCCTGGCCAGGTACTCGACGAGCGGCAGATGCAACTCGACGAGCTCACCGCGGATCCTGAGCCGCTCTGGATCGCCCTCAGGCAGCGCGGCGAGCCGCACGAACAGTTCTCTGGCGTAACCCCGGTCACGGACGGCATGCTGGATCCTGATCGCGCCAGACAGTTGCTCGGCGCCAGCTTCGTCAGTGATCTCCTCCGCGATCAGCCCGGCTACCGCGATGACCTCGTCGGAGTCGGCCAGCGCCTGCCCCCCGGCAGGTTTGGCCGTCATCGTCTCGAACTCTTCGGTCAAGGCGACCTCAACTTCCCCCGTCATACCGACCTCGACGAATCGCGACTTTTTCGGAGCACTATCGTGACCCGGTCGCCAGGTCCGACCTGGGCATCAACGCTTCCGGCAAGCGCGGAAAGCACCGTCCAGGCGAAAGTGTCGCCTGCCGGTAGCCGAGGTGCCAGGCAGCTCACCGAGACGGAGACGGTCATGGTGTCTTCGGCGAGCTTGAAGCGGCACTCCAGGCCGCTGCCAGGAATTGCCTGGCCGAGCAGCATCGCGCAGGCCTCGTCCACGGCGATGCGCATGTCTTCGATCTCGTCGAGGGTGAAGTCAAGACGCGCTGCCAGACCCGCGGTCGCCGTCCGCAGCACCGAGAGATAAGCGCCGTCGGCAGGCATCCGGACCGTCACCTCGTCGCGGACCTCGGAGTCGGCTGGCTTCATCGGCACCGACTGCACCGCCGTCGTAAGATGTCCACTTTGATGATTAATATTCGGCTCAGCCGCAATAGTCTGACTTGTCGACGAAGCTGTTCTTTCCTCGGGCACGGCTACCCCTCCAACAACGGTCGAACGTCGTTCCCTCGTCACGGCGTACCGACTTCTCCCTGCAACTTATCCTGGATACCGACCTGCCTGGACGCCACCCGCTCCAGCGGGCGACTTCTCGTCGCAGACACGGTGTGTCACGGTGCTCACGGCAGCGTGCCCGATCGACGGCGGCTCGCCACGGCATAACTGGCGCCGCACGCTCTTCACTCCCCCGAGAGAACTGCTCCCGCCGCCCTGGGCGGCAGGTAGTGGCAGCCCCCTGACTGCCACCTCACCGCGTGCCGCCGCGACTGGAGCGGCAGGACTGCCAAGCTGGCTCAGGCCTGCTTGGTTTCCCAGAATATCTTGGCGATTTCGTCGATCTTGCCGAGCAACTGGTCGGCCTTGGCTGTGTCCGTACTGCCCTTGGTACCGCCGGCGCCGGCCAGCTTGGTGGCGTCGTTGAAAAGCTGGTGGAGCTGCGGGTACTTCTCGAAGTGCGGTGGCTTGAAGTAGTCGGTCCACAGCACCCACAGGTGGTGCTTGACCAGGTCCGAACGCTCTTCCTTGATCTGCAGGGCCCTGGCGCGAAATTCGGAGTCGGTGTTCTGCTGGTACTTCTCACAGATCGCCTTGACCGATTCTGCCTCGATCCTGGCCTGTGCCGGGTCGTAGACGCCGCACGGAAGGTCGCAGTGTGCGTGCGCGGTGACCTTCGGCGCGAGAGCACGTGCGAGGAGCCTCATGATGTCCTTCTCTCGTGTCGGATCATTGGATCACGGAATCCGACAGTACAACGTCGCACTGATCGACCGCCGACGGGGATGGTGGCCGATACGCGAGTCCTTGCCGGCAACGGGATCGCGGACGCATCCCGCCCGGCGCAGGCGCCCGGCGCAGGCGCGCGGTGCACGCTCGTGATAGGGATGCCCGTAGGCTTGGCCGGCACCGCCGGACAGAGGGGAACTGGCATGGGGGGAGCCTCATGAGCGCGGCTCGCGCACAGGGCAAGATCGTGGTCGGGGTCGACGGATCCAAGCATGCGGCCAGGGCACTGAGCTGGGCGCTGGAGGAAGCACGGCTCCGTGGCCTGGTGCTGAACGTGGTGTACGTGTTCCCGGCGCTCGTCTCGCATGCCGGCCCGACCGCGCACGAGTACTACCCGCAGGTGGAGAAAGAAGCCGAGGGGGTCATGGAACGGGTGCTCGCGGCCATGCCCGACCACTCGGACGTGGATGTGGAGCGCACGCTGGTGCCGGGTAACCCGTCCGCCCAACTGGTCGAGGCAAGCCGCGAAGCGAAGCTTCTCGTGGTCGGGTCGCGTGGCCTCGGCGAGTTCAGGGGCATGCTGCTCGGATCGGTATCGATCCACTGCGTGCAGCAGGCGCACTGCCCGGTCGTGGTGGTCAGGGAGGAAGACTGACCGTTCAGGGCCAGCGGTGTGCTCCGCCTGATCCGTCGGCACCGGGCGCAAGTGCCCCTTCCGTCCGGCCGCTCGCGGTGATCTTCATTCACTGAGCCGGCTCGTCAGGCAGACCTGGCGGCTCAGACTGGCACGGGAGCGTGAGCTAGCCTTGCCTGGTTCCTGACAGCACGACGTGAAGCCGCCGGATGGTCGGGGAGGATACGTGCGCTGGCCGATCTGGCGTGTCGCCGTCGCCGAACGGTCGATGGAGCCGAAGCTGATGCCAGGCGACCTGCTTCTGGTCTGGCGTGGCGTCGGGCCAACCTGGCTGACTCGGACCAAAGGACTACCGCATCGGGCGATGCACGATGGACTAGTAAGAGTCAGGCCCGGCCAGATAGTGATCGCAAGGAATCCCGACAAGCCAGAGATGCTCATCGTCAAGCGCGCGGCCTGGCACGAGCCGCAGGGATGGTGGCTGACGTCGGACAACCCCCGAGCCGGCGGCGTCGACAGCTTCCGCTTCGGCGCGGTCCGTCCTGAGCACATCGAAGGACGGGTTCTGGGGCGCTACTGGCCGCCGCGCTGGACGAGCGACTGACCAGGCTCGCCGAGAAACAGCGAGCTGGGCTTGGGCCTGGATCGCACTTCGCGCTGATCGAGGGCACGCTGCTGGTGCGGTATCACCGCGGCTGACGGGCTCGGTAAGGCGACGAGGCTCCGGCCCTTGCGGACCGGAGCCTCGTTACTTGCGGGCGGACAATCAGGTCGCCGGGGTCTCCGCGGCCCCTTCAGCCTCTGCCACCTGCGCCTCCCAGTCCTCAGAGCCACCGCCCTGTGCGGAGATGGCTCGCTCCATATCGGTGCGGGACTGGGCAGACCCGATCGCCCAGTAGTAGATGACCAGGCTGAACACGGCCACAATCCCCATGTCCCACCAGAACGGGATCCGCTGGGTGTTCTCCGGCCCGAACTGGCCCATCCACGAGATGATCCCCATGCCGAGCAGGTAGACGCCGAGCCATGCGGAGCGCGCCCAGTCGACCTTCGGCGCGTGCGGGTTGTCGGAGAAGTGCATCAGGATGAGCAGGTAGCCGATGATAATAGCCACGCCCAGCTTCCACAGCACCTCGAAGCCCGACCAGTAGATGATCAGGTTCGCGACGATGAACGCGATCGGCGCGATGACCGCGGCGGCCGGCATCTTGTAAGGCCGGACCGCATCCGGGAGGTTCTTGCGGAACGCTCCCATGGCCAGCGGAGCGCCGGCGTACATCAGCACGCTCGCCGAGGTGACCAGCCCGACCAGCGAGTGCCAGCTCGGGAACGGCAGCAGGAAGACGAGCCCGAACAGGAACGAGACGACCAGGCTGAACCAGGGCACGCCCTTCGCGTCGGTCTTGGTGAACATCGACGGGTAGTACCTGTTCCTGGCCAGGCCGTAGCCCACCCGCGAGGTCGAGGTCACGTATACCTGACCGGTGCCGTAGGGCGAGACGAACGCGTCGAGCCGCAGGACGGCCGCGAGCCACGCCAGGCCAGCCACGCCCGCCAGGCCGGCGAACGGCCCGATCGCGATCGGGCTGGTCGACGAGATGCCCGCGAAGCCCAGGTGACCGCTGATCAGGTTCGACGGGGTGGCCCCGATGAACACCACCTGGAGCAGCACGTAGATCGTGGTACCAAGCAAGATCGCGCCGATGATCGCACGCGGCAGGTTCTTCTGCGGATCCTTGACCTCGCCGGCGAGCTGGTCGGCCTGCTCGAAGCCCAGGTAGGCGAAGACGATGGACGCTCCGGGGATCGCGTAGAAGAAGTCATGCCAACCGGTGCCCTGAGGTCCGGGGCCTCCGAATGCGTGACCAGGGTTGAGGCCGCCCTGGACGCTGAAATTGTGCGGGTGGAACTTGAAGAACAAGACGATGATCGCGAGCACGGGGATGGCGACCTTCCACCAGGTGATGCCCGCGTTGATGAAGTTGAACAGGCGCATCGCGAAGAAGTTCACGCCCGTCATAATCGCCATCAGCACGATGACCACCACGAAGCCCAGGTGGGTCGCATTTCCAGTGGTCGGGTCAAGGACGTTGATCTTGGCGGAGTCGAGCCAGTACTGCCCGTACCTAATAACGGCGTAGCACTCGATCGGCGCCACCGTGACCGCCTGGAGCCACGAGAAGAACCCGAACGAGATCCCGGCGCCGCTGCCGAACGCGAGGTGCGGGAACCGAGCGGTACCGCCGGCCACCGGGAACATTCCGCCAAGTTCGGCGTGGACGAGCGCGAGGATGATGACCGCCACGCCGCCGACGACCCACGCCCAGATCGCCGAAGGCCCGAGATACGTCGCAGCGAAGAACGAACCGAAGAGCCAGCCCGAGCCGATGATCGAGGTTTCGGACGCCCACATGGCGCCGATCAACCCCATCTCGCGCTTGAGGCCTACGTCGACCGGTCTGTTAGACACGGCCGTAGTATCAGTTGCCATGTAAACCTACTTTCAGGTCTCCTAACAAGAAGCTAACGCCCGCAAGTAGGGCTCATGGTAATGATCATTAGTGGGTGTGAGAAGAAGCGTGAAGGTGTCGTTTCGGTAACGCGAGTTGTGCTGTCCTGTGCTAGGAGATGCCCGTGGTGCTAGCTCGCGGCGGAGTTCACGGTTCCCGCAGCACCTTCGGCTAGGTTGCGGCGCTGGCCGCTGAGCGAGGTGACGTTCCCCCTGGCAGCGGAGTGGACCGCGCAGTAGCGCCTGGACTTGTTGCTGCTTCCATCGATGAACACCCGGTCGCACGACGCGATCGCACAGATGCCGAGACGGTCGGTGCCAAGCTGGCTGAGCAGCAGCGCGAGGCTGATGACGGCCGCGGTCGCGTACCTGTCGGTGATCGAGCCTGCTTCGCTGAGGTGGATATGCCATGGCTCGTCGTCATGAGCGACCAGAACCGGATGCACGGGATAGATCGTCATCAGCGCGTTCAGCCGGTCCGCCGTCGCCTGGCTGTCTCCTTTGACAGCGCAGGCGAAGACCATGGCAAGCTCGGCGCGCAGTTGGCTGAGCTGGTCGAGATCCTGCGGGGTAAGAGGAACGGCGAAGGACGGCCGGTCGGCGACGAACTCGCGGAAGGACGCACAGCTGCGCAGCGGGTCCGACCCGGCGTCTTCGGCGCGCGAGTTGACCAATCGCACAGCTAGTTCGGCGAAGGAAGCCAGGTTCACGCCGGTCCTTAGTGCCAGGGGTTCTGAAGCCAGCCTTTGCAGCCAGCCTTTGCGCGGAGTATCCCACAGCGAGCCCAGATAGGAATCCCATTCCGGATAAGCCTTGGCCCAGGCCGATGCGCCGGGCCGGCCCGCTCGGTGACGGGCCACGGACCGTGTTACGGGGCTCGCCTGGCGTGACGCTTAGCCTGTGCGGAACGGGCCGCGGTGACAGGCCGACGACCGGGCGGCTATGGTCCATCCCATGTTCGCAGTGACTGCGGAGCGGTTCAGCTCCGATGACCCTATCTCGGCTCTCCAGCTTGGCGAGCACGCCGAGCCCGACCCCCCCGATGGCTGGACGACTGTCACCGTCAGGGCGGCATCGCTCAATCATCACGATATATGGACGCTACGTGGCGTAGGAATCTCGGCCGACCGGCTCCCGATGATCCTGGGCTGCGACGCCGCAGGCGTGGACGCCGACGGGAACGAGGTCGTGGTGCACGGGGTAGTCAGTGCCCCTGGCACGACCGCCGTCGATGAGACACTCGATCCGGCGCGGTCGCTGCTGTCGGAGCGCTACGACGGCACCTTCGCCGAACAGGTCGCCGTTCCGAGCAGGAACCTCATCCCCAAGCCCGCCGCGCTCTCCTTTGAAGATGCGGCCTGCCTGCCGACGGCCTATCTGACTGCTTACCGAATGCTCTTCGACAAGTCGGGCGTGGAGCCGGGCAGCACGATCCTGGTCCAGGGCGCGGGCGGTGGCGTCGCGACCGCGCTGATCCTGCTGGGCCGGGCCGCCGGTTACCGGATCTGGGCGACGAGCCGCAGCGAGGAGAAACGGGAACGCGCCTTGGCGGTTGGCGCCGATCAGGTGTTCCCGACCGGCGCCCGTCTGCCGGAGCGGGTCGATGCGGTGATGGAGACTGTGGGCGAAGCCACCTGGTCACACTCGGTCAAGTCGCTGCGTCCTGGTGGGCGGATCGTCATCTCCGGGGCCACCAGCGGCTCGATGCCGCCTGCCGACCTCACCAGGATCTTCTTCCTGCAACTGTCGGTCGTCGGATCGACGATGGGAACCCGTGATCAGCTAGCCAGGCTGGTCAGGTTCTGCGAGCAGACCGGCGTGCGCCCGCTCATCGACAGAACACTGCCGCTGCGCGGAGCGAGGGACGGGTTCGCCGCCATGATCAACGGCGAATTGTTCGGCAAAGTCGTTTTTACGCTCTGAATTCAGCGGCCGGGCTCATGATCGTGGTCGATTTTCAGCCGTGCGCACTGAAAATCGACCACGATCATGAGCCCGGCTCGTTCTGCCCCGGCCCTGGTGCTCGGAACACCTCGGTCTTGATCCGGCTCAGGGCGTCGGTAAGGATCCTGCCCAGGTTGGCGACCGCGTCCTCGCTGACAGATTCGGTATGCCTGGCAACGCCGCGGATCTCTCTGGCGAAGGCGGCAGCCAGCCGCTCAAGATCCCAGATCAGGTCCGAGGCTGGCTCGCGGCCGTCGTCAGTTCGGTCCTCAGCTCGGTCGCCTGTTCCGCCGTCCCGGCCGCATGTCTTGGACTGGGCTTGTCCTGACCGGCTCGAGTCGGCTCGCTCCTTCCAGCCTTGCCTTCGGGCTCGGTCGGCCCAGTCCTGGCGCTTCGCCCAGTCGGCCCACTCGCGCCAGTCGCGTCGCTCGGCCCAGTCTGCCCAGTCGCGCCGGTCTCCCGGCGGTCGTCGGCGCTTCTCGTCTGCGCCACTAGCTGGCTTCTGGCCGGCTTCCCGGTCTCCCGCAGCTTCCTGGGGCGCGTCCGTAGCCTGGCTTGTGGTGGCGTCCTGGGGGGAGTCCGTGACCTGATCCGTGGCGGCACTCCAGCTCGAGCCCTCGCGGGCGGCCGCCCCGTCGGAGGTGGCCGCCCCGTCGGAGGTGGCCGCCGGGTTGGAGGTGGCCGCCGGGTCGGAGGTGGCCGCCGGGTCGGAGGTGGTGCTCCGGTCAGCGGTGGCATTTCGGCCTGCTTTGCTTGCCTCGCGCACTGCCCAGGTCAGTTCGTCCCGCAGGCTCCGCACCGTCTCCCTGACGTCCCTGGAGACCTCTTTGGCGATATCGCGGACCGACGCGGCGAGTTCGTCTTCCAGATCGGCCAGGTCATCGAGCCTGCGGTTCAGTTCCCCACGGCCAGCCTCGGTGATCCGGTACACCTTCTTGCCGTCGATGACCTCATGCGTGACCAGGCCCTCTTCCTCCAGCCTGGCCAGCCTCGGATAGATGGTGCCAGGTGAGGGGGAGTAGACGCCGAGAAACCTGTCTTGCAGCAGCCTGATCACGTCGTAGCCATGCCGAGGTGACTCGTCGAGCAGTTTGAGCAGGTACAGGCGCAACCCGCCGTGCCTAAAGACCGGGCTCATCGTGCGTTCCCCTCTTCGTCGGCTCAATGTTACACACGATATATCGCGTATGTGAAAAGTAAAGATGTATCACGGATAGACCGGCGCCGTACCAGGTCAGGCGGCAGGGCATCGCATGCGGGCACTGCCACCGTCGGGGTCACCCAGCGGGCACGGCCACCGTCGGTGTCATCGCATGCGGGCTCGGTTATCGTCGGTGTCATCGCATGCGGGCCAGGCGAACGTAAGCGTCGCCCAGCGGGCTCGGCGATCGTCGGCACGCGTCAGCGGGCCAGTACTGGCGCTGCCCGGGTCAAGTGCCGCGGCTGGTGCCGGGCGATCTGTCAATCGTCCAGGTCGTCGGCCCGAGCCAGCCAGGTGGCTAGCCGTTCGATCGCGGCCTCGTGCTCGGGGAAGACGTCCACGAACTCGGTCAGCTTCCCAGCCAGCCAGTCGAGCGTGACCTCTTCCTCGCCGCGTCGCTGCGCCAGTTCCTCGATACCCCGGTCGGTGAAGTACACGGTGCGACCCCGGCCTCAGCCGAACGCGGAAGCGACGAGGGCCGCGTGCTCGGCCGCGTGCGACTTCGCCGAGCCGGACGCGGGGGCCGAGCTCTCCGGCAGCGCGATCACGCCGAGACCGCGTCCGAGCGCGCCGGGAAGGTGCATCGCCATATAGGGCCAGGGGCCCATGTTGACTGGTTCTTCCTGCACCCAGATCAGCTCGGCAGCGCCAGGGTAAGCGGCGAGTGCCGTCGCGATCTCGGCGGCGGGCAGCGGATAGAGCCGTTCTATCCGGACGATGGCGACGTCAGAGCGCTGCTCGGCGCGACGCTTCTCGGCCAGGTCGTAGAACATCTTGCCCGAGCACAGCAGCACCCGGCGTACCTGCCCGGGATCGTGCCCGCCAGCGCTCGGGTCCGCGGCGGTCATCGGGTCGGTGAGTACCGGCAGGAACGAGCCCGAGGTGAAGTCGGCCACCGCGGAGACCGCCGTCTTCAGCCGCAGCATGGATTTAGGCGTGAACACGACCAGCGGCTTGACCCGGTCAGAAAGGACCTGCCAGCGCAGCAAGTGGAAATAGCTCGCCGGGGTACTCGGCTTCGCGACCGTCATGTTGTCCTGCGCGCACAGCGTCATGAACCGTTCCACCCGCGCGGAGGAGTGGTCAGGACCCTGGCCCTCGTATCCGTGCGGCAGCAGCAGTACCACGCCCGAGCGCTGGCCCCACTTCTGCTCGCCGGAGGACACGAACTCGTCCAGGATCGTCTGCGCACCGTTGACGAAGTCGCCGAACTGAGCCTCCCAGCAGACGAGCGAGTCGGGTCGGGCGACCGAGTAGCCGTACTCGAACCCGACAGCCGCGAACTCCGACAGCAGCGAATCGTAGACGAAGAACTTGGCGTTGCCGGTGTTCAGCTCGCGCAGCGGCGTGTACTCCGCGCCGGTGTGCCGGTCCACCAGCACGGCGTGCCGCTGGCCGAAGGTTCCGCGCCGGGTGTCCTGGCCCACCAGGCGCACGCCGTGGCCGTCGGCGAGCGTCGCGCCGAAGGCCAGCAGCTCGCCGGTTGCCCAGTCGATCTCGTCCTGCTCCACCGCCACGGCCCTGCGCGCGAGCTGCGGCGCCAGCCTGGGGTGCGGGGTGAATCCCGGCGGTAGGTTGAGCTGGGTGTCGACGACCCGCTTGACGGTCTCCGGGGTAATCGCGGTCCGGACCGCGTTGTGATCGACCGGTCTTGGCTGGGCGACAGGCGCGGGCAGCACCGATCCCGGTTCGGCCGGACGGCTCGCTGCCTCCCGGGTTTCTGTGAACGCTCGCTCGAGCTCGGCCTGGTAGTCGCGCAGAATCTGCTCGGCCTCGTCCAGCGTGATGTCGCCGCGCCCGATCAGCGTCTCGGTGTAGAGCTTGCGGGTCGAGCGCTTGGCATCGATCAGGTCGTACATCAGCGGCTGGGTGAACGAGGGGTTGTCGGCCTCGTTGTGGCCGCGGCGGCGGTAGCAGACCATGTCGATGACGACATCCTTGGCGAACGCCTCGCGGTAGGCGAAGGCGAGCCTGCCGACCCGGACCACGGCCTCGGGGTCGTCGCCGTTCACGTGGAAGATCGGTGCCTGGATCGTGCGGGCCACGTCGGTGCAGTACACGCTGGAGCGCGAGGACTGCGGATCGGTCGTGAAGCCGACCTGGTTGTTGACGACGATGTGCACGGTGCCGCCGGTGCGGTAGCCGCGCAGCTGGGAGAGTTCGAGCGTCTCGGCGACCACGCCCTGGCCGGCGAAGGCCGCGTCGCCGTGGATGAGCACCGGGAGCACGGTGTAGCCGGGCGCGCCCATGTCGAGCATGTCCTGCTTGGCGCGGACGACGCCTTCGAGTACCGGATTGACGGCTTCCAGGTGGCTGGGATTGGCGACCAGGCTGACCGGGATCGTGGTGCCGTCGGCCGCGGTATAGCGACCGTCGGCACCGAGGTGGTACTTGACGTCGCCGGACCCGTGCGTGCTCTTGGGGTCGACGTAGCCCTCGAACTCGTTGAAGATCTGGCCGTAGGACTTTCCCACGATGTTGGCGAGCACGTTCAGCCTGCCGCGGTGCGCCATCCCGATGACGGCCTCGCTCAGTCCCAGCTTCGCGGCCTCGTTCAGCACCGCGTCGAGCAGCGGGATCAGCGACTCGGCGCCTTCGAGGGAGAACCTGCGCTGACCGACGTACTTGGTCTGCAGGAACATTTCGAACGCCTCGGCCACGTTCAGCCTGGACAGCACCCGCATCTGCTCGTCATGATCGGTGTCCCGGTGCGCCCGTTCCACCCGGTCCTGCAGCCAGGCACGTTCCTCCGGGTTCTGGATGTGCATGTATTCCAGGCCGACGGTGCGGCAGTAAGCGTCCCGCAGCACGCCGAGTATCTCCCGCAGCAGCATGCGCGGCTTGCCGCCGAAGCCACCGGTGGCGAACTCGCGCTCGAGGTCCCACAGGGTCAGGTCGTGCATGTTGATATCGAGGTCGGGATGCTTGCGCTGGGTGTAGCCGAGCGGGTCGGTGTCGGCAAGCAGATGACCGCGAACCCGATACGCGTGGATCAGTTCGTGGACCCGCGCCGCCTTGCTGATGTCGTTCTCGTGGCCGGCCGGGATGTCGCGGACCCACCGGATCGGCTCGTACGGAATCCGCAGCGAGGCGAAGATCTGGTCGTAGAAACCCTGCTGGCCGAGCAGCAGGCCGCTGATCACCCGCAGGAAGTCGCCTGACTGCGCGCCCTGGATGATCCGGTGATCGTAGGTGGACGTGAGCGTGACGGTCTGGCTGACGGCGAGCCTGGCCAGCGTCTCGCGTGAGGCACCCTGGTACGCGGCCGGGTACTCCATCGCGCCGACGCCGATGATGCAGCCCTGTCCTGGCATCAGGCGCGGGACCGAGTGCATGGTCCCGATCGTTCCCGGGTTGGTCAGGCTGATCGTGGTGCCTGCGAAGTCCTCGACCGTGAGCCTGCCGGTCCTGGCCTTGCGCACGATCTCCTCATAGGCGAGCCAGAACTGGCGGAAGTCCAGCTGCTCGGCAGCCTTGATGCTCGGCACGAGCAACTGCCTGGTCCCGTCTTCCTTCCGCACGTCGATCGCCAGGCCGAGATTCACGTGGTCGGGCTTGACCAGCGTCGGCTTGCCGTCGACTTCGGCATAGGAGTCGTTCAGCTCAGGAAGAGCCGCCAGGGCGCGGACCACCGCATAGCCAATCAGGTGGGTGAACGACACCTTGCCGCCGCGGCCGCGGGCCAGGTGGTTGTTGATCACGATCCGGTTGTCGGTCAGCAGCTTGGCCGGTACGGCCCGTACCGAGGTCGCGGTGGGAACGGCGAGGCTTGCCTCCATGTTGGCGACGGTGCGCGCGGCGGCGCCGCGGAGCCGGGTACCGCCTTGCCCGGCGGTCGCTCGGTCCCCAGCGGGGGCGGCTGCGGTACGACTGACCTGGCCGTCCGGCGTTGCCGGGGCGGTCGGCGGTGCGGCGGTCGCGTGTCCGGCGGCGGCCTGCGCCGGCGATCCGGGCTTAGCCGCCGGGCCACCGGGAGCGGCCTGTCCGGGAGCGGCCTGTCCGGGAGCGGCCTGGCCGGCGACGGGCGGCCCGGCCGCGCGCTGGGCGCCGGCTGCGCTCTGCCGGGACCGCGCGCCCGCGGCGCCGGTGGCGTCCGTGCTTTCCGGCCGGTAGTCGGCGAAGAAATTCCACCAGGCACGGTCGACCGAGCCAGGATCGTTGAGATACCGCTGGTAGAGTTCTTCGACCAGCCATTCGTTGGGACCGAAGTCCGTGCTGCGCGTCAGCACTCCGGCCGGGAGACTGGGCGCGCCGCTTCCCGGCTGCCGCCCGCCCGGCGTCTCCAAGATCTCAGATGGATCTTCGTCAGATAGTGCAACGACCTCTGCGGCTGCATGCGAGAACTCGGCAGACACGGCCGACATCGCCTCTTCCGGAGCTTGATTACCTGTACGACCCCCAGGACAAGGCTACCCGCCCGGATGGGCCGGGCTGTGCCCGCTAGGCGGTCATTCGGGCTCGGCCGTGCGGCTCGTTCCAGTCTATTTGCGGTCCTATGGGAATTATGCCGAATTTATTACCCCACTCCGCTGATTGGTAGTAATGGCGCTTGATCTGGCCAAGGTCGGTCGTCTCGCCGAAGCCCGGCAGCGTGTACAAGTCGCGCGCATAGCCCCACAGGTGGCGGTAGTCGCTGAGCCGCCGGAGGTTGCAGTTGAACAACTGGCTGTAGACGGCGTCGAACCTGGCCAGCGTCGGGTAAAGCCGGACGTCAGCCTCGGTCAGCAGGTCACCGAGCAGGAAGCGGCGTCGGGCCAGTCGCTCGTCCAGCGCGTCGAGCGTGGTGAACAGCGCATCGACGGCCTGGTCGTAGCCGGCCTGCGTGGTTGCCAGGCCGGCCTTGTAGACCCCGGTGTTGACCGTGTGGAAGACCAAGGTGGCGAGTGACTCGATGTCCCGGCGCCTGGACGCCGGATAAAGGTCGGGCGCCCCTGGCTTGTGGAACGGCCGGAACTCCGTCTCCAGCATGACTGTGATTTGCGCCACATCGTTGCATACGACTCTGCGGCTGCGCTGGTCCCAGATCAGCGGCAGCGTGTAAGGGCCTTGGTAGGTCGGGTCCGTCGCCTGATACAGGTCGGCAAGGAGTCGGGCACCGGTCAGCGGATCCGCGCCGCCGTCATCGTCGAACTTCCAGCCACGTTCGTCCACTACCGGATCGGTCAGGGTGAGTCCGATGACGCGGTCGAGGCCGAGCAGCCGGCACGCGATGAGCGTCCGCTGCGACCACGGGCACGCCAGCGATGCATAGAGCTGGTACCTGGCTGGCTCGGCCGCGAATCCGCTTGAACCGTCCCTGGTGATCCGGCCGGTGAACGTGCCCTGACGACGGATCAGTCCGCCGGTGATTGCAGGTAGGCTGCCGGTGCTCGGGGAGGAATCGGTTGGACCATGGCTGAATGTGCCGCCGCCACTGGCAGGCCCGCCACTGGCAGGCCCGCTGCCGGGCATCGGCTGGTCGGCAACGGCAGGCCTAGCGGCACCGGACTGTGGTCGGTCGGCCGCGGCCCGGTCGTCGACAGCCCACGGCGGCCCAGCGGACGCAGGCGGTTCGCTGACCGTCCATGGCGGTCCTGCGCTGGCGTGCGGCGCGCTCACCGGTCGCGGCGGTCCTGCGCTCGCGAGTGGCTCGCTGACCGGTCGCGGCGGTCTGGGGCTGGCCCGGGGTTCGCTGACCGGCCACGGTGGTCCGGGGCCGGCCTGCGGTTCGCTGACCGGCCACGGTGGTCCGGCGGTGTCCGGCGGCATACCGGAGGCCCACGGCGGTCCGCCTTGGGCCTCCGCAGGGACCCTGCCGTGCGGGAACGACGGCTCGGGCATGGCTGGCATCGGCGTCTCCTCCCCGAAGCCGGGTGCTAGGACGCATTATGGCCAACTAGATCACAACCGGAGAGCGGATCGGGCAGTCAGGTCCAGTTCGACGAGCAATAAGTCGCAGGGTGGAGGCGAGAGCAGTGGGCAGTATCGTCAGCGCGCTTACCACGACGCTCAACCAGATGAACGGTTCGGTAGCGGTGGGCCTCATCGCGGCGCTTGTCTTCGGCGAGACGGCGATCTTCCTCGGCTTCGTGCTGCCAGGCGAAGCGGCGGTCGTGCTTGGCGGGGTGCTCGCGAGCCGCGGTCACCTCTCGCTGCCGGTGCTCGTCGGCGTGGTGGTCGTCACGGCGGTGACCGGCCCGATGGTCGGCTACGAGATCGGCAAGCGGATGGGGGACCGGCTGTTCGACTCGCGCGTGCTGAGCCGGGTACCTGGTGCCGTCGACCGCGTCCGCAGGACACTTCGCGATAGGGGCGGCATCGCGGTCTTCGGCGGCCGGTTCGTGGCGATAGTCCGTGCGCTGATGCCTGCCGCGGCCGGAGCAGTCGCCGTGCCCTACCGGGTTTTCCTGGTCAACAACCTCGTCGGCGGCGTCGTCTGGGGCGTGGGCTACAGCCTGCTCGGTTATCTCGCCGGATCGGCCTACGCCGTCGTGGAGCGCCAGGTCGGCACCGGACTGGCCATCGCCGTCGTCGTCGGTGTCCTGGTATTGGCGGCAGGCTGGGCGTGGCGGCGGCATCGGTCGCTGGCAGCCGCGGCACGCGACCCCGAGTGAACCGCGGCCAGCACTACGTGGCCATGACCCGTCAGCACTAGGCACGCCCGGTGAAGATATCCGGACGCCGGTGTTCCAGTGCCGGGATGACGGACCTGACGCGGCCAGTTACCGCGGTGTCCACCACGCCGGCCGCGACACCGGGCGCCGAGCCGAGATCGAGCCGGACCGTGCCCATCGGGTCTACCAGCATGCTCCGTCCCACTCCGGTGGGCGCTGTGGTGGGCGGCTCATGGCCGTCAGGCACCTGGCCGGCGGCCGCTACCCAGATCGTGTTCTCGATCGCCCTGGCACGCACGAGCGTGACCCAGTGCTCTTCTTTGAACAGGCCAGCCGCCCATGCCGCCGGAACCACGATCAGGTCAGCGCCTCGGTCCGCGAGTGCCCGGGCTAGCTCAGGAAAGCGGATGTCGTAACAGGTCAGGAAGCCGATTTTGAGGCCCGCGAGATCCGTGACGACCACCTCGGAGCCAGGGGCGACGGTCTGCGACTCACGCTGGCCGAGCGCATCGAACAGGTGGATCTTGCGGTATGCCGCCACTAGCTGGCCGGTGGCGTCGAAGGCGACGGCCGTGTTGTAGGCCCGCCCGTCTGGCGCCGACTCGAAGACGCCGGCCACCAGCGCCATTCCGCTGCCGCGAGCCGCCGCCGACAGCCCGGTACAGAACGGCCCGTCAAGCGGCTCTGCTATCTTCCGGAGGTCCGCCGAGAACCGCGCCTGCGTTCCTTCCGGGAAAACGGCCAGGTCAGACCCCTGCTCCCTGGCGCTGGTCAGTGCGGACTGTACTCGGCTGAGATTGACGGCGGGCTGGCTGCTTACCGGCAGTTGGCAAAGGGCGACGCGCATGAGCGAAGCGTACTTCGGAATCAGATTCCCAGCGTGAATTCGTCCCCCGCGGGGGCAGCGCGTGGGCGCGCGCGGCACGGAAGCCGAGCAGCCTGCGTGCGGCCCGCTCGGCCCGGCCCGGAGGCTGGCCGGCCAGGCTGTGCGCTGACTCCTCTCTCAGGCTGGCGAGGCTGACCAGGATGATGGCGCCGACTGGCAATCCCACGGAGAGGATCGCGACGATGGCACCTAGCACTACCCACAAATACTCCACAACAGCTCCTCCTCTTCTCCGTCTACGGCAGACGACGAAGCGCCGCGGTCCCTTCGAATCGGCGCTAGAGGTTTACTGGCGGCCGCTCTCCGTCTAACATCGATCGATCCGATGTTTCTGCTCATCTAACTCATACCAAACAGTTGGCTGATTCAAACGATATGCAAGGGTAGGAACTACCTATCCGGAAGGTGACATCGCCGTCCTGAGGAAGGTTGGGCATGGCGCAGGCCAAGTACCAGGAGATCGCCGACCGACTCCGAGACCAGATCGACAACGGCACGTTGCAGCCGGGCGAGCGGCTGCCGAGCGAGCCGGATCTGGTCCGGCAGTTCGACGCTTCTCGCAACACAGTCCGGCTGGCCCTGGCGCTGCTGACGAATCAGGGACTGGTCGTGACCAGGCAGGGACTAGGGACGTTCGTCAACGAGCCTGCCAAGCCGTTTACCGCGCTGTTGTCCAGGGTCACTATGCAGCCGACAGCGCAGAGCACGTCGACCATTCTTCCCGAGGTCAGTAACGCCCAGGCCGAGGCCGAGACGTCCAGGCAGGTAGTGGAGAAGTCGCCAGCGTCAGCCAGCGTCGCGGAGAAGCTGGAGATCGAGCCGGGAGACCTGGTGGTAGTACGCCGCAGGCACGGCGCGATCGGCGCCATCCCGTGGATGATGATGGCGTCGTACTTCCCGCTCGACATCGCAGCGGGCACGCCGCTGGAGCAGGCAGGTGACATCGCCGAAGGCAGCATCAAACTGCTCGCCGACCTCGGGTACGCGCAGGTCGGCTTCGTCGACGAGATCGGTGCCCGGATGCCCAACAGCAGGGAATTTGCCTTCTTCGCGCTCACCACGGGCACCCCGGTCATCGTGGTCAACCGGACGGCGTATGCCCGCGATCGCCCGATCCGGATGACCAGGTACACCTACCGGGGTGACCGGGTCAGGCTCAGCCATGAGGTGGGCGGCATCCCGCCCCGCTATCACAACGGCTAGCGGGGCGCGCCTGGGCTAGCGGCGTGCCCGCTTCGCCGCGGCAGCGAGTTCGGGGACGAACCAGCGAGCGTTGATCGTCCCGAGTCCCGAGCTGAGGTCGTACCCCGGGACCGCGGGCCAGCCGCGGACCGTAATGTTCCTGTTGTTCTGGTTCACTATCACGGTGTTGTCGCCGCGGGTGATGTCCACGATGCCGCGGGCGTGCTGCGCGGCCAGGGTGTAAAGGAGGGAGTTGATCGGGCCGATCGGGTGGCCGGCGACCTGGTCGGTCAGCGCGAGGATGCCAGCGAGCAACGGCGTCGCCTCGCTGGTGCCGCAGATGGAGTCCCAGCTCGGCTGCCCGGTGAAGCTGGCGAAAATATCGACCGGATGCAGGCACGACGCGCTGAGCGAGACGTCGGGAACGCCGCGATGCCGTCTGACGATAGCGGCGACACGGTTCTGGAACGCAGGCCGGCCGAAGATGATCGACCGGCCGCCGCCGCCGGCGCTCGGTGGCGGGCTGGGATCGTTCCACACCTGGTCAGGCACGACTCGCTGGCCATGGCCGTTCAGGTTGAGGTCCAGGCCGCCGACGCTGGTGACCAGCGGGTCGCTGGCCGGCCACGAGGTGACCCGCGTGGTGTAGTAGGAGGACATGTCGGACCGCAGGTCGGTGGCTCCGGCGTCACCGGAGGCGCTCACCACCGTGATGTTGTGGGACGGCCGTGCCGCCTCGATGTAGGCACGGCGCAGCGGGCGCAGTGTGCCCTTGGGGAACGTCTGCTCGGTCGCGCCGAAGCTCTGGCTGATCACGCCGCCGAGTCGGTGCGCGATGACGTACTTCTCCGCTTTGACGATCTGCGGGAATCCGCTCGTCCCCTCATTCTCCGAGACCGGGATCTCGACCAGGACGATCCGCGCGGCGGGAGCCATGACGTGCGCCCATTCGACGTCGAGCGTCGTCTCGTCCGCCCAGCTGAGCATCTCCTGGGTCTGCCGGAACCTCGGTATCCGGCCCGCCGGATGGATGATCAGGAAGGAACTGGGCGGCCGGAGCTTGAAGGTCCGGTCGAAGACCCGCAGATCGTGCCTGATCGTCGGAGAGCCGAAGCTGTCGACGATGACTATCGAGCTTCCCTTGCCGTCGATTCCCCGGCGCAGCAGCGGGTTGACGAAGTAAGCCGACCTGATCTGCGCGGGGGTATAGCCGCCGGGAAGGCCGCCAGACGGCCCGGGCGTGACGAGGCGGACCATTGGGAAGATGCGGACGCCGCTCACCCTCCCAGCGGTGGTGCGCCCGGCCGGCTGCCCGGGCCGAGCCGCGGCCAGTCGGCCAGTCGCGGGCGCGACGGCGAGCAGGGCTGTCGTCACGATCGCGGTACCGCCAACAAGCACCTGAGCGATCCGCCGGCCTGGACGCATCCGAACCCTCCCCCGTCTGGCTACCCGCTCCGGCAGCGCCGGAGTATGTTCATCGGACCGGCGCCACCATAGCGGCTGGTCGGCCGCGGCACACGGATATCGCGCCGACCAGCGCGAACTCAATCCGGGCGGATCGGAAACGGCCTGACGTTCGCTAGCGTTTAGCCATGCTCGCCTTGGTACTGGTCGCCGCATCCGTCGGGTTCTCCAACTTGGCCGCGTCGATCGGGATCGGAGCCGGCGGCATCGGCCCGGGGACCAGGTTGCGGGTCATCGTGATCTTCGGTGTGCTCGAGGCCGGGATGCCCGTCATCGGGCTGGTGGTCGGGCACGGCCTGGCCAGCTCCATCGGGGAGCAGGCTGACTGGATCGCCGCGGTGCTGCTGGTGGCCGTCGGCGGCTACGGCATCGTCAAGTCGGTCCGCTCCGCGGGCCTGAGCGCGATCCGCGCATGGTTCGGCGGGTCGTCCCGTGCACAGCGCCGGCCAGCCGAGCGCCATGCTGCGGAGCGCCGGCCAGCCGGTGCCGCCACGACCGAGCACCGGCCCGCGGAGCCGCGACCAGCCGGACCAGGCCGCCCCGCCGGTGGCGCCAGGCAGACGGTGCAGCTTGCCATCAGCGGAATTGCCCTCAGCATGGACAACCTGGTCGCCGGATTCGCCCTGGGCACCTACCAGGTCAACCTCATTGCCGGAGCCCTCGTCTTCGGTGTCGTGAGCATCGCGATGTCACTGGCCGGACTGGAGTTCGGCGCCCGGATCGGCAGGGCCGCCGGCGAGAGCGGCGAGCTGATCGGGGGAGTCGTGCTGGTCGGTGTCGGCGTCGCGGTAGGCCTCGGCGTGCTCGGCTGAGGCGTGCCCGTGCTATTCCAGGCGCAGCGCGGCCTTCGGGCACGAGCGCACCGCGTGCCCGACCGCGTCTGCCAGCGTGCCTGGGACCTCATCCATCTTGATATGCAGCACGTCTTCGTCGTCGACCTCGAAGACTTCGGGGACAAGCCCTGCGCAGATCGCGTTGGCCTCACAGGCGTCGCGGTCGACTCTTACTTTCACCGCATGCCTCCCTAATCGGGATTCTTACCTCACGCCTACCCTAGTGTCCGGCTCAAGCCGAGCACGTTCTCGGGCACTAGACGAGACGAGGCGGCAGACTATCGCTATGACATACCTCCTGCCCGACCAGCACAGGCGCCTCGCCGAGGCGGCCAAGGGTTTCATGCCGCCAGCCGAAGGCGAGGCGCTCTTCTCGACTGCCGTCAGCTACGCGCCGGTCGGACCGATCGCGGAGATCGGCACGTACTGCGGTAAGTCGACGATCTACCTGGCGTCGGCGGCGAGCCAGACCGGACAGGTCGTGCTGACCGTCGACCACCATCGTGGTTCGGAGGAGAACCAGCCCGGCTGGGAGTATCACGACACGGCGCTGGTGGATCCCGCCGTCGGCCTGCTCGACACGCTGCCGGTCTTCCGCGCGACGCTGGCAGCGACCGGGCTGGAGCAGCAGGTGATAGCGATCGTCGGGCGCTCGGCTGACGTGGCCAGGCTCTGGCGTCACGCATTGGGCATGCTCTTCATCGACGGCGGCCACACCGACGCGGCGGCGACCGCCGACTACGAAGGCTGGGCGCCGTGGGTCGCCCAGGGCGGCGCGCTCGCCATTCACGACGTCTTCCCCGATCCGGCCGACGGCGGCCAGGCCCCGTACCGCGTCTACCTGCGGGCGCTGGCATCCGGTGCGTTCAAGGAGGTCGCTGTGCACGGCTCGCTGCGGGTCCTCGAGCGAGTCGCCGACGGCATCGGCTGACCGGCATCGGCTGACCGGAGTCGGCTGACCGGAATCCTCAGACGAGGTCGGCGATGCCATCGGAGGCCGGATCACGCGGCTCGCAACCGCAGGCGGCATCGTCCGCCGGCATGACAATCGCCGGGTCGGCCGCGGCATCGCGGAAGATCGCCGCGCCGCCGGACGCACCGCAGACGGCGTCGGCCGCCAGCACCATCGCGGCGGCGGTGTAGCTGCTCTGCTCGTCCGGGTAGTGCCGGCCGGTGATGTACTGCCAGCCGGTCCAGTACGCGCCGCTCTCGTCCCGCAGCAACTGGATCTGGTCGAGCAGTTCCAGGGCGCCGGTGGTGTCTCCGATCGCCTCCAGGGTGATCGCCAGTTCCGCGGTCTCCGCGGCCGTCACCCAGGGCTCGTCGCTGACGCAGCGCACCCCGAGCCCGGGGACGACGTACGTCTGCCAGCCGCGGCTCAGGTGGGCACTGGCAGCCTCGCCGCGCAGCGGCCCGCCGAGTATCGGGTAGTACCAGTCCATCGAGAACCGGCTCTTGTCGGCGAAGGCTTCCGGGTGCCGGGCAACCGCATGCCCGAGCTGGCCGGCGGCCAGCTCCCAGTCTGGTTGCGGCTCGGCCAGGTACTCGGCGAGCATGATGGCGCAGCGCAGGCTCGTGTACATGCTCGCGCTGCCGGCCAGCAGCGCGTAGCGCCCTGGAGCGCCGTCGGCCGCGCGCCGCCAGATGATCTCGCCGCGCGGTGTCTGCAGGCCGAGCACGAACTCCATCGCCGCCCGGACGGTAGGCCACATCCGCGCGACGAACCCCTCGTCCCTGCTGACCAGCAGTTCGTGCCACACCCCGACGGCGCAGTAGGCAGCGTGGTTGCTCTCAGTGGTGAGGTCGACCTCGCCCGGCGGCATCTGCTTGCGCCAGGATCCGTCGGGTCGCTGGTTCACCCGAAGCCACTCGTAAGCGCGCCGTGCGGTGTCCCGCAGGCCGCACACGCTGAGCGCCATCGCGCACTCGATGTGGTTCCAGGCGTCGACATGACCATCCGGCCAGCCGATCGCGCCGCCGGGCTGCTGCACCGCGGCGATCGCATGGCCGGTGCTGATGATCTGGTCCGCGGTGAGAATGCCGGCGACCTCGGGGACCCAGGCCGCCGCGCGCGACCGCGGCGAGCTATCCGACTGGCGCATGCTTGTCCGCATAGACGACGAGGCTCTTGCCGATCAGCGGGTTCAGCGCGGAGTCGGTAAGCCGGGTAATCGCTGGTTTGTGCATGATGTCCCAGACCAGGAGCTTGTGATAGGCGCTGGCCAGTGGATGGTCGTCGTTGTGCACGCCTACCGCGCATTTCACCCACCAGTAAGGCGAGTGCAGTGCGTGCGCGTGATGATGCCCGGTCACGGTCAGGCCGGAGCGGGTCAGCTTCGTGACGAGCTCACGGCGGGTGAAGATCCGGATATGGCCACCTTCGTTGTTGTGGTATTCGTCCGACAACCGCCAGCAGATCCGTTCAGGAAGCCAGGCCGGTACCGTCACCGCGGCCATGCCGCCAGGGCGCAGGATACGTGCGATCTCGTTCATCGCGAGCTGATCGGCGGGAAGGTGCTCGAGCACTTCGGCCGCGATGACCTTGTCGAAGGAGCCGTCAGGGAAGGGTATGGACGTGGCGTCGCCAGCGACGGCCGTTCCGCAAGCGCCATCGGGGATCTCGCCGGTCTCATTCATGGCAGCGAAAATGGCCGTGACTTTGTCGAGCTCACTCTGGTCGGTGTCCATGGCGACGACCCTGGCGCCGCGCCTCGCGGCCTCGAACGCGTGCCGCCCGCCGCCGCAGCCAAGATCGAGCAGCCGGTCGCCGGCGCTGACCGGGAACCGGCCGAAGTCAACGGTCAGCATCGGCGGCTCCCTGGTGCGGGCCGACGGCATCGGCTGCCTGGCGCGGGCCGAGGGCATCGGCTGAGTCGTTGGCCCGGCCGGCCGCTTCGGCAGGATCTGAGCCGGTCATCCTGGCCATCGCGCGCCGGTACCCGGCCACCGTGGCACGGGCTACGGCTGGCCAGGCGAAGCGCTCGTGCACCCTGGCCAGCGCCGCGGCGGAGAGCCGCTCACGCTCGCGCGGGGAATCCTGGAGCCGCCGCAGCGCGGCGGCGAGCTCTTCGGGGTCGCCCGGACTGACCAGATCGGCGGCATCGGCGGTCACCTCGGGCAGCGCGCCGGTCCGGCTGGCCACCAGCGGGGTGCCCGATGCCATGTGCTCGACGGCGGGCAGCGAGAAGCCCTCGTACAGCGAGGGCACCACGGCCACCTCTGCGCTCGCGACCAGCTCGGCGAGTTCGAGGTCGCTGATGCCGGTCACGAAACGCACCTTGTCGCCGAGCGACAGCTCGCCGATCAGCTTCTCGGTCGGGCCGCCGGGTGACGGCTTGCCGACCACGGTCAGCACAGTGTCGCGCTCGGTGGCGAGCTTGGCGAACGCCCGGAGCAGCGTCGGGATGCCCTTCACCGGCGAGTCCGCGCTCGCGACGGCGATGATGCTGCCGGAGACCCGCGGCGCCGGGCGGGGGTAGAACAGCCGGGTGTCGACGCCGAGCGGGATGACCCGGATGTTCTCTTCAGGTACGCCGAAGTCGCGTAGAATGTCGTCGCGGGATGACCGCGACCCGGTCATGACGGGACCGACCCTGCGTGCCACCTTCGCCTGCATCCGCACGAACGAGTACCAGCGCCACTTCGCCAGCTTCGACAAACCCCTGGCCTCCGCCAGCTCGATCCGGCGATCCACGCTGATGGGGTGGTGGATGCTCGTCACCAGCGGCAGGCCGAGGCGGCCGATGCCGAGCATGCCGTAGGCGAGCACCTGGTTGTCGTGCACGATGTCGAAGTCGCCGCGACGCTGGCGCAGCTCGCGCAGCACCCGGAGGCTGAACGTGAGCGGCTCGGGAAAGGAAGCCGTCCACATCATGCCGACTTCCAGCAGGTCGATCCAGTCCCGGTACTCCTTCAGCCCAGGGGTACGGAACGGGTCGTCGTCGCGGTACAGGTCCAGGCTGGGCACCGTCCGCAGCATCGGGCCAGGTTCCAGCTCTGGATAAGGCTGCCCGGAATAGACCTCGACGTGATGTCCGAGCGCGGCCAGTTCGCGTGACAAGTGGCGGAGGTAGATACCCTGGCCGCCGCAGTGCGGCTTGCTGCGGTAGGAGAGCAGCGCGACCCGGAGCGGTCGGTCGTCGACAAGTGGTCGGGCGTCGACTATGGTCACGAGGTCTGCCTCCTAGTCGCGGGCGCCGGCCGTGCGGTGCCGTTCGAGGCCGATCCGCTGACCCTCCTGGCTGGGAACATTATCACTGGTCACGAATGCGACTCGCGGCCCCAGAGCTTAGTCGCCGGCCCGCTTCGGTCCAGGGGTGTATCGGCCGGTCCGCCAGGGATGTCACCGCCGGCGCTGCCAGTCCCGATATGCTGCCGCGACGTAGGTCGATAGGCGAGCCGTCGCCTGACCGGCCCTGTCATCGTGGAGGCAGCCCTGTCACGACGAGCGCTGATCACCGGCATCACCGGCCAGGATGGTTCCTACTTGGCCGAGTACCTGGTCGAGCAGGGATATGAAGTCTGGGGACTGGTCCGGGGGCAGCAGAATCCGAGGGTCCGCCAGATCAAGCAGCTTCTCGGCGAGGTAAGGCTGATCCGTGGCGACCTGCTGGATCAGGGCAGCCTGATCGCCGCGGTCGAGCGGGTCCAGCCCGACGAGGTGTACAACCTCGCGGCGATCTCCTACGTGCCGATGTCCTGGCAGCAGGCCGAACTCACCGGCGAAGTAACCGGGCTCGGGGTGCTCCGGGTGCTCGAGGCGATCCGGGTATGCAGCGGCGTCAGTGCCTCCCGCAGCCCTGGCCGGGGTCAGATCAGGTTCTACCAGGCGTCGTCTTCGGAGATGTTCGGCATGGTCAGGGAGTCGCCGCAGACCGAGAGGACGCCCTTCCACCCGCGCAGCCCGTACGGCGTGGCTAAGGCCTACGGCCACTTCCTGACCCAGAACTACCGCGAGTCTTACGGGATGTTCGCGGTCTCCGGCATCCTTTTCAACCACGAGTCACCGCGGCGCGGACCCGAGTTCGTGACCAGGAAGATCTCGCTCGGCGTAGCCAAGATCAAGCTGGGCTACGAGCGGCAGCTCAGGCTTGGCAACTTGTCGGCGCACCGGGACTGGGGGTTCGCCGGCGACTATGTCCGGGCCATGCACATGATGCTCGCCCAGGACGAGCCGACCGACTTCGTGATCGGCACCGGCGTCACTCATTCCGTGGCTGACCTGCTTGAGCAGGCCTTCAAGGTGGCCGGGCTTGACTGGCGCGACCACGTGGTCACCGACGCCGCCTTCATCAGGCCAGCCGAGGTGGACAAGCTCTGCGCGGACCCGTCAGCGGCCGGGGAACGGCTCGGCTGGACGCCCAAGGTCAGCTTCGACGAGCTCGTGGGCATGATGGTCGAGGCCGACCTGGAGCTGCTTGCCTCTGGCGGGCACGCCGAAGACTCCTTCGGCAGCGACACCTGGTAGCTCGGGCGCCTGGTAGCTCGGGCGCCTGGTAGCTCGCCGGGCCGCGTGGTGCTCAGTGCGGTCAGTGCCCGAAGCCGCCGACGGCGGTTCCGATCGCATAGCCGATGACGTAGGTGAGCCCGGCGGCCGCCGTCGCGAGACCGAGCTGGCGCAGCGCTCCGCGCAGGAACGGCCGTTCGGTGATCCGCGAGACGAGGCCGCCGCCGGTGAACGCGGCGGCTGCCGCGAGCAGCAGCGAGGCGGGCAGCGAGTCGAAGCGGAACAGGAAAGGCAGCAGCGGGATCAGGGCACCCACCGCGAACGTCACCAGCGAGGCGCCCGCGGCCACCAGCGGTGACGGAAGCTCGTGGTGGTCCACGCCGAGTTCCTCGCGCACGTGCAGGCGCAGCGCCTCCTCAGGGACGCGCGAGACCTGCCGCGCGACCCGGTCGGCTAGGTCGGCATCTACGCCCCGGCCGCGGAACACGGCGGCCAGTTCCCGCCGCTCCGCGTCCGGGTTGTGCTCCAGCTCGTACCGCTCCTTGGTGACTTCGGACGCGACGAGCTCGTTCTGCGACGACACCGAGACGTACTCACCCGTTGCCATAGAAAAGGCGCCGGCGGCCAGGCCAGCCAGGCCGGTCAGCACGATTGCCTCCCGGTGCGCGCCGCCGCCGCCGACGCCGGCGATCAGCGAGACATTGGTGACCAGGCCGTCCATCGCGCCGAATACCGCGGGCCTGAGCCAGCCGCCGGAGACGTCACGGTGCTGGTGGCCATGGGCTTCGCCACCTGACCGGGCAGCGTCCGGGTGCATCCCGTAGCGCTGTCTGTGTCCGTCGGGTAGCCCGTCCTCCTCGTGGTGTCCGTCGTCGGCGGACGTCATCGTCACCTTCCCGTGCCTCGGCTCGGTCGTAGAACTACCAGGATATTCCGGCAAGCGGGCCAAACGATTGCCAGGGCGCGCCCCGGGCAGGCCGGGGAATACGGAACCCCGCTGCGGCCGGCTGTCTTTCGACGCCCGTTCTCGCGCCCGCCGGCGGAGTGCCCGCGCCGCATGTCGGCGGGCTAAGCTAGCTTTTCCTTGGTGGATGGCGTCAAAACGCCCAGCCACAGAAGGGCCGCGTCATGATCACCTTTGAGAATGTGACCAAACGCTATGCGGGCGGCACTACCGCCGTGGACGGGCTCAACCTCGAGGTCCCCGCAGGCAAGACGATGGTCCTGGTCGGGCCGAGCGGCTGCGGCAAGACCACCTCGCTGCGCATGATCAACCGGCTGGTCGAGCCCACCGAAGGCCACGTTCTGCTGGACGGGCGCGACATACAGACGGCCAATCCTTCGGCACTTCGCCGCGGCATCGGGTACGTGATCCAGCACACTGGCTTGTTTCCGCACCGGACGATCGAGGACAATATCGCGACCGTGCCGTTGCTCTGCGGCTGGACGAAGGCGACAGCCCGCCGCCGGGCGCGCGAGCTCATGGAACTCGTCGGTTTGGACGGTGCGATGGCCCGGCGCTACCCGCATCAGCTCTCCGGCGGCCAGCAGCAGCGAGTCGGTGTCGCCCGGGCGCTGGCGGCCGATCCTCCGGTGCTCCTGATGGACGAGCCGTTCAGCGCGGTCGATCCGATTGTCCGGGCCAGCCTGCAAGATGAACTCATCAGGCTACAGGCGGAACTGCGCAAGACCGTGGTCCTGGTCACCCATGACGTCGAGGAAGCGATCAAAGTCGGTGACCTCGTGGCGGTCTTCCGCCCGGGCGGGCGGCTGGCTCAGGTGGATACGCCCGAACGGCTGCTCGGCAGTCCGCGTGACGAGTACGTCACGGACTTCGTCGGCTTTGATCGCGGCATCCGCCGCTTGTCGTTCTTCGCCGCGGCTGGCCTCGATTTGCGGTCCGCCGCCGTCCTGCCGCTGGAAACGACCGCTGCCCAGGCTGCCGGGGTGGCCAGCGGAGAAGGCGAGCCGTGGGTGCTCGCCGTGGACGCCAAGCGGCTGCCGGTCGGCTGGCTGTCGCTGGCCGACCTTGAGCTCGCGCCCGCGTCGGTGACGCTCGCCGACCTGCCGATGGCTGGCTACGGGCACACCTTCCGGCCAGAAACCGACTCCCTGCGGGCCGCCCTGGACGCGACCGTCCTGTCGCGGACCGGCCGGGCGGTCGCCGTGGACGCCGAGGGCCGGGTCGTCGGCGTGACCTCCTACGAGCGGATGCGAGCCGCGATCCAGGCGGCCGAGCAGGCCGCCGAGCAGCGGCATGCGCGTGAGGTCGCCGATCACGGGCTGGTGTCATGATCTGGTCCTGGATTCCGCAGAATCTCGGCTTGATCGAGCAGCTCACGCTGCAGAATGCTTACCTCGGCATTGTCTCCGCGCTTTTCGGCTTGGTCATCTCGGTGCCGCTCGGGGTAGCTTGCGCCAGGTGGAGCGTGCTCTACCCGCCGGTGCTTTCGGTGACGAGCGCGCTTTACGCGGTGCCGTCATTGGCGCTCTTCGTCGTCCTCATCGCCTACACCGGCTTGTCGGACCTGACCGTGATTATCGCGCTGACGCTGTTCTCGCTGTGCGTGCTCGTCCCGAACGTGGTGGACGGGCTGCGATCGGTTCCAGAGCCGGTACGCCAGGCCGCGACGGCGATGGGATTTGGGACGCTGCGCAGGCTCTGGCAGGTCGAACTCCCGGTCGCCATCCCCGTGATCATCGCTGGCATGCGGGTAGCTACCGTGTCCAGCATCAGCCTGGCCAGCCTCGGCCAGCTCATCGGCGTGAGCTGCCTCGGATACCTGTTCATAGACGGCCTGCAGCGGGATTTCCCCACCGAGATCTTCCTGGGCATCGGGCTGGTCGTGATCTTGGCGCTGGTCGCCGACGGCGCGTTGCTAGCCATCCGCAGGCTGCTCACGCCCTGGCAGCGGCGGGCCAGGGCGACGGCGGCGCCGCCGTCGGTGCTGACGCCGAGACAGCCAGCGGGGCAGCGGTCGGCCCAGGCGTCAGCCGGGGCGGCCTCGTGACCTTCCTGAGTTACGCGTGGAACTGGCTCACCGCCGGCCAGCAGTGGCAGGGCTCCGACGGTATCCCGCTCCGGGTACTCCAGCATCTCGGCTACAGCGCGCTCGCCCTGCTGATCGCCGCGCTGGTCGCGCTGCCGCTCGGCGTGGCGATCGGCCATGTCCGGCGCGGTGCTTTCGCGGTGGTCAGCGTGGCCAACTTCTGGCGCGCCATCCCGACGCTCGGACTGCTGATCATGATGGTCGTCTGGCTCGGGTTCTCGCCGCTGACCTGGCTGATACCGCTGGTCGCCCTGGCCATCCCGCCGATTCTCGTCAACTCCTACGAAGGCGTGCTCGGCGTCGATCCGGATCTCACCGACGCCGGCGCGGGCATGGGCATGACCGGCTGGCAGGTGCTGTGGCGGATCGAGATCCCGGTAGCGCTGCCGCTCATCATGCTCGGGCTGCGCACCGCGGCGATCTTCATCGTGGCGACCGCGACGATCGCCGCCGAGATAGGTACCGGCGGCCTCGGCCGCTACATCATCGACGGCCTCGCCGCCAACGACTACGGGCAGGTGGCCGGCGGCGGTGCGCTGGTGGTGCTGCTCGCGCTCGGGGTTCAGGTCAGCTTTGTCGGGCTCCGGCGTCTCGTCGTCCCGGCCGGCCTGCGAAAGGCCGGCTCTTCCTGATGTCAGGTTTCCTCTTACGCGAAAGGAATGAAATCATGCGCATCACCGCAGCGTCTTCCCGGCGGCTGACCGCGCTCAGCCTCGCCCTCACCGCTGGTCTCGGGCTGGCTGCGTGCAGTAGCGCCAAGTCGGCTAACCCGCTCAACTCCTCCGGTGGCACGGGCTCCGTGGTCGTCGGCTCCGCGAACTTCCCCGAGAACGAGTTGCTCGCCGAGATCTACACGCTCGCGCTTGAGGGGAAAGGCGTCAAGGTCACTGACAAATTCAATATCAGTTCGCGTGAGACTTACTACCCGGAGATCGCCAAGGGCGCCATCACCATCATTCCCGAGTACAACGGTGCCTTGCTGACAACGTCGGTCGACAAGACCAGCACCGCGGCGACGACAGCTCAGGTCGACGCGGCGCTGACCGCCGGCCTGCCGTCGTCGCTGGAGATACTCAACCCGTCCTCCGCGCAGGACAAGGACTCGGTGACGGTCACGCAGGCTTTCGCCGCACAGCATCACGTGACGTCCATAGCCCAGCTCAAGTCGCTCGCCGGATCGATGATCATGGGCGGCCCGCCCGAGTTCAAGACCCGCACCGACGGACTCGTCGGCCTCGCCCGCAGCTACGGGCTGCATTTCCGTGGCTTCGATCCGCTGGACGAATCTGGTCCGATCACCCTGGCGGCGCTCCAGGACGGCAAGGTCCAGGCCGCTGACGTGTTCACCACCACGCCGCAGATCATCACCGACCACCTCGTGGCGCTGGCCGACCCCAAGTCCAACTTCGCCGCGCAGAACGTGTTGCCGCTGGTCTTCAAGAAGGGCGTCAACCCGCTGATCGTGGCGACGCTCAACGACATCTCGGCGAAGCTCACCACCGCCGGGCTGCTGGCCATGGACAAGCAGATCATCCTCGACCACGCGAGCTACGCCACGGTCGCGACCGGCTGGCTCAGGGCAGCGGGCCTGCCCTACTAGACGTCGGCCGAATCCTGGAGAAACACCGGGCCGGGCCGCTCCCCGGCCCGGTGTTTCGGGTGCGGGCCGGGGCATTTGGGCGGGCCTGGGCGCGGCTCGGTTCGGCTGGCGGGGGATGATGTTCAGCGGGCGCTGGCCACGCGGCGCCGACAGTCTGACCGACCTGGATGGGGAACTGGCCAATGACGGCTGCGCGAACTTCAGACCAGGTGCCGGCCGGCCCCCGGCCGGTCCGGGCGCCTCGCGGCACTGACCTGTCCTGCAAGGGATGGCCGCAAGAGGCGGCCATGCGGATGCTGATGAATAACCTCGACCCCGAGGTCGCCGAACACCCCGATCAGCTGATCGTCTACGGCGGATCGGGCCGCGCCGCTCGGAGCTGGAGCGCGTTCGACGCGATCGTCGCGTCGCTGCGTGATCTTGAGGGCGACGAGACGCTGCTGGTGCAGTCCGGCAAGCCGGTCGGCATCTTCCGCACTCACGAGTGGGCACCGCGGGTGCTGATCGCCAACTCGAACCTGGTGCCGCAGTGGGCCACCTGGGACGAGTTCCGGCGGCTCGAATCACTCGGGCTCACGATGTTCGGCCAGATGACAGCCGGATCGTGGATCTATATCGGCACCCAGGGCATCCTGCAAGGCACCTACGAGACGTTCGCAGCCGTCGCAACGAAGAGATTCGGTGGCTCGCTGGCAGGCACGATCACACTGACCGCGGGACTGGGCGGCATGGGCGGAGCGCAGCCGCTGGCAGTGACCATGAACGGTGGCGTCGTCATCTGTGTCGACTGCGATCCGGCCAGCATCAAGCGCCGGATCGAGCACGGCTACCTCGACATCGCGGCTGACGACGTCGACGACGCCATCAGGCGAGCCGTGACCGCGGCCAAGGCAGGCCAGCCGCTCTCCGTCGGCTTGCTCGGCAACGCGGCCGACCTGGTGCCCGCGCTGCTCGCCATGGGCGCGCCGGTCGACGTCGTCACCGACCAGACGTCGGCGCATGACCCGCTGACCTATCTGCCTCGCGGCGTGGCGTTCGAGGACATGGCGGCACTGCGCGCCGAGGACCCGGCCGGCTTCACCCGCCGCGCCCGTGAGTCGATGGCGGCGCACGTCGAGGCCATGGTCGGCTTCATGGACGGCGGCGCCGAGGTCTTCGACTACGGGAACTCCATCCGCGGCGAGGCTGAGCTCGCCGGGTACGAGCGGGCGTTCGCGTTCCCCGGTTTCGTGCCCGCGTATATCCGGCCGCTGTTCTGCGAGGGCAAGGGCCCGTTCCGGTGGGCCGCGCTCTCCGGCGACCCGGCCGATATCGCGGTGACCGATCGCGCCATCCGCGACCTGTTCCCCGACAACGAACCGCTGGCCAGGTGGATCGACCTGGCGGGCGAGAAGGTCCGCTTCCAGGGGCTTCCCGCGCGGATCTGCTGGCTCGGCTACGGCGAACGGGACAAGGCCGGGCTGCGCTTCAACGACCTGGTCGCCCGTGGCGAGGTCAGCGCGCCTATCGTGCTCGGCCGCGACCACCTGGACTGCGGGTCGGTCGCGTCACCGTACCGGGAGACCGAGGCGATGGCCGACGGCTCCGACGCGATCGCGGACTGGCCGTTGCTCAACGCGATGGTCAACACCGCCTCCGGCGCCTCCTGGGTGTCGATCCACCACGGTGGCGGCGTGGGGATCGGCCGGTCGATCCACGCCGGGCAAGTGTGCGTCGCCGACGGCACCCCGCTCGCCGCGGCGAAACTCGAGCGGGTCCTGACCAACGATCCTGGCATGGGCGTGATCCGGCACGTCGACGCAGGTTATGACCGTGCTCGCGAAATAGCCACCGAGCGCTCGGTCCGCGTCCCCATGCGGGAGGCGCACGGGTGAACCAGGCGCGATTCCATGATCACGAACGAAATGGGGGAGCCGGCGGCCCAGGTCCTTCGCGATCGTGGAATTCGGCCTTGTGGCAGTCGCTGCTGCCGCTCGGCCGGGACGACCAGACCGGCGGATACCGCCGCTATTCGTTCACCGCGGCCGACGCCGCCTGCCGGGACTGGTTCCTGCGAGCCGCGGAGCAGCGCGGCCTACGTGCCGAGTGTGACCAGAACGCCAATCTCTGGGCCTGGTGGGACCCGCCGCCAGGCGGCGGGGCCTCGCCTCCGGACCGCACTGGCGCCATCGTCACCGGCAGCCACCTGGACTCGGTTCCTGACGGCGGGGCGTTTGACGGCCCGCTCGGTGTTGTCAGCGCGTTCGCCGCGATCGACCTGCTCAGGGAGCGTGGCCAGGTCCCGGGCCGGCCGGTGGGCGTGGTGGCGTTCGCGGAGGAGGAAGGTGCCAGGTTCGGGCTGGCCTGCCTGGGCAGCCGGCTCCTGGCCGGCCTGGTCGCCGCGGACACGGCCAGAGCGCTGACCGACTCGGCGGGAACGACACTGGCCGACGCGATGGCCGGGGCTGGCTTCGATCCTGACCTGATCGGGCCCGATCCCGATCGGGTCCGCGGCATCGCCGCGTTTATCGAGCTGCATATCGAGCAGGGCAGCGCACTCGCCGGGATGAGCGCAGCCGTCGGCGTCGCCAAGTCGATCTGGCCGCACGGCAGGTGGCGGATCGACTTCGCTGGCCGGGCCGACCACGCGGGGACTACGCGGCTGGCCGACCGGCGGGACCCGATGCTGCCGTACGCGGCCACCGTGCTCGCTGCCAGGACGGCAGCGGCGGAGTGTGGCGCACTCGCCACGTTCGGCAAGGTCCTGGCCGAGCCAGGCGGTTCCAATGCGATCTGCTCGGCGGTCCGCTGCTGGCTGGATGCCAGGGCACCGGCCGAGGAGACCTTGAGCAGGCTGGTGAGCCAGGTCCTCGCGGTGGCCGGGCGCAGTGCCGCCGAGCATGGTGTGCGCATGACCAGCCGGCGCGAGTCGTTCACCCCGGTAGTCGACTTCGATCCTGATCTTCGCGCTCGGGTACGGGCGGCGCTGGCGGCCCGGGGAATCGACGCGCCGGTGCTGCCCACCGGTGCCGGGCATGACGCGGGCGTGCTGGCGGCGCGGCTGCCGACGGCCATGCTCTTCGTGCGGAACCCTTCGGGAGTGTCCCACTCGCCGCAGGAACATGCCGACCCGCAGGACTGCGCGGCCGGGGTGGCCGCGCTAGCCGCCGTCCTTGAGGAACTCACTTGCCGATGATGCCGCCGAGTGCGAGTCCCGGCCCGAGCCCCGGCCCGAGCTCCGGCCCGGGTGCGGCCCGGGCCTGGCATGCCGAGCTCGCGTGGCTGCCGGGCGTCGGCGTACTGCCGGATGTCCTGATCGAAGCGGCCGGGGATAGGTTCAGCAAGATCACTCCCGGTGTTGCGGCCGGCACCGTGCCGCCCGGCACGATCAGGCTGGCCGGCCTGACGATGCCGGCGCTCGCGAACGCGCACTCGCACGCCTTCCACCGCGCGCTGCGCGGGATCACGCAGGCGGGCCGAGGCACGTTCTGGACGTGGCGGGAGCGGATGTACCAGGTGGCGGCTCGGCTGGACCCGGACAATTACCTGGCCCTGGCCCGGGCTGTCTATGCCGAGATGGCGCTGGCCGGGATCGGCTGCGTGGGCGAGTTCCACTACCTGCACCACGGACCCGAAGGAATCAGGTACACCGACCCCAACGCCATGAGCCTGGCGCTGATCCAGGCCGCTGCCGAGGCCGGCATCCGGATCACCTTGCTCGATACCTGTTACCTGTCGGGCGGACTCGACCCGGCAGGCTGGTCGATCGCGCTTGCTGGGCCGCAGCTGCGATTCGGCGACGGGACGGCGCAGGCCTGGGCGCGGCGGGTAAGTCGGCTGCGGACCGATGAACATGGCCTGCTCAGCTCCGCCGCCAGGATCGGTGCCGCGATTCATTCGGTCCGCGCCGTGCCGCCGCCGCAGATCCACCCAGTGGTTGCCTGGACCCACCAGGCCGGGGCACCGTTGCACGTGCACCTGTCGGAGCAGGAAGCGGAGAACGAGGCGTGCCTGGCGGCCTACCGGTGCACGCCGGCCGCGGTGCTCTACGACGCCGGTGCGCTCGGCCCGCGTACCACTGTGGTGCACGCGACGCATCTGACCAGTGCCGACATCAGGCTGCTCGGCGGCAGCGAGACGTTCGCCTGCCTGTGCCCGACCACCGAGGCTGACCTGGCCGACGGGATCGGCCCGTTCGGCGACCTGGCCGCGGCCGGATGCAGGCTGACCGTGGGCAGCGACAGCCAGGCCGTGATCGACTTGTTCGAGGAGACCAGGCGGATCGAGATGTACCAGCGACTCGCCAGCCGCGAGCGCGGGCACTTCACCGCCGAAGCGCTCGGGACGGCCGTGACCTGGGACGGGCACGCCAGCCTCGGCTGGCCGGATGCCGGCGAAATCGCTCCTGGGTCACTAGCCGACCTGCTCACTGTCTCGCTTGACTCGCCCAGGCTGGCCGGGCTGGCGGTCAGAGCTGCCGCGGCCGGGTTCGCCGCGGCTGCTCCCGCGCCTGGCGGTACCGGGCCCGACGGCGGGCCGGGCCAGGCCCCGGCGGGCAGAGCGCCGGACCTGGCCGCACTTGAGGCCGTCATCTATGCGGCAAGTCCCGCCGACGTGCGCAACGTGGTGATCGGCGGCGCTGACGTGGTCGTCGGCGGTCGGCACCTGCTGGTCGAGGACGTTCCAGCCGCGCTCACGGCCGCGATCCGTGCCGTCCTTGACTAGTCTGTCTCCGGCTCAGCCAGCCTGGCGGTAGCCAGCCCAGAGTCGGCCGCCTGCCCGGGCCAGCACGCCCTCGGCGGTGCGGGCCAGCCTGGCCGGGTCATCCCGGGCTGCGAGGAGATCGGCAGCCAGTGCAGGGTCGGTCGCCCTCAGCTCGCGGAGCAGCCACTTGCCGCTGCCCAGCCAGCCGCCAGCGACTAGCAGGGCAAGCTCAGCGGACTCGGCAAGAACGTGCCAGCATGATCAGTGCGCGCGCGTCCGCCGCTGGGTCCATAGCCGTATTCTCCCGTGAGCGGCATGCCGCCGCTTCCGCCAGTGACAGGATGCGCACGGGAGGACGCGATGAGCACGGTGATCATCAACATCGGGGAGCTGGTCACGAATGCGCCAGAATCCGGGCCGGATGATTCCGGTGGTTACGCGGCCATCGCGAATGCCGCGCTGGTGATCGAAGACGGTCGGATCGCCTGGACCGGCCCGGCGTCGCGGGCGCCGGACGCCGACCACGCCGTTGACGCGGCCGGCCGGGCCGTGCTGCCCGGGTTCGTCGACTCGCACGCGCACCTGGTCTTCGCCGGCGAACGTGGCGCCGAGTTCGCGGCCAGGATGGCCGGAGTTCCCTATAGCGCTGGTGGTATCGCCAGCACGGTCGCCGCGACCCGCGCCGCCAGCGATGCGCAGCTGAGCGCGAACCTGCGCAGGCTCGCCGCCGAGATGCTCGCTCAGGGGAGCACCACGTTCGAGTGCAAGTCCGGCTACGGGCTGACCGTCGCGGACGAGGCGCGGGGCGTGGCACTCGCCGCCGAGGTCACCGCCGAGGTGACCTACCTCGGCGCACACGTCGTTCCGCCGGAGTTCGAGTCTGACCCGGCCGGCTACGTGGACCTCGTCTGCGGCCCGATGCTCGCCGCGTGCGCCCCGCACGCCAGGTGGGTGGACGTGTTCTGCGAGCGGGGGGCGTTCGACGAGCACGCGGCCAGGGCAGTGCTCACGGCCGGCCGGGCGGCGGGGCTTCAGCCGCGCGTGCACGCCAACCAGCTCGGGCCGGGTCGTGGCGTCCAGGTGGCTGTCGAGTCCGGTGCCGCGTCGGCCGACCACTGCACGTACCTGTCGGACTCAGACGTGGACGCGCTGGCATCGTCTCAGACCGTGGCTACGCTGCTGCCCGGTGTGGAGTTCTCCACCCGGCAGCCTTACCCGGATGCCCGGCGGCTGCTCGGCGCCGGGGCGACCGTCGCGATCGCCACGGACTGCAATCCGGGCTCTTGCTTCACCTCCAGCATGCCATTCTGTATCGCGCTGGCGGTCAGGGAGCTGCGGATGACTACCCAGGAGGCGGTCTGGGCGGCGACCGCTGGCGGTGCCCGCGCCCTGCGCAGGGACGATATCGGCCACCTGGGGACCGGCGCCCGCGCCGACCTGATCATGCTCGGCGCGCCCTCGCACGCCTACCTCGCCTACCGGCCAGGCGTACCGCAGATCGCCGCGGTCTGGCAGAACGGCAGGCTCAAGGCAGGACCTTCGGCCGGTTCCTGCGGCCAGCGGGACGGCTAGCGTTGCTGACGTGCAGCAAAAGGTGAATAACACTAGTTATCAACCGAATCGCTCCTCGCGTCCCGGGCTGACGTTTCTCGGTGGCGCCGGAACCGTCACCGGCAGCAAGTTCCTGGTGGACAACGCGGGTACGAAAGTGCTGATCGACTGCGGGCTGTTCCAGGGCGCTCGCGACCTGCGGCGGCGCAACTGGGAGCCCTTCCCGGTCGGGCCATCCGAGATCGATGCCGTCATCCTCACGCACGCGCACCTCGATCACTGCGGCTACCTGCCCGCCCTGGTGCGCCAAGGGTTCACCGGGCCGGTATTCGCCACCGGCTACACCGCGGACCTCGCCGAGATCGTGCTGCGGGACAGCGCACGGCTGCTGGCCGAGGATGCCGAGCATGCCAACTCGCACGGCTGGTCCAAGCATCATCCGGCGCTGCCGCTGTACACGGAGGACGATGTGGAGCGGGCGATGAGCCTGGTCACTCCGGTCGAACTCGGCCAGGTCGTGACGGTCGCCCGCAACGCCGACCTGATGCTGCACCGGGGCGGGCACATTCTCGGCTCGTCCTGGGCACACCTGACGGTTGCCGGAAAGCACGGGCGCTGCACCATCGCCTCCAGCGGAGACCTCGGCCGCTCGGCGCATCCGCTGCTCTGCCCGCCCGAGCCATTTACCGGGGCCGACGTGCTGCTTGTCGAGGCGACCTACGGCAACCGCAGTCACGGTGACGAGCCGGCGCTGCGGGCGTTCGTCAATGCCATCAACCGAACGTTGCGCCGGGGCGGTTCGGTGCTCATTCCCGCGTTCGCGGTGGACCGGACCGAAGTCATCCTGCGCACCTTGCATGAACTGCACAAGACCGGCGCGATCCCGTCGGTTCCGGTGCTGGTCGACAGCCCGATGGCGCTCGCGGCGCTGCGCGTCTACCAGCAGGCGATCGAGGCCGGCGATCCTGAATTGCGGCCCGAGATCGTCGCGGACGGCCCCGCCGCCCTCGATCCCGGCCTGCTTGAGGAACTGCGGACCAAAGAGGAATCCATGACGGCGAACGACCCGGCCCGGCCGTCGCTGATCGTGTCAGCGTCGGGCATGGCGACCGGCGGGCGCGTGCTGCACCATCTGCGGCACCTGCTTCCTGACCAGCGGAACACGGTGCTGGTCGTCGGGTTCGCCGCGGCCGGGACTCGCGCCAGGGACCTGGTCAACGGTGCTCGCGTAATCAAGATCCACGGCGAGTACGTGCCGGTCCGCGCGGAGGTGGTCGAGGTGGACGCGTTCTCCGCGCATGCGGATGCCGACGACGTGCTGGCCTGGATGTCCGGCGGTGCCGCGCCGCTGACTACCTACGTCATCCACGGCGAGCCCGCCGCCGCGGCGGCGCTGCGTGACCGGATTGACGCGGAGCTTGGCTGGACCGCGGTAGTGCCCGGCGCCGGCGAAAGGGTGGTCGTCCGGGCCAGCGGCGACCGGCGACAGGAATAGGCTCGCAGCGTGAGCCTGACGCTGCCGCTGTTCCCGCTGGGCACGGTGCTCTACCCAGGGCTTGTGCTGCCGCTGGACATCTTCGAGGAGCGGTACCGCCAGCTCGTGCGCGACCTGCTCGATGCGCCAGAGCCCCGGCGCTTCGGCGTGATCGCGATCCGCGAGGGTCGCGAGACCGGGGTGGGCGGCGTGTCCGCGCTCTTTGACGTCGGCTGCATCGCGACCGTGCGGGAGATCACCGAGCTCGAAGACGGCAGGTACGACCTGGTGGCCGTCGGGACGGACCGGTTCCTGCTCGGCGGCACGGACGACAGTGCCAAGCCGTACCTGCTCGGCCAGGTCGAGCTGATGCCGGAAGACGCCGGTGACGAGGGGGAGGCAGCGCTCGCGGTGCGGGCGGTCCAGCATGGGTTCCGTGGCTACCTGGAGGTGCTCGCGGCCCAGGGGTCGGCCACGATCAGCGTGCCCGATCTGCCCGATGAACCGATCCTGCTCTCTTATCTCGTGGCCGCGGCGATGATCCTGGAACTGCCCGAGCGGCAGGGATTGCTCGCGCAGCCCGACGCGGTCGGCCGGCTCGCCGCCGAGCGAGCATTGCTCGGCCGGGAGACGGCGATGCTCAAGTCACTGCGCTCCACACCCGCTCCCGACCTGCGTTCGTCGCCCTACAACCCCAACTGAG
>DATLSX010000047.1:0-83905 GCA_035533915.1 Streptosporangiaceae bacterium
CCGCTTGGCGATGTTGGCGGCGGCCTGTTCGCCGTCGGTGGGCATCAGGTCGAAGACCCCGCGCACCGTCTGCACCCAGCTGTTGAGGGTGCTGAGTTCGCTGGTGGTGTCCCCGGCGTCGTAGCGCTCCACAGCCAGTGCCAGCCGCTCGGCCATCGCGGCCCGCGCGGCCTGCTCGCGCGGCTCGCGGGCTTCGGCCGCGTCAAGGGCCGCGAGGGTTGAGCGATCCAGCCCAGCCCGTCCGGCGAACCCGTCACCACCGAGATCCGCCAGCTCGTGGTCGTGCCCCGCGATCCCGGCGTAAGTGGCGTAGCACGGGTCCAGGGCGGCGGCCCGCTCCACGTACTCCGCCGCGATGTCGTCGATCGAAGGCATACCTGAAACCTAGCCCCGGGCACCAGGCGCGGTCACTTCTCACGAATATCGATCATGCTTCCAACCCCCAGTGCGGTCCGAACTCACGAACATTCGCGGTCACATCTCGCGAACAGAATCAGAGGCAATTAGCGGTCCTTAGCACCGTCATGTCAACGCCGCTGAACGAGTATTGATGCGGCACAGCGCACTTCCTGATAGCCCAGGCTGCGCATGGTCATCGGCCCGCGGGGACGATTGGTTCGAGGAATTCTAGTGCTGCGCCTCTGCGGAGTTCCTCGTGGAAGGGCTGGTTGCGGTACCCGCGCAGGCAGCCGTAGCACGAGGTCTCCTCTCCGCAGTCACACCGGGCGACCCGGGTGAGGGCGGCTGCGAGAACCTGGTCGAACGACCGGGCTATGCGGGTGGCGCTGCCGGCTCCGCCGGGTACGGCGTCGAAGATCACCAGCGCGGTCCGGCCACCGGGCGTGGGATACAGGGTGCCGTCGATATCGTCGCGGCTGATTTGCAGCCGTTCCGAAACGCCTTCCAGCAGGGCGTAGAGCGTCGAGCGCCAGTAGCCGGCACTGGCTGCTGGCGCCGCGAGCCCGTCGAATGAGATCTCAAGGATGTCGGTTTCATAGGGGTGTGCCAGCGCCCGTGGCTGAAGCGTCCCGGTGCAGTCTTTTTCCCGCAGCAGATGGGGATGCGGGCCGGTGATTCGTCTGCCTACCGCGGTGCCCCAGCCGCACCAGTCGCAGATGAGGTAGCCTCCCCGGTTCGGCCCTTCGGACACCGCGATCAGCCGGCCGCGGGATCCGGCGCGGGTTGTCGCGGTCCCGCCGTTCGCCAGGTGCCACGTCGCCTCTTCGACCTCCGCCGCGAGCGACAGGACATAGGTGGTGCCGTTCCAGCTCCGCCTGGGCGGGGTCATCCCCGGGTGCTTGGGGTTTCGCTGGGCCACGAACCCGAACTCGGGCACGCAGTAACGCTGCGGGACGCCGGTCAGCTGAACCCCGCAGGAAGGACAGACTGGGTCGAGCGGCTCATCACCCTCGCGGAACCCGCCGCAGGCCTGGCATACCGCGTAGTACCTGCTGATGAGTTCCCGGTCGGGCAGCCGGTAGACACCGCCCGAGGTCCACAACCGGGCGCCGGCCACCAGTTCGGCACCTGGCGCGAATTCGTAGATGGCGGAGGAGAGATCACGGGACAGGTCCAGCTTGGCGCCGATACTAGCGTCGGCGTAGGCCGTGCGCAGCTCGACGGTGTCGGTGGGAAACCCGTACTTGGGCAGGACGTTGCGGTTGGCCAGGAAGCCGATCAGGTCGCGTCTGGTGAGCGTGTTGATGGTCCTCTCGTAACGGTCGACAAGGTAGCCCTTGCGGTCCTGTACGGCCTGCAGCCGCCTTTCCTCGAACGCGCTGACGTCTTCGGCGAGTTCGGCCCGGATCTTCTGCAGCAGGTCCGCTAGGTCCTTAACCCAGGTCCCGGTGGCGAGGCCAATTTCTGTCTGGACGGCTTCTGGCAGCACCCGGCGCAGGGACGCCGCCACGCCGTCGGGTACCGGGGTCAGGTAGGGGCGCACGCGCTCGCTCGGTGACGGCGCACCGCCCGGTCCGGGCAGGAAGAACTCCCCGGCCGTGTGCCACTGCTCTCCAGTGAGCTGACTGGCGTGCCGGAAGAACGCGGCCAGGGCGACCGAATGCGCGTGCCGCCGGTCGATGCGCTCGTTCGCTAGCGGCACGTACGGCGCGCGAACCTCGCCGGCGACCATGCTGATGGGATCCTGGTAGCGGGACAGGTCATGGGAGCGGCGCTGGGCGTAGGTGAGGACCAGCGCGGCGGAGTCGGCGCGCCTGCCCGCCCTGCCCGCTCTTTGCACGTAGTTCGCGGTCGTAGGCGGCATGTTGCGCAGCACCACCGACTGAAGTTCGCCGACGTCCACCCCGAGCTCGAAGGTGGTGGAGCACGACAGCGCGTTCACGTCACCGCGGACGAATCGCTGCTGGATGTCCGCGGCTTCCACCGCGGCGAGCTGGCCCGTGTGCTCGCTAGCGGTCAGGGGCACCGGGTTGAGCGTGCGGTACAGGTGCCGGTAGTGATCATCATCGTTGTCCGCGAGGGGCACGCTGTAGACCGTCAGGGTTCCGCCGCAGCCCATGGTCGTGCAGATGCCGCGTACGGAGACCGGGGAAAGGCGCCTGCACAGGTCACACCGGTAGATGACGTCGTCGGGGCCGGCGAGCGAGAGCCGCAGCCAGGTGTGGTCGAGCTGCCGGACGACCCCGAGCCGCCCTTCGTGAACCGTCGCCAGCCACCCGTCCCGCAGGCTTTCCGCGAATCGCCAGCATCCGTGAAGGACATCACGCGGGCCGGCGTCACTGCCGAGGATCTTCAGCACCCGGGCGACGTAGTCCACTCGGCGGTTGACCCCCCGGGTGGGCAGCCAGCTCAGGACCTTGCGCCTGGGTTCTGCCGCCTCGGCCCGGACGTAGATCGGGCCGAGGCGGGGGTCGAACGCCTCGTCATGCGCGTCGACATCCTCTGGCATAGTGACCGCGCCCTGCTGGCGCAGGCTGCGCATCAGCTCCCCCAGCAAGTCCCACGACTCCTGATCGCTCAGGCCGAGCGTCTTGAGGGCGGGCGGAAGCAGCCAGCGGTCGTCGCGGCCGAGTTCGACACGGAGCAGGCCGCGGCCCTCAAGTGACTGCCGGTCATCTGTGGTGACCAGTTCCTGCATCAGCCACAGCGCGGTTCGCCGCTGGCGTTCCTGCCGCGACAGGCGGCGCTCGAAGACATGCGCCGCGTCAGCCGCCCTCACCAGGTGATAGGCCACATCATCGACCTGCGCAGCCTCATCATCGCCGACACGAGTCAGTGCCTCCAGGATGAGCCGCCGGTGCTGAAGCACGGCGTAGCTCGTCTCTAGGTAAGGCGCGAAGAAGGCGGCCGCCTGGCGGCTGTCGCTGAAGAGGAGGAGCTTACGGCCCTGCCCCGGCTGGTCGGCCTGCTCCTCGATCACCGACGGGGGAAGCGCCTGGTACAGGGCGGTGGCCAGGACGGCTGCGGCGGCGTCACCGCCGGTTTCGAACTGGCGGACCATGGCGGCACCGCGGGCGCCGCAGGCCAGGCACCCGGAAACGGTGTCCTGCGCGGTGGACAGCCTCCGGACCGGCCACAGTATGGTCTCGCCGCAATCCGCTCCCGCGCATGTCGTCTGGCCTGCCGCGTAAAGGCCACCGCAGGTGGCGCACAGGACCGCGTCATCGGCGTCGAGTGCCCGGCCCGCCGTCTCCTCTAGCGTCTCGTCATCCTCGTCGACAACGATGGGAGAGTCCCCTGCCAGCAGCCAGGTCCGGCGGTCGGTCGGGCGCCGCATGGGGCCGAAGACATAGCCGTCCGGGGCCGGCTGGACAGCGCCTGACAGATAAACCGCGCCGCACCGCTTGCAGGCGGCGAACTCGAACATGGCCGATGAGCACGCGGGACAGGTCTCGCGGCGGGACAGCGAGATATGCGGGCCGGCCTTGGATAAGCAGGTGTAGGCGCCCTCGCTCGCTCGCGTAAACAGGTGATAGCGGGCTGAGAGCACGGGAGAGCCCGCGCTGTCCCGTACCCGCGCCCCAGCTGTAACCAGGGCCGCCAGCGCCCGCAGGGAGTCATCGTCCGGGCCGAATAGCTCGCCGGCGAGGTCGGTGAACATCCCCGGGCGTTCAGCGAGCATCCCCCTCAGCCGCGCCATCCGCTGCTCGTGCGCGAAGGCGCTCGCCGCGCCGCCGTGGCCGGCGCCGCCATCGGTCCCAGCGAGCCGCAGCAGCGCGGCGGCGGGGTCACCGGACTCCGCAATAAGTTGATAGCTGGCCGGTTCGAGCGGACCCCAGAACGGCCCTTCGGGCATCTCCCGCCTGGCGGCCCGGACCAGGTCCTGACGCGACGGGTCATCCGGCGCCCAGTCGAAATCCGCGTCGAATAGCCGCCGCGCGAACTCGGTCACCGATAGCGGATCGTCTCCCACGGTCGCGCTGGTCGCGACGCAGCGCAGCTGGCGGCCACCCGCGACCCGGTCACGCAGCCGACGCAGCAGCATCGCCAGCTCGGCGGCCTTAGCCCCGTCGTAGACATGTGCCTCATCGACGGTGAGGAACTTCCAGTGCCCGCCGTAGTCGCCTTCGAAGAGGTCAATGTCGGATGGGCGCAGCAGCAGGTATTCGAGCATCGCGTAGTTGGTAAGGAGCAAGTGCGGTGGCGCTGCCCGCATTTCCGCACGGCTGAGAAGCTCGTTAGGCACTCTCGGCTCGCCGGGATTCAGCCCGGCGAACTTCTCCGCCGCGTCCCTGGCCCGTTGGGGAGTGTCCCCGACGTAGCGGCCGAAGGTGATGTGCGGCGCGTGCGCGAGCAGCTGCCGGAGCCGTTTGATCTGGTCGTTGGCCAGCGCGTTCATGGGATAAAGCAACAGCGCCCGCACGCCCGGCCCTAGTTTCCCGGCGGCGTGTTCCGCTGTCAGGGCGTCGAGGATGGGCAGCAGGAAGCTTTCGGTCTTGCCGGAGCCGGTGCCGGACGCCACTATCACGTTGCGCCCCATGGTTATCTTGCGGATCGCCTGCTCCTGGTGACGGTACAGCGCCCGGTCAAATGGCAGCGCGGCGCTCGCGAGACCGGAGAAGGCGGGATTCAGGACGCCCCCGGAGACGAGATCCGCGAGTGTGGCGCCGTGGGCGTAGGGCGGTGAGGATTCCAGCAGCGGGCCTTTCGTGAGCGGGCTCCGGCATATCTCCTCCTCTAGGGCCGCCGCGATGCGCGGGTCACGGACCGGTAGCAGCGACCGCAGATACCTGCGGTAGGCGTCCGTGATGAGGCCGCTGGTCGCCAGTGGGTCAAAAGGTGATGTCATGCTGAACCTCCGCGACACTGGCAAGTTGCGCCCCGGCGATGAGGGCCTCCGCCAGTACAAGGTCAATCTGGACGAGGTCGGGCGCGCGCCTCGCTAGATCAGCCCAGCGCTCTCTCCACGCGCGCTCGAACGCCTGGAACTGCTCGTCACCGCGAGCGGCGATCCGCGCCGCCAGCGCGAGGGCCGCGGACATGGCGGGCAGCGCCAGCCAGCCGCCCCGTCGGTCCGGGTGCCGCCGGGCCGTGATCTGGCTGACCATGCCCGGATATTCGGAAGAGGAAACCAGCCGTTCAGCGGAACGCACGACCGAGGTCGCATCCCTGGCAGCCCCGGCAAGCTCCGGTGTCCGGCGGGCATCGAACATGCGCCGTGCGGCCACGGCGCGGGTGTCAGCGTCGAGCAGGGCATGCGGGACCACCGCCGCCGCCTGCCAGACAGCCTCGAGCTGCTCGGCTGTCAGCAGGGCCATCCGCTCGGCGTCAGGCCCGAACTGGCCGACCTGTGCACAAGGGTCGTCATCCCCGCCGAGCAGCGTGGCCAGGTTCTCGCCGCACTGCGCCGCCGCCGCGTCGAGCACGTCCGCAGATCCCGGGCTAGCGGGCCCGGCCAGGATCCGGCCGGTGAGCACGGCGGCGGCACCAGGGATGGCGTCCCACAGTCTCCCTGCGGCAAGTGTCTCAGCGGGAGCCGCCGGTTGCGCCACACCGAGCCCGGAACTGATCAGGCAGGCAACGGACGTGCCAGCGTCGAGCCCCGCGTCCAGGAGCGCGATCAGGGCAGCGCCCGGCTGTTCTCGCAGCAGCGCGGAGCACCGCGCGCGGACACTGGCAGGCGCTCCCGCGCGGATCAGATCATCCGCCAGGTGAACGAGCAGCCAGATCCGTTCCAGGTGCCGAAGCGTGGCAGGCAGCTCGCCTTCCCCGGCGAGATAGCGGGATACCGCCGCTTCTTCAGCGTCATCACTAGCGGGACTGCCAGGCAGGTCGCAGAGATATGCGTCCCGGGCAGGCCAGGCCGGCCAGTCCGTGACCGTCCACGGGTCTTCAATTCGCAGCAGGACCAGGATCGGACCGGACTCACTCAGGCCAGGCGGCAGCTGCGGCTGCCCGTCGCCGGGCACCGGCACCACGACCGGCGGCCGCCACGGGGCGCATGCCATGTACAGGCCTGCCACCAGGCCGTCAACAGGAACGCAGTCGCGAATCCGCAGCTGGCCGGCCTCGACGTGGGCGCCTGTCGCCAGCCGCCGCGGCCGGATGAACGCCACCGGCATCGTTCCCCTGCCCCATGGCAGGACCAGTTCCGCGCGGCCGTGATGCGCGACAGTCTCAACCGCCCGGGCCAGGTGATACCCCACGAGCCCGGCTGAGGGCTGACCGCTCGGCGGGATGGCCTGGACACGCCGCGGACCTACCCAGACTTCCAGGTCAGCGGTGACTGAGATGCCCGGTGCGCGGATGAGCAGGCGGCCGATCCCGGCCATGGCCTCAGTCGCGGCGTTCACCGGCGCTGCGGTCCACGTGCCCGCGCCCGCGCCCGCGCAGAGGACATCAACGTGGGGCGGGGTGACGACAACGGGTTCTGTCTCCACACCGGCACGCAGCTCGGTGACATGACCGCGCTCAGAGCGGGCGAAGCCGAGTCGCGCGGGATTCGCGGAAGCGCCCTCCGGGATCCGGAGATCCGCGCTGGCGGGCTCCAGGCCGTCGGCCCTGAGCGCCCGCACGGCGGGCTGGTAGGCGGCCGTCACGTGCTCGGCGATGAAGATGGCCCGGCGCATGCCGCGGCCGAGCGGGCCGCGCACGGTGACATCGAACGCGCCGAGGATCGGCCGGGACACCTTATCCCATATGTTCGCCTCACCGGGAGTATCGAATAGCCGCGACATGACTGGCGAGCCGTTCGCGGTACGCCGCACGTCGACATGCCAGGCAATCGCTGACTCACTCGTGCCCGGCAGCCACAGTCGCGGCGGGTCGGGGTAGACCGGGGAACCGTAAGGGGTGGTCAGGCCGGGCACAGGTGCGCCAAGGAGCAGCCGCGGGCGTACATAGCCCTGCACCGGATGGGACGGGCGTCCCGCCAGGCCAAGGGAGCGGACGTTCTCCAGAGACGCTAGCCGGAGCTGCCAGCCCTCCCATCCGAACGGAGCCGGGCTCTCCACGAGCACCCTCAGATCCCCGGTGACAGCCAGCTCGCGGTCGGCCGGGTGCAGGATCCACACGTGGTCAGGCGGAAGCGGCAGGATGCCCGGCAGACGCCGACCGTCGTCAGCGAAAAACAACACCGGATCAGCGGGCTCGATGACCCGCAGTTCACTGACATGGTCCCAGCCGAGGAGAGAGACATGCACGATCCGGACCGGCCGCGGCAGCGGATGCGCCGTCTCGGGCGCCGCTTCCGCCGATCCGAGCCACTGAGCGCGGCTGCGCACCGTAGCCGTATCCCCGTCGGCGACAACGCGCCAGGTCGCGATACCGTCAGGGGCGTCTCCGACCGCTGGCAGCACGACCTGAACGCCGACACCGTATGGGTCGAGCGAGATCCGCGGGCGAGGCTTGGCACCGCTGGCCAGCCGCCGGGACCCTGTCCTGGGTCCGCCTCGTTCCAGGTCATGCTCGCGTGCCGCCTCGCGACCCGCCTCGATGATGCGGACTGGCAGCAGGATGCCATCGAGGTCAGGATCGGGGTACTCCAGGCGTTCGAGCAGATCCAGGCAGCGATCAACGACATCCAGGGCATAGTCTGCGCCGTCTGTGAGGAAACGGCGGGCCGGGACGTCGAGTTCGGACAGCCGCAGGTCGCGACCCGGTGCGGTCGCCCAGGCCATGAAGCTCTCCGCGTCCATCCCGGGATCACGGCGCCGCCGGTGCAGCAGCAATCGGAAGTAGTCGCCCAGGCAGTACGTCGGAATCCCGGCGTGCATCAAGATCGGGCCAACGAAGTGCAGCGGCAGCTGGGGAAACGTCGCCATCCCCAGGCGATCGACGGCCTCGTTGAATGCTCGTCCCCAGACCCCCTGATCTTGCGTGCTGCCCTGGAAGCCCGCTGTGTCCCAGAGCGCCGGCCAGTACGTTCCTGCCTGGAAGCGTGTCGCGGCGACCCCCGCCATCCCGGCCGCGAGGCACGCCGGCCACCGCCGCAGGAACGATTCGTCCTGGCGCTTGCTGAAGTAGAAATAGCCGAGGACAGATATGACCTGCTCGGTGAGCTGCGAACTAATGTCGGCCTCTGCCACAAGAGACGCGTTGCGCAAGCGCCGCCGCCAGGAGTCCTCGCGGATCCCAAGCAGCTCCAGCCTCGTGACCCGCCGCCCGGCTTCCGTACCACTGCTCACTGAGTTCTCCGCGTATCAGGCATCAGGGCGCAGGCACCCGGAACGAGCCAGCGGCGGAACGCGGATCGTCAGACGGAATGCTAGGCGGCACACCTATATGGCGCATAGTCAGCTCAGCGGGTTTACGTAACGGATAGACCTGAAGCGGTGAAATTGTACACTCACCAGCGGCCGGGGACCGGGCGGTCCGCTGCGGCAGGCGTGCAACTACCAGGTGGTTGCGGGCCTGCTAGTTGTAACCCTCGGTTATGAGACACCTGGCACGCTCAGCACGCCGTCCCGCCTATGGCGTTTCTGCTGTGGCCCAAAACTTTTCCATGGCTGGCACATAGAAGGCCAATCTGCACTGCAACCGGATGCGGCAACGCCGGCGTTCGTTCTGGGCAAATTGGCGTGGCGCGCCGAGCCACCTGGTGGCCGGGCCGCAGCGGACGGCCCGGGGCAGCCGCGAAGGATCGCCTGGCGCGGCCATCCAGTCCGAGCCCCGCAGGTCGCCCTGGCAGTGCTTTGGGAACCGTCGCCCTGGCAGTGCTTTGGGAACCACGGCTGTGTCAGACGGCACAGAGCCGCAGGTCACGCCCGCCTGAGCAAGCGGAGTCCCGTATCATGCCCTTGGATGCCCGTAATATCTCGAAAGTTCGCTTCGCGCTGGCGGTCGCTCACGGATGCTGGGATAACGGCTGGCGCCATCTCTGTTTGCATGTCGTAGGCCGGTGAGATGCTAGGAGCAGACGCCAGCATGACAGCCAGGCAAGTGAGGGAAACCATGGGAGCGCCACCGTACCCGGCCATGACCATCGCGAGGTGGTTCGTCGCCTGGGCCGAGGCAGAAGAAGAGGAGCTGTCCAACCTCAAGCTCCAGAAGCTGCTTTACTACGCCCAAGGCCACTACCTCGCTCGTCACGGCCGCCCGTTGTTCTCCGAGCAGATGCAGGCGTGGTCGCACGGTCCTGTGGTGCCAGAGGTCTACCAGGCGTTCAAGGGCTTCGGGACGGGGCCGCTTGAACTTCCGGAGTCCGACTCGTTCACATGGGATGACGTCGATAGCGCTACCAGCGAGTTCCTTGGCATGGTCTGGAACACCTATGGCGGGTACTCCGCCGGGCGGCTGCGCAACATGACACATTCTGAGCCGCCCTGGCGGGCGAACTGGCGAGGCGAAGGCGATCGCGGTGCCCTGATTGGCGAGAGTGACCTACGGAAGTACTTCGGCGAGCTGGCAGCGGCTGGCTAGTGGCCGCCCGGGACCGGGGTCAGCGGCCGCAGGCGCCGACGGGCAAGCTCAGGGAGCCTGCCCGGCCGCCTGGCTACGACGATGAGACACCCAAGTTCTGCCTGCACTATCTGCGTAGCGATTTCGATGTCCACGCGCTGAGCGCCCAGGGGCAGAGCGCGTTCGCGAAGACGCTCCAGAAGCTGTCCGGCCTGCGGTGGAAGCAGCTCATAACGGCACCACGGCACGGCGTCGGTACCGAGTTCATCCCCGCCTCGCAGGTCAAGGCTCCCATCCCCGCCCCTTTCCGGGACCGGGACCGGTTCTTGGTGTTCCGCTATGACGGGCTGCTGCCCATGGCCGGAGTGCGTGTCGAGGCCGTATTTCACGTTCTGTGGATCGAACCCGAGTTCGACCGGCTATATGACCACGGATAACCTTCTGGTAGCCTGGCCCGCCTACTCGCGCACCGGGATTCGGCGGCGCGTCACTGTTATGTTTCGACACTCCGGGCGCCAAGACCCGGCGAGATGCGATCAAACCGCAATTCCAAGACCGTGTCCACACTGAACGAGCCCACAAGGCGGCGATGTGCGCTGTCAGCGCCCAGAGAGCGGTCGATGACGGGCCCGCCCTCAGGCGTTTAGCCCGGTTACGGCAGCGACGGGTAGTGGAGCGTCGCGGACTAGATCTGGCCGCAACGCTCGGCTCATCCACCGCCGCAGGGAGTCATCCGACCCGCCGATATCACGCCGGCAGGCGGCTGCCAGGGCCGGCGTTAGCCCCTCCCAGTGGGGTGACGTCGAGCGCGGCGCGAAGACCGCCGGGTCCGGTGTCATCGCCCCGGTCCGGGCCACCGCCGCCACGCTCGCCCGGATGGCCGGTGCCGTCGGCGCCACGCCAGACGAGCTCACCGTCGCGGGCCGCTCCGACGCGGCCGCTTACCTCCGCGACGCCAACACCGCGCGGGACCTGCAGCGCCGGCTCGCCGCCCAGGATCTCAAGCCCAACACCATCGTGCAGATCCACCGGATCCTCTCCCGCGCCCTGAAGGTGGCCTGGAAGCGAGGCCAGCTCGCCAGGAACGTGGCGCACCTCATCGATGCTCCCGTCGGCGAAGACGTCGACATCGAGCCACTGAGTCAGGAAGAAGCCCGCCAGCTCCTGCGCGCCGCCGCGAACCGGCGCAACGGCGCCCGCTGGCCGGCCGCGCTCGCCGTAGGCATCCGCCAATCCGAGGCGATCAGCCAGCGATGGCACTACGTCGACCTCGACGCAGGCACCATCGAGGTTGGCTGGCAGCTGCACCACACGCGGGCATAACTGCCCGCAGGTCAAACGGCCGTGCCCGCCCGCCTGCACAGGCCACGCCCGCGAATGCCCCCAGCGCACCGACGGCGGCTGGCACTTCACCCGCCGCAAGGGCGTCAAAGCCGGCCAGGGCAACGCCAAGCTCGTGCTGGCCCTGCCCGCCCCGCTCGTCACCCAGCTCCGCGCTCACCGCCGCGCTCAGGCAGCCGAGCGCCTCGCCGCAGGGTCGGCCTGGCACGACCGGGACCTGGTCTTCTGCACACCCACCGGCATGCCTATCGACTCCCGCGACGACTGGGAAGACTGGCGATCCCTGATCGAAGAAGCCGGTCTCAGAACCGCGCGAGTGCATGACGCCCGCCACACCGCAGCCACGCTCCTGCTCGAGCAAGGCATCGGCATCCGCGTCGTGCAGCAGATCCTCGGCCACTCCCAGCTCAGCCAGACCGAGCGCTACACCCACGTCACCGCCGCGCTCAGCCAGGACGCCGCCGACCGCATGTCCCAAGCACTCTGGGGCTCGCCGGAACCGGCTGACCCCGCCTCACACCCCGAGCCCGAAGCCAAGCCCGCAGAGCCAACTGCGACTAGAACTGCAACTGGAAATGATCACGACACACCACGTCGACAAGAAGCCGCAGGTCAGCGGCACAATTCGGAGTGGGGCGGGTGGGGATCGAACCCACGACCGGCGGATTATGAGTCCGCTGCTCTGACCGGCTGAGCTACCGCCCCCTGCATCGGGTGCACACTACCGCAGCCATAGTGCCGTAGTCACCGGCAACCACGCGGCCTGCGAGCCAGGCCCGCAGATGCCCCGCCGGAGAACGACCGCCGGCGAACGACGGCCGGCGAACGACGGCCGACCCGTCCTACCGCACTTACCGCACGCTCAACTGCATCGACATGGCGTGCTCCACCAGGGATATCAGCACCTCTTTTGTCGAGACCCTGCCCCGCGCATCACACTGCACGACCGGCACGTTGCGCCCGAGCGACATCGCCTCACGGACGTCATCGAGTCCGTGCGGGAAGTCACCGTGGAACCCGTTGACCGCCACGATGAACGGCAGGCTCGCCGCCTCGAAGTAGTCGACCGCGGGAAAGGAGTCCGCCAGTCGCCGGGTGTCGACCAGGACCACTGCCCCGATAGCACCCTGGATCAGGTCATCCCACATGAACCAGAACCTGTGCTGCCCGGGAGTCCCGAACAGGTAAAGCACCAGCCCGGCATCGAGTGTCACGCGGCCGAAGTCCATCGCGACGGTAGTCGTCGTCTTGTCGGGAGTATGCGACAGGTCGTCCACACCATCGCTGACCGACGTCATCACCGCCTCGGTCGTCAGCGGCGTGATTTCCGAAACAGAGCCGACGAACGTGGTCTTGCCAGCGCCGAAACCGCCAGCCACGACGATCTTCACAGACGTTACCGCAGCGTCTGTGTCGGCGCCAGGAACGGCCCTAGAGCTTGCGAAGTCCACTAAGCACCCTTTCCAAAAGGTTGAGATCCGGGCGTCCGTGTCCATGGTCCGCCTGGTGAACGCGCACCAGGCCCTCCATCGCCATGTCGCCGATGAGGACACGGGCAACGCCGAGCGGCATCCGCAGGACGGCCGAGATCTCCGCAACCGATCGCCAGTCACGGCAGTAGCCGAGGATCGACTGGCATTCCGGACTCAATGAGGATAGGTCGCGGGCCCCGAAGTGCGATGCCGAAACCATGGCCTCGATCTGCAACTGATAGCTGGGCTTGGTCCGCCCCCCCGTGACCGCATACGGCCGGACCAGTGAACTGGACTGCTCGGGGACGCCGAATGGCTGCGAGATCTCGGGTATCCCGAAGTCTCCATTCGAGAAGAGGCCCTTCTCGAATCCGTCCTCCGATAGCGGCCGTGGGCCATCCGCACCGAGTTCGGACAAGCCGCCGTCCGCCATCCACTCGTCGTGGCGGGGAACCGACACAGTTTGCTCCTTGCCGCTATCGGCCGACACCGGGCCAGCCCGGCGGAGCCGAGCTGCGCACCTCTGGCGTCAGGGCACTTCCGACACGCTCCACCATCAAGGCCATCTCATACGCGACTAGACCCATATCACAATCCGCAGCCGCGAGGACGGCCAAACTCGAGCCGTCGCTGATCGCCATCACGATCAGCAGTCCACGCTGCATCTCGACCACCGTCTGCGAGACGGCCCCGCCCTCGAACACTCGCGACGCACCTTGGGTCAGGCTGGTAAGGCCTGAGGTGACCGCGGCAAGTTGGTCCACGCGGTCGGGCGGGAAGCCCTGTGAGAAGGCCATCGGCAGGCCATCAGAGGACACGACGATGGCGTGCGCCACCGACGGCACCCGCTCGACGAAGTTCGTCACCAGCCAGTTGAGATCCTGTGCCGGACGGGTTATCGGACTCACCGGCTCTCCTTCCTGTCGCGACGGGCGTTCGGCGCAACTACGCGATGAGACATAAGCGTATGTGGCCGACCTATTGACGTTGCTCCTGGAGTACGCGGAACTAGCATGACTGTGTCAACGCCTTCATGTCACCCATCACCCGGAATGTCACCCGAACCGTCATCCTTATCCGGGCCGCTAGCGGCCCGACCTTCGCGCATGCCTCGCTGCAGGCTGGCGAACCGCTCCCTTGTCACGGCGGCCGACCGTACCGGAGCCGGAGCCGGATTGTCGAAAGCCGTACCCGGGATCAGGTTCGCCTTGGGGACCCTGCGCGGCAAGCCAGCCCGGGTAGTCCCGCCGGAAGCTGGCACGGCAGCCGCTTCAGCGGCCCGCCAGCCCTCGTCGGCCGGCGACGACCAACTCGGACTCGGCCCGCGCTCTGCCTTACCGTCAGGCCAGTCCACCGACGGCCGTCCGCGACGGAACCAATCAGACTCAACGGCCTCGAAGATAGGCAGCCTGTTCTCCTCGCCCAGCGATGCCGGGGGAGGAACGATAACTCCACCATCGCCCGGCCCCAGCAAGGATTCCTGGGTCCGGAATGTACCGCTTGGTGGCCTAGATCGGGCGACAGGCGCGCCGAGCACAGTCTGCGGTACTTGATCATTCGGCCACTGGCCGGCTGGCTGCGACTGCTGGCCGCCTGACCATCCAGCGCCAACAGGACCCTGCGGCTGATCGCCGCCCTGCCAGGCGGGGCCCGCGGCTTGCGGTCCGTATCCGACCGGACCCGTGGCAGGGCCGCCGGTCTCACTCGGACCGGTCGCCGGGCCTGGTTGCGCTAGACCACCTTGCGCCGACTCCACCGTCGGTATCGGGCCGGTCGACGTGCTCCCTGGCCGCCCCGGGTGCGGACCTGCACCAGGAATGCGCTGCGGCCCGAGTTCGGCACCACCCCGGCCACCGTCCTGTTCCCCGTATCCTTGCCCGCCGTATTCTTGCCCGGTGTAGTCCCCGCCGCCGAACCGAGTGCCCGCCAGGTCCGCGCGGCTGAAGCCTTGCCCGGGCAACCCCAGACCCGGCATCCCCGAACCGGACATCCCCTGGCCGGCGAAGCCGTGGCCAGCCAGCGCTGGGTCGTCCTGCTCGGACATCCCGGGTTGGCCGCTGAACCAGTTCTCACCGTTCTCTGAGCCCGGCGATCCGAACCGCGGCGCGCGTGCAGCGGTGACCTCGTCTTGCGTCGACGGGCGACCTGGCCCGGGCCACTCGGAAGAGCCAGGAGGCAAGAGCCGAGACGGCTCTAGCACGATCCGGCCCTGCCGCTCCTGCAGCCGACCAGGACTGACCGAACTGCCAGTCCCGTCGTGCACCACGACCTCGTCAGGCAGCCATACCAGGGCCGTCAGTCCCGCGGAGCTGGCCGACCGCAGCCGCACCCTGATCCCGTGCCGAGCCGCCAGCCGCGCGACCACGAACAGGCCCATCCGGCGGGAGACCGCGACATCGACGACTGGCGGGTTGTCCAGCCGCCAGTTGGCGTGCGCCATCTCCTCGGCACCCATTCCGACGCCTTCGTCGGTAATGTCAAGCAACACGCCACCGCTGCTGAGCAGATGCCCGGAAACGCTGACCGGCGTATCGGCAGAGGAGAACGACGTGGCATTCTCCGCCAGTTCGGCGATCAGGTGGACGACGTCGTTGACGGCGGGGCCGCGCACCGCGATGCCGGGCTGCACATTGAGCATCACCCGCTCGTACTGCTCAATCTCCGAGATAGCGGCCCTGAGCACGTCGACGAGCGGAACCGGCTGATGCCACCGGCGAGACGACTCGTGCCCGGCGAGAACGAGCAGGTTCTCGGAGTTGCGCCGCATACGAGTGGCCAGATGGTCCATCTGGAACAGGCTGCCGAGCCGCTCCGGGTCCTGCTCGCCTTGCTCAAGCTCGTCGATCAGCCTGATCTGCCGCTCGACCAGTGACTGGCTGCGGCGGGAGAGGTTCACGAACATGGCGTTGACGTTCCCGCGCAGCGCCGCCTCGGTCGCGGCCAGCCGGAGCGCTTCCCTGTGGACTTGATCGAACGCGCGGGCAACCTCACCGATCTCGTCGAACGAGTCGACGTCGATCGGATCGACGTCGGCTGGCACGCTCTCGCTATCGGCCTCGTTCATCCGGCGGACCGCTTCGGGCAGCCGGACACCGGCCACTTCCAGTGCGCCGGCCCGCAGCCGCCGCAGCGGACGCACCATCGACCGGCCGACGAACACGGTGAACAGCAGCGAAAGCACCAGGACGAGCAGGACCACGCCTCCGACGAGGGCGGCAGAGAAGATGGCCTTGGCGCGCAGTGCCTTGGCACGGTTGATGGCGGCGTTCACCAGGTACTGCTCGAACGCGTGAACTCTCGCGATCGTCTCCGTGGCGTCGCCGAACCAGTCCTGAGAAATGATCGGGATAGTGCCCAGGGAGCGGCCACTGTTGACATACGCGAGGACGGTCAGCTCGGCACTGTCGACGCGGTCTTGCAGCGAGCCTGCGAGGACCTTCTTATAGGCCGTCACCTGATCAGGAGTCGCGAAATTGGAGAACTGCGTCAGCTCAGCCTGGTAGTTAGCCCTGGAGGTGGTCAGCTGGTTCAGAAGGTTGACGTCCATCTGGCCAGAGACCAGCGCATACATCACGATGCCGCGCTGAGTCGCGTACTCGTTCTCGATCCGCGAGATCTGGCCGAGCGTCCGAGTGGTCGACGTGAGTTGCGAGTCGCTGCTGCCCAGGGCTATCTGGTCGTCGAAGGCGAACAACGCGTCGATCACGGTCTGGTACTTCGTGATCACGTCCGACGCCGCGATGCTCGTATTGAGCGACTGGGTGCGGAGTCCCGCTAGCGTCTCGAGCTCGAAAATCACGGCCTGGGCATCTTGCGTGACAGCGGGCGGGTAGCCAGATCCGATCGAGTTGATGCCGGCCACCACCGAAGCAGCCGACTGCCCGGTGAGCCCGATCTGCTGCCGCACGACCGACAGCAAGTCAGCGGCTGCTGTCTTGTCGGCGGCCGACTGCTTGCCGCTCAGAGTCCCGGCCCGGCCCCCGGATCCGCCGGCGATGTAGCTGACGACATCGTCACGCTCGGCCTCGACCTCGAACGCCAGATTGGTGATCCTCGAACTCAGGCTGGCCAGAACTTCAGTCCGCTGATAGACAACGGCACTCTGCCAGGAATTGACGATGCTCGACGCACCGAGCGCCACGGCTGTGGCGGTAGGAATGCCGATCAGCAGCACCAGCCGGGATCGCACCCGCCAGTTGCGCAGCATGCGGCTGCGCGGCCGGTCGCCCGGCGCGCGGCCGTCAAAACCATCCCGCTGGGAGTCCATCTCGCCGGAGCCGCTGCGCGCCGGCAGGTCTGCGGGCTGCCCGGGATCAACCACCGCGGCCCCGGGCGGCTGCGGATGGACGGAACCCGGCGCGACGTCGCGCGTCTTCTTGGTTCGGGACGGCAAGTTGGTGTACCTCTCATCACCTGTTGGCTAGGAGGCTGCACGCGATCCAGGAGACCGGAACTGCCATGACGACCTCCTGGTAGCGACTCTGCGGCAACCTACAGTTGCGCAGCCACGGGCGACTCTATCCCTGAACCACATGACATGCAGTTATAACAGGTCCTACCGGATAAACCGTGGTAGTGCGGTGTTCGCCCAGCGACCCGACATCGCTAGGGTACTCTCTGCCGCATCGTCCATGTTCATAAAACTGTCCGGATCACTGGCCATCTGCGGCATCATCGGGTGCACGCGCCCCACAAGCCCCATCGGAGGAGAGTCATGAGGCTCTGGCCGACCAGCATGAAGGCGCCAGGGCGTTCGCCGCACGCCCGGCGAACGCGACTGGTCTCGGCCGTGCTGGCAGGACTTGGCCCGCTGCTGCTCGTCGCCGGCTGCAACCCCATGAGCCCTTTGTCGTCAGGACCAAGTGGCACGGTAGTCACTGTCGCCGCCGTTCCGGACATCGCCAATGCGACCTTGTACCTGGCCATGCAGGATCAGCTGTTCAAGAAGGCGGGAATCACCGTCAAGCTCCGCCGTTACGCCACGGTAAGCAGAGCGATGGCCGCGCTGAATAGCGGTACGGCCAACATCGCCGCCGCCGACTACGGCGACATCTTTTTCTCCCAGGCCGCGGCGCAGACGCCGATCTACAAGGTCCTCGCCGACGGATACGACGCCGCGCCTGGCGTGATCGAGATCATGACCGTTCCGAGTGCGCACATCGCCAACCCGGGTCAGTTGGCCAACCAGACGATCGCGGCCCCGGACGACGAGCAGGTGAGCGCGCCGCCGGGAGCGCCCAGCAGCCTGGCGATCGCGACCGCCTCATCCGTGCTTCAGGGCTACGGCGTGAACTTGGCCGGGGTCAACTGGAAGCCGATGCCGCATCAAGACGAGATCAAGGCACTGCTCAACGGCCAGGTCAAGGCCATACTCGTGAGCGGACTCGACGTCTACCTCGCGCAGCAGCAGGGCGCGATCGAGCTGATCGACGCGTGCAGCGGCGCCACCGCGGGTATCCCGCTGGCTGGCTACATCACCACCAAATCCTGGGCTACCGATAACGCATCGGCGGTAACGGCGTTCCAGTCGGCGCTGTCCCAGGCCAGCGTGCAGGCGGCTATGCCAGGGCCAGTCCAAGCGCTGCTGCCCGACTACACCGGACTCACGCAGCAGCAGGCCCAGCTAGTCACTACCGGCGTCTATCCGCTGTCCACTATCCCGGCTAGCTTGCAGCGAACGGCCGACCTGATGAACCTGCAAGGAATGATCAGGTACCGGCTCAACGTCGCCAAGATGATCGCCCGTTTATAGGTTCTCGCGCGATTACCAACAGCGGCGTTCGATGCCGCCGACTTCGCGACCGCAGGCGCCTGCTTAACCTAGTTCCCCGCCACGAGGTCCAGCTCCGAGCCAGGACACCCCAGTGATGTCACCGGGCGTCCTGCGAGGCAACGCTAGGCTGAGACCATGGTGTGGGTTCGGGCATTCTCGTCGTATTCGCTGACTGCCCGGTCCGCCAGGGAACTCAACGCTGGTCGCACTGCACGCTGGTCGCACTGCACGCTGGTCGCACTGCGCTGACGCGTGGTGGCGTCGCAGTTTCCGATCTACAGAGCTCATGACCTGCGATCGAGAGGAGGGTGCCTGTGATGGCGACCCTGATCTGTCCGGCTTGTGCGGCCCACGTCGGTCGCAGCGACCTCATCTGCTTCACGTGCGGAGCCAACCTGCCGAAGGTTCCGCTCGTGGAAGACTCTGACGAGATGCTTCCGGTGACCGTGGCGCAGAAGGCGATCTCGGCCGAACGGCCAGAGCCCACCATCTCCTCCACCGTGCTCCGGATCAGCTTTCCCGCCGGGAACGTCGAAGTGCCGGCGGGCACGTCCGTCTTGCTTGGCCGCGATCCCGCCGAGTCGCTCGTCGCCGCCGCATTCGAGGGTTGCGATAATGTCTCCCGGCGGCACGCACTGATCACAGTCGATGATGCCGGGCACGCCACGATCAGAGATGAACACTCGACGAACGGGACATTCGTCAACGGTGATCGGCTGCTGCCTGGCACCGACGTCCGTCTCGTGGATGGTGACATGATCCGATTGGCCGCCGACGTGAGCGGCGAGGTAGCACTCCCGCGCCACGAAGCCGACCCGGCCACCCTCGGCTAGCCGCACGGCCCCAGCAGCCGAACCGCGCCACGCGGGGTCCAGCGCCGACAGGGAGTGAGTTGGCGCCCGTCAGCTTACGTCCGTGCCGTCGGCGAACCACGGAACGCTCGGCTCTCCCCCCATGAACCACGGCCGGTACTCCCCGGCGCTGCCGTGTCCACCGTTGATCAGAGCATGGAGCACACCCTGGCTGTGTGAGTTTCCGGCGCGCCGGGCGTCGGAACTGGCAGCGGTGCGCCCCGCCTCGCCGTGGTCTCCCTGGTCTCCCTGGTCTCCCTGGTCTCCCTGGTCGGCAGCTTCATCACCGGCGTTCCCGTCGTCGGCGGCGGCTTGCGAGCTATCCCCCGCCGCCCCGCTCTGCGTGGCCAGGTCTGCCGGTTCATGCCCCGGCAATTCCTCCCCCTGCAACTCCCGCTCGGACGATCCCGGCTCCAGCAACTCCGGCACCGCCGCGTCGGCGAGGTCCGCCTCCAGCGGCCCGGCCCCAGCCCTCCCGTTGACAGCCCGCCCAACGACAGCACGGTCGACATCCACCCGCCGGGCCGCTTCAGCCCGGCGCGGAGCCGACGGATGGTTTTCAGGAAGCCGCTCCAGCCGCTGCCGCAACTGGCCAAGCAACTCGGCGGGGTCCCGCGCACGGCCGTCCAGGTCATGGCGCCGACTCCGGCGGTCCCGCGCCTCGCGTGCCGCCCACTCCCCCGCCTGCGAACCCCCCGCAGCCGACCCCGGTTCAGCCGAAACCCTGTCAGCCGAAACCCTGTCAGCCGACGCCCCAGCAGCCGACTGCTCCTTACCCGACGTTGGTGCCGGATCGGCTCGGTCAGCTAAGGACCGGCGCGGCGGCATATCCATCGAGCGCATCCCCCGATTGTGCCGGGCGCCTCCGCAGCGCGGGCCATTCCGTCGAAATATTGCAGTTAACGAAATAAATGAGACTATCAACGTAACGACCCTCCATTGGTCTGGGAGGCAACGGTGGCAGATACCGGACTTAGGCGCGACGCGGTCGGGTTGCGCGAAGTTCTGTTCCAGAGCATTACCGATATGGCCCCCGGCGCCGCGATCGCGGCGTCCATCCCGGCTGGGGTCGCCTTCGCCGGCGGCGCCCTGCCCCTGGCCGTGGTGTTCGCGCTTGTCGCTTGCCTCTTCTCGGCGTGGAGCATCAGCGAACTCGCCCGCGAGCTCCCGGCGGCCGGCTCGATGGCCACGTACGCGGCGCGAGGAATCCACCCGGCGGTCGGATTCCTCGTCGCCTGGGGATACGTGCTGGTCGGCTGGCTCATCCCGCCGCTCGTCCTGCTGCAACTCGGGTTCACCGTGGCCACCACGCTCAACGCCGAGATCTCCGGCTACCCGGCGAACCTATGGTGGCCGTGGGCCGTCCTCGGCGCGCTGATCGTGCTCGGCGTCGGCTACGCGGGGGTGCGGACTTCTGCCAGGTTCGGGACCGTTCTCGGCGTATTCGAGATCGCCGTCTTCGTGATCATGGGCGTGCTGCTCGTCAGCCACGCCGGCAGCCACAACAGCCTGGCCGTCTTCACGACCAAGTACACGCCGCCTGGCTTCCACGGCCTGTCGGGAGTGATCGCAGGCTCCGTGTTCACGATCCTGGCGTTCGGCGGTTTCGAAGGCGCGGCACCCCTTGCCGAGGAGGCGCGCAATCCGCGCCGCACGATCCGGCTGGCGATCCTGCTCGCGACGCTGTCGATCGGCGCGCTGTACGTGTTCACCACCTACGCCGCCGACGTGGCTTTTGGCCCGGCCAGGTTCACGAAGTTCAGCGGCTCGGGACCCGCGTCCTGGGAAGGTCTCGCGAGGTCGCTGTACGGGCTGTTCTGGATACTCGTCTTCCTCGCGATCGTGAACTCGACCATTGCCAACGCAAACGCAGGAGTGAATGTCTCCAGCAGGACGGCATTCGCGATGGGCCGGATCAAGGCGTTCCCCTCGTTCTTCGCCACGCTCAACGCCAGGCACCGTTCACCGGTGAACGCCATCGTATCCGCGACCATCATCACCATCGTGGTCACCCTCGTTCTTGGCAACGAGTACAGCCCGCAGACCGCGTTCGCGATGGTCGGCACCGCACTCGTGATCGTGCTCGTCGCGATCTACATCCTGATGAACCTGTCCTGCATAGGCTTCTTCGCCCGGAGCAGCGAGCACCGGTTCAACCCGTTCTCGCACCTGCTCGTCCCGCTGCTCGGGATCGCCGCGTTCGTACCCGCCTGGTGCAGCGGCGCGGGCATCAAGATCCCCGGCGCCAGCTTCATCGAGCCGCTTGCTCCCCCGCTCAGCTACATGGGCCCCGCGGTCGGCGTCTGGATGGCCGTCGGCGTGGTCTACCTGGTTTACCTGTACGTACGTGATCCGGAGCGGGTCACCGCGGTAGGCCTGGTGTACCTCGATTCCTGACCATAGGGTGGGCCAGATGAGTGACCTTGAAGTCGTGAATTTCCGGCCGGAACCCGGCCAGTACGCCTGGACGTTCGGCGGCGTGGCGCCGGTCGCGCGGATCCGCACGCCTGCCGTGCTCGAGGTCTTCACCGAAGACGCCTTCGCCGGCCGGGTACGCAGCGAGAACGATCTGGTGTCGCGGGTCTGCGAGTTCCCGTTCGTGAACCCGCAGACCGGCCCCTTCTACATCGAGGGAGCGGAGCCTGGCGACACGGTCGCGGTGCATTTCGTCTCCATCACCCCGGCCAGGGACTGGGGTGCCTCGACTACGATCCCGCTCTTCGGCGCGCTCACCGGCACCCACGCCACGGCATTGCTGACCGAGCCGCTGCCCGAGATGGTGTGGCTGTGGCACTTCGACAGCGCCGCGCATACCTGCCGCTTCACGGCGCGGCACGGCGACTTCACCGTCGACATGCCGATGAACCCGATGCACGGCACGGTCGGCGTGGCGCCGGCCAACCTGGAGGCACGTAGTGCCCTAGTGCCTGACGCGTTCGGGGGCAACATGGATACTCCCGAGATGCGCGCGGGAACGACCTGCTACCTGGGCGTGAACGTCGAGGGCGCGCTGCTGTCGCTGGGCGACGGGCATGCCCGCCAGGGCGAGGGCGAGACCTGCGGTGTCGCGGTCGAGACCGCGATGAACACGGTCATGGTCGTGGACCTGATCAAGCGCACGCCGTGCCCGTGGCCGCGGCTGGAGACCGACGGCTACATCATGACGGCGGGCTCCGCCCGCCCGCTGGAGGACGCGTTCCGCATCGCGCAGACCGAGCTCGTGCTGTGGCTGGCTGACCAGTATGGCCTGGACGTGATGGACGCCTACCAGCTCGTGAGCCAAGGGGTCGAGGCGCCACTGGCCAATGTCGTCGACGTGAACTACACGTCGGTTGCCAAGATGCCCAAGCGCTACCTGCCAGCTTCGGCCGCGATGGGCGGCACCCATGCCAAGCTGCGTGAGCTTGCGGCAAGCTACCGGGGACACTGACTACCAGGGACGCTGACCTCGTTCAGCGACGGATGTAGACCGGCGTGCCTGGTGTCGGGAGCAGGTGATGGAAGAACTCGGCGATATCCATCGGAATCCGCACGCAGCCATGCGAGACCGGTCCGAGCGGCACTGACTCGGAGCCGTGGATCGCGTACGCGGTGCCGATGAAGAACACCGGGTTGTACATCTCACCGAGCGGAACGGTGACCCAGCCCGGCATGAAGACGGTGGTCCTGAAGTCGCCGGTCGGCGTGACCGCGGTGCCGCAGCCGCCGGCCGGCGAGCAGTAGTAGTAGCCACCGCCGCTGGAGATGTGGCTGACCAGCGCGACCTGGCCGGCCAGGTACAGGACCAGGACCTGCAGGGACAAGTCGATCTCCACCCGCTGGCCGCCTCCGCCAGGGACCAGTTGGGCCGGGTTGCGCGGGTCGGCGAGTACCCGACGCGTAGCTGATCCCACGTTCCCGGTGACGGGAATGCCCTGTACTGCCTGGAAGGCCCACACAGCCTCCAGCGTGTTCTGGCCGAACCGGCCGTCGATCACGCCCGGGTAGTAATGCAGATCGGCCAGCCGCGCTTGCACGTCCCTGACGTCAGTGCCGTGCATGCCAACCCGCAGCAGCCGGGGTGACGCCGGCGGTGCCGGGCTGCTCGGTCCCGGGGATGGCGCCGAAGGTGACCGAGAGGAAGACGCGGACGGGTTCGGCGCGGACGACGGCTGGCTCGGCGCGGACGACGGCGAACCAGGCTGGGTCGGCGGCGCCGCAGACGTCCGGGAGGCCGTTCCCGGTGCCCCTGACCGCCCCGGTACGCCTGGCGAGCCGCACGCACTCGCGGCGACGGCGCTGGCAAGCACCAGAACCAGCACCAGCGACTTCACTCGGGGTCGCATCGAAACCTCCAGCCGGCCGCCAGTGCCGGGCATGTCGCGCTCCCCGCAGCACCCGCGCCGACTACCAGGTCAAGGGTGCGCCTGCCCGCGCGGCCGGGAGCAGAGTCGAAGGTCGGTAGCCTCCCGCCCGATAGGCCCGCAGTGAGCATCGGTTGACATGTGACTAATCAGTCACCTATCGTTCTGGGTATGGACAAGGTGTTCCGCGCGCTGGCCGACCCGACCCGGCGCGGCCTGCTCGACGAGCTGTTCCGGCAGGACGGCCGGACGCTGAACGCGCTGGAGGCGCGCTTCCCGATGACCCGCTTCGGGGTGATGAAGCACCTGAAGCAACTGGAGGAAGCGGGTCTCGTCGTGACCAGGCGGCGCGGCCGCGAAAAGCTCCACTATCTCAACCCGGTACCCATCCGGCTGATCCACGACAGGTGGGTCAGCAAGTACGCCGGACCGTGGGTGGCCGGGCTCAGCGACATCAAGCGAGAACTGGAGAGGACCATGGAAAAGATCTACGAGATCTACATTCGCACGACGCCGGAGCGGCTGTGGGAGGCGATCACCGACCCGCGGATCCGGTCGAAGTACAACTTCGGCGCAGCGGTCAACTCGGCCTGGACGCCGGGATCGCGGCTGGAGATGGCCGCCCCGAAGGCCGACGGGCTGCTTGGCGAGGGCGAGGTACTCGAAGCGGACCCGCCGCGACGGCTCGTCCACACTATGGTGGCGCTCTGGAGCCCGGAGGTGAAGGCGGAGGGCGCATCCCGGGTCACCTGGGAGATCCAGCCCGTCCAGGACTCCTGCCGCCTGACGGTCACGCACGATCAGCTACGCGACGGCGCGAACGACCAGATCTACGGTGGTTGGCCGATGATCTTGTCCGGGCTGAAGACCTGGCTGGAGACCGGAGAGCTGCTCACCACGCCCGGATCGCTGATGTACGCCTGAGCCGGGGCGCAGTGACTTATGGTGACCAGATGGATGTCGAGATCATCGCGTTCGATGTGTTCGGGACCCTGGTCGACTGGCGGTCGAGCGTCACCGGCGCCCTCGCCGAGGTCGGCGCCCGTGCCGGGATCGACGCCGACTGGGCCGCGGTCGCCGACGCGTGGCGGTCACGCTACCGGCCCACGCTCGAGCGGCTGGTCCGCGGCGAGGCTCCCTACCAGCCACTCGACGCGCTGCACCGGACGATGCTCGACGAGGTCGCCGAAGAGCACCAGCTACAGGCCATAGGCGACGCCGAGCGTGACGAACTGGTGCGGGCTTGGTACCGGCTGGCGCCGTGGCCGGACACGGTTCCAGGGCTGACGGCGTTGCGCGAACGGCACATCCTCACGCCGCTGTCCAACGGCAGCCTGGGCTTGCTCACCAGGCTCGCCCGTGCTGCCGGACTTCCGTTCGACTGCATCTTGTCCGCCGAGCTGGCCGGGACCTACAAACCCGACCCCAAGGTGTACCAGCTGGTGCCGGGCTTCTTCGACGTACCGCCGGACCGCGTGCTGATGGTGGCCTGCCATCCCAGTGACCTCCAGGGCGCGGCACGGTCCGGGCTGCGTACCGCGTTCATCCCCCGCCCGCTGGAGTGGGGCCCGGGCTCAACCGCCCCGCCGCCGCCGGCTGGCGTGGACTTCGTCGCCCGTGACCTGGTCGAGCTGGCGAAACTGTGAGGTAGCTCGCCCTCGATCACGACTGCGGCCAGAACCGGCGGGGGCTGCCTGGCTGGTGAGGTTTCTGTCGGCCAGGCCCGGTTCTGTGATCATCGGGCTTCCGATATATACCCCACGGGGTATGCTACGCTGACTGGCCAGCCTGACACGCTGCTGCTATCCGAGCGCGCAGCTAACGAAGACGGAGGACAATATGTGCAGTCCCGCCATCTGCAACCGATGCAACAAGGTCACCTGGACCGGCTGCGGCCAGCATGTCGACCAGGTCTTTGCCAACGTCCCTCAAGATCGGCGCTGCACCTGCCGGTGACGCTATAAACCGAGAAAACGGACCACGTCGGCAGCCTCATCGCGCAGGGCTGCCAGCACGTGGTGCGGACCCACGGCAGGCCGGGCAGAACGTGGACTTCTCCGGGATGTTCAGCCAGAACCCGGCCACGTTCTTCCTACCCCAGACAGCGCGGAATGCCTTGATGAGCGCTTCCGCGTTCGACGCAGAATCAGCGGACGCCGAACGGCCGGAACTGGACGCTGATCCGCGGGCCGGTCGGCTTCGCCGTCTTCGGGACGGCATGCAGCCAGCTGCGCTGGCAGGTGCCGCCCATGACCAGCAGGTCGCCGTGGCCGACGACGCAGCGCAGAGTGCGGCCGCCGGTGCGCGGGCGCAAGAGCAGCGCCCGAGGGCTGCCGAGTGACACGATCGCCACGATGGTCCGGCTGACCCGACGGCCTGAGGTATCGCCGTGCCAGGCGACGCTGTCCCGCCCGTCGCGGTACAGGCAGAGCCCGGCTGTGCACAGCGACTCACCGAGCTCAGGCAGGTAGTAGTCGTCCAGTGCCCGCCTGATCTCCTCTAGCGCCGGATCAGGAAGGTCCTGGCCCTTGCCGTAGTAGCTGAGCAGCCGCGGCACGTCGACCACCTGGTCGTACATCGTCCGCCGTTCGGCATGCCAGGGGACAACCTCGACCAGTCGCTCGAACAGCGCGTCTGCCCCGCGAACCCATCCGGGCAGCGAGTCCAGCCAGGCACCGTGCACCAGTGGCGTGCGCCTGATCCCGGTCAGGTCGCCGGTGCCCGGCTCCTGGCTGACGTCGAGCAGCGACGGCTGGAAGGCACTAGCCATGTGCTCCAGCATAACCAGAAATCAAATACCTGTTCGAGGCCGGGCTGGCGGGACAGGCAGCCGCCCGTAGCCGAAATGCGGCCGGAAGATCGTTAGGCCGCGAAAGGGACCAAGATGCAGGCCTAGACAGTCCATTTCAAAGACGGGAAGATACCTCCGAGAGGGCGACAACGCCGGGAAGGCGCCTCGGGGAAGACACCTCGCAAGAATCGGCCCGGAGTGACGACTGGAGTAGCCAGATGCGCCACGGCACGGCAGCGCGGCCAACTGGCAGCGCGGTGCCACGCCCGACCGAGGTCGTCGAGTTCTTAGGTCCGCATCAGGTCTCCGATCCGTACCGCTGGCTCGAGGACCCCGGTGATCCGCGGACGATCTCGTGGCTCGGGACGCAGCAGGCGTTATTCCGGCAAGCGCAGGCACGATGGCCCGGCCGCCGCCAGTTCCTGCGCCGCATGGAAGAACTGACGGCGTTCGAAGAGTGCTCGTCACCCGTCTGGCGCGATCACCGGGCCTTCTATTCCTGCCGGGGACCGGACGACGAGCATCCCTCGCTGCGGACTGCCCGTTACTCCCGCGATGGCACCCAGGCCGACAGCGAGCGGGTCATCCTGGACCCCGTGCGGCTCGACCCGACCGGCCGGACGACGCTCGATTCCTGGGTGCCGAGCCCCGACGGCCGGCTGGTCGCCTGCCAGATCTCGGTGGACGGCACCGAGCAGCCGGCCCTGCGAATCCTGGACGTTGCCTCGGGGGTGTTCACCGACTCGGCCATTACCGGCTGCCGGATCTCGCCGGTCGCCTGGCTCGCCGACAGCGCCGCGTTCTATTACGTCGCCGACACGCCTACCGGTGCCGGCCCGCGCGTGTGGTGGCACGAGGTAGGCACGCCGGCGGACCAGGATCTGGAAGTATTCGGCGCCGGGCTCGGCGAGATCAGCGAACTCGATATCGTCCTGGACCCGGCCGGCCAGCGCCTGCTGGTGACGGTGACCACCGATCTGGCCGCGACGACCGACATCTGGCTGGTCGACCACCCGGCCGGCCGCGCCGCGCTGACCGGCTACAAGATCGCTGCCTGCCCGGACGGCTGGACGTCGGCCTGGCCGGGCGACGACGGCTTGCTGTACCTGCTCACCGACGACGAGGCACCCCGCGGCCGCATCGTGGTCGCGGACGCAGCCACCGCACAGACCGACCAGGGGCGCACGCTCGTCGGCGAGGAGGACGCGGAAGTGGTGGAGTCGTTGGCGATCCTGGCCGGGCCTGCCCTCCCCCGGCCAGTCCTCGTCGTGGCGCGCAGCCAGGCCGGCCATGCCAGGCTGAGCCGCCACGACCTGAGCACCGGTCGCTGGCTCAGCGATATCCCGCTGCCCGGAACCGGCAATGTCACCGATCTGTCGGTCCGGCCGGGCGGCGGTCACGAGCTGTGGTTCGGCTACGCGGACACGACGACCCCGCCGACGGTCTACCGCTATGACGCCGCCTCAGGTTCGGTGACCCCCTGGCGGCCCGCGCCCGTGTTCAGTGCGGGCGGCAGCGGGCCGACGGGGGCCACCGCGACCGAGCTGCGGTACCCGTCGGCGGACGGGACGCAGGTCAGGCTGCTGCTCACGAGGCCAACCGAGGTGACCGGCCCGCGGCCCACGATCCTGCACGCCTACGGCGCCTTCGGCGAGTCCCACCTTGCCGAGTACTACGAGCTCGGGCTGGCCTGGGCGCAGGCAGGCGGCGTCTTCGCCATCGCGTGCGTGCGCGGTGGCGGCGACGAAGGTGAGGACTGGCATGAGGCCGGCATGCTTGAGAACAAGCAGCGGAGCATAGACGATCTCGTCGCGGCGGCCGAGTACCTGATCGCTGCCGGCGTCGCCGAGCCGTGCTCGGTCGGAGTCAAGGGATTCAGCGCCGGCGGGCTGCTCGCGGCGGCCGCGTTCGTGCAGCGCCCTGACCTGTTCGCGGCGGCTGAATGCACCTCGCCGCTGACGGACATGGCCAGGTACGAGCTCAGCGGGCTCGGCCGGTACTGGAGCGGAGAGTTCGGCACCAGGGACGACCCCGCGGAACTGGGCTGGATGCTCAGCTACTCGCCGTACCACAACGTCACCGACGGCACCAGCTACCCGCCTGTGCTGCTCGCGACCTTCGACGGCGATACCAGGGTCGATCCGATGCATGCCCGCAAGTTCTGCGCGGCGCTACAGGACGCTACCTGCTCCGGCCATCCCGTCCTGCTGCGAACCGAACCGGGTGTCGGGCACGGCGAGCGGTCCAGGGCGGCGCGCTTGCGCTACTTCGCCGACGTGCTGGCCTTCTTCGACTACTACCTCAGCCGGCGCGACGACCACCAGCCTGCGCAGGAACGTCCAGCGCGGAAGGAGGTGAATTAGATGATCAAGAAGTCAAAGAAGCGTTACAGCTTGGCGGGCACCATCAGGACGCTCTAAGAGGCTGAGCTAGTCGGGGCGCGGGCGCCCTCGCGAGGGTGCCCGTTCCCTTCACGAGCCGTTCCCCTCCTCGCCGTTCCCTTCCCCCGTTCCCGCAGCCCTTTGCCCCGGCCCCGGCCCCTGCCCGGCCCCTGCCCGGCCCCGAAGAGAGGAAAACCATGCCGCTCCGGCCTGCGCTTAAGCAGTCCATTCCGTATTTCACAGCCGATGACGCGCACCATTTCCGCCTCGCCGGGACGCTGACATCGCTGGAAGATCCGGACGGCAAGGTCGGGGAATTGCTGAAGCTGCTCGATGGCCAGCGCACCGCCGAGCAGATCAGCACCGAACTGCGTGGCAGGTTCCCCGAGCTCACCGACGGCGACATCGCCGAGGCCATCGCCGACCTGGACGAGAGCGGGCTGATCCACGACGCATCTGACACGGGCAGCGACTTGCACCCGGACGCACTGGAGCGATGGAGCCGCAACCTGGGCTTCTTCGAGACCTACGCCAGCCTCGCCGTGTCCAAGTACGAATTCCAGCGGCGGATCAGGGACGCCAAGGTCGCCGTTCTCGGCATCGGAGGCGTGGGCTCTCACCTCGTGCTCGACCTGGTGGCCATCGGCTTTACCGACATCCGCATACTCGACTTCGACACGGTGGAACTATCCAACCTGAACCGTCAGGTCCTCTACGGCGAGCCTTTCATCGGCCAGCGCAAAGTCCAGGTCGCCGCTGACCGGGCCCGCGAGCTGAACAGCGGAATCCGGCTGGAAGCGGTGGACACCAGGCTGTCGTCGGCCGATGACGTGTACCAGGTGGTGCATGACAGGGACATCGTGGTCGGCTCGGCAGACCATCCCAAGCTCGATATCGAACGCTGGGTCAACGCGGGCTGCGTCCGCGCCGGGGCGGCGCTGATCTCGGCCGGCGTCGTCACTCAGCGGGCCTTTCTGTCGACCACCATCCCCGGTATCTCCGGCTGCGTCGAATGCTGGTTCACTACCGGGCAGCAGGAGGACCCGACGACCCGGCTGGTACGCCAGGACCTGGAGGCGACCCAGGCCCGCGGCGAACGGTTCGCGGAGGACACCGCGGCCTTCAACGGCCTGGTCGTGCTGCTGGCCGCGCAGATCGTCGGCGAAGCGATCCGGCTCGCCAGCCAGATATGCCCGCCAGTGACGATAGGCAGGCTGGTCGAAATGGCGTTCCACGATCCCAGGCCGATCGTCACCGAAACGTTCACACGGCGTGCCGACTGCCCGGTTTGCCGGAACGCCGAGCCAGCCGAATCACTACGATGGCTGAGCAGCGACGTGCCGCTGCCGTTCTGAAGGCCAACCCATGACTGCTGACAGCGCGACTCCGCCCACCCTGAGCACAGCGGGCTCGATTAAACTGCGAGCGGCTTTTACGGTCTCCTCGACCGGCGACTGGATCTACAAATTCGCGGTCCCGACCCTGATCTTGCACCTCACCGGCTCAGCGCCCGCCACCGCCTTTGCCTACGTGCTGGAGTTCATCCCCTACGTCGTCGTCGGCCCGTTCGCTGGAGTGCTGGCCGACCGGTTCTCCAGGCGCGGCACCATGGTTGCCTGCGACTCGGTGTCGTGCGTCCTCGCGCTAGTCATCGCCGGCCTGGTGATGCTTGGCCACCCGCCGCTCGCGGCGCTCTACGGGTGTGCCCTGGCGCTCGGGTGCACTCGTCCGGTGTATTTCCCCGCGTTCCAGGGATTCCTGGTCGAGATGGTCAGCGAAGACAAGCGGCCGCGGTTCAACTCGTGGACCGAGATGACCGACGGCCTGCTCAGCCTCGCCGGGCCGGTGCTCGGCATCTCGGTCGTGGCTACCGCCGGAGTGCCGCGCGCGACCGTCCTGGACGCCATCTCCTTCGCGGTGTCCGCGGGCCTGGTCGCCACGATCGCGTACCGCCGCCTGCCGAGCCCGCGAGCCGACGTCCGTGCGCCCGACGGCGACGCCGGCCTCGTCGCCGGCGTGCTGCGGGAGCTCGCGGCCGGCCTTCGCATGGTCGCGAGCTCCCGCGTGATCCTGACCGGCACCATCTTGCTGACCCTGGCCAACCTTGCCGCCTACATCATCGAAGGCAACCTGGTCTTCCTGCTGCTGCACGTCCAGCACGACGCCAAGATCGTGCTCGGCCTGGTATTCGGCGTCCAGGGCCTCGGCGCGGTCGCCGGCGCTTTCGCCGCGCCGCGACTGCTCGCCCGCTTCCAGACCGGCTTGCTGCTCACGGCCGGCCTGGGGGTCGCGGCCGCCGCCATGGTGCTCCAGGCGATCGCCCCGGTGCTGCCGGTGATCGCGGTAGGCCAGGGCCTGCAAGGAGCGGGGTCGGCGCTGATCGTAGTCTGCTGGTTCAGCTCGGTGCAGCGGCTCATCCCGCACACCATGATCGGCCGCTTCGTCTCGGTCGTCCGGGCGATCGGGTACGCGACGCTGCCTGCCGGAGCGTTGCTCGGGGCCTGGCTACTCACCGCCGATGCCGCGGCGCGGACGCTGTTCGCCTGCGCGGCCACCCTGCAGTTGCTCATCCTGCTCGTCACCGCCAGGTCGGCCCTGCGCCGGATCGACGCCGAGGAGCCGCTGCTGGTCACGGCTCAGCCAGCGGAGGCGGTCTAGGCCAGCCGCGGTGCCCGGTAGACGGGTTCGCCCTGGACGTAGGTCGCCAGCACCCGGGTCGCGCCGATCTCTGACGGCGGCCCGGCGAACGGATCGCGGTCCAGCACGATGAGGTCGGCCAGCTTCCCTGGCTCGATCGAGCCGGTCACGTCGTCGAGGTGGTTAACGAACGCCGAGCCGACCGTGTACGCGGCCATCGCCTCGGCCAGGTCAAGGCTCTGACCGGGCAGGAACGGCTCGGCCTCCGCGCCCGTCACCCCGTACATCGACCTGTTCACCGCGACGTGGATGGCCCGGATCGGATTCGCGCTGCTCACCGCCCAGTCGCTGCCAGCGGCGAGCCTGGCGCCCGAGCGCAGCAGGTCGCCGAAGAGGTACTGCCGTCCGGCTCGTTCCGGTCCGATGAACGGGATGGTCAGCTCGTCCATCTGAGGTTCGTGCGCGGCCCACAGCGCCTGCATGTTGGCGGCCACGCCGAGCTGCGCGAATCTCGGCACATCGTCGGGGTGGATCACCTGGAGGTGGGCGATATGGTGCCGGTTGTCGTTGCCCCCGTTGGTTGCCCTGGCCGCAGCCACCGCATCCAGGCACTCCCGCACGGCGCGGTCACCGATCGCGTGGAAATGCACCTGGAACCCGAACGTGTCGAGTGCCGTCACGTGCGCGCGCAACTCATCAGGATCGACGTGCGACAGCCCGCGCCCGCTGGTCTGGCAGCCGCAGGAATCCAGGTACGGCTCCAGCATCCCGGCCGTGTAGTTCTCCGCCACGCCGTCCTGCATGATCTTCACGGTGTCGGCGCGGAACCTGCCTGCCTGGCCAGCCTCCCGCCGCCCCCGGATATCGTCGATCTGGTCAGCTCCCCTGGCGCGGTCCCACCACAGCGCGCCCTGGACCCGGGCCGTGAGCTGGCCGGACCGCGCGGCCGCCAGGTACACCGGCAGCGGGTCCGCTGAGCCGAGGTAGGCACCGACGATCGCGTCCTGCCAGGCCGTGATGCCGCGCTCGTGCATATGCTGCTGGGCAAGGAGCAAGCCGGCCAGCCGCTCGTCGAAGGTCGGCTTGGGCACGAACGCGCCCACCAGGTCGGCAGCCCCCTCGTGCACGGTGCCCTGGAGCGCGCCGCCCGGTTCGCGCTCGAACCTGCCGTCGGCCGGGTCTGGCGTGCGGGCGTCGAATCCGGCGAGTTCGAGGGCGCGAGTATTGGCCCAGCCGCCGTGCCCGTCCCGGTTCAGCAGGAACGCGGGCCTGCCGCCGGTGATCTGGTCGAGCTGCTGCCGGCTGGGGGTACCCCGCTCGAACCATTCCATCCGCCAGCCGCTGCCGGAGATCCACTCGGAATCCGGATGAGCCTTGGCGTACGCATCGATCCGGCCGATGGCCTCCTCCAGCGTCGAAGCTCCGATCAGGTTGCAGCCGATCATCGTCACGCCGGCGAAGGCCGGGTGCACGTGCGCGTCCTGGAACCCGGGCAGCAGCGCCCGGCCGCTGGTGTCGACTACCTCGGTCTTCGTGCCCTTCAGTTCACTGAACACCGAGTCGCTGGCGTCGCCGACCGCGAGGATCGCGCCGTCGGCGACCGCGACCGCGCTGGCCGGCTTGCCGTCGTGCCCAGTGGCACGCACCAGGGCGCTGCCGTCCGCATCGGCGGAGTAGACCGCACCGCCGCTGAAGATCACGTCCGCAAACCCCGACATGCGCCCTCCTGGTTCGTCCCTGTTTCGCCGCCAACCCCATCATCCCCGGCCCCGCGCCGGTCAGCCGGGGTACGCACACGGCGCCGGGTCCGGACCGGAGGACACGGGCTGGCTACTGTCGGGGGGCTCCTTCTTCGGGCTAGAGTCGATTAGCCGTGAAGTATGCGCGTGTTGTTGTGGACGGAGCCTGAATGGTTTATGTCCTGGCGCTTGCCGCATCTCTCGCGAATGCGCTGACAGGCGTTTTCCAACGCATCGGAGTACAGGACGCGCCGGCCGATGCGACCTTGAAGCTGAGCCTCATGACCCATGCGCTGCGCCGGGGAACCTGGTTGGCCGGGTTCGGCTTGATGATCGTGTCCTTCCTGCTGCAGGCGACCGCCCTGCACCTGGGCAGGCTTTCCCAGGTCCAGCCGATACTCGCCACCGAGTTGGTGTTCCTCGTCGCTGTCCTGGCCTTCTGGTCCCGGTTCACCATCGGTCCGCGCGAATGGCTCGGGACGATCGCCGTATCGATCGGCCTGGCCGGGTTCTTGTACTTCGCGAACCCGAGGGACGGCATGCGGCCACCCCCGTCGTGGCGGTGGGGTGTCGCGGGCGGGATCTGCGTCGTGGTCATCGTTGCCGCGGTCGCCCTCGCGCTCCGCGGGCCGCGCTGGTGGCGGGCGGCCATGTTCGGAACCGCGGCGGCGGTCAGTTTCGCGTTCACCGCCGCCTGCACCAAGGTCGTATCCGACTACGCGACCTGGAACTGGCTCCTGCTGTACCGGCACTGGCAGACCTATGCCCTGGCCCTCTTCGGCACGCTCGGCATCTTCCTGACCCAGAACGCCATCCACGCTGGTCCGCTCGTCGCCTCGCAGTCGACGCTAGTCCTGGCTGACCCGCTGGCCAGCATCCTGATCGGGGTCGGCCTGTTCGGCGACAATCTGCGGACCGGCGGCATATCCGGCCCGCTCGAGGCGGTTTCGCTGCTGATCGCGTTCACCGGGACGCTCTTGCTCGCGCAGTCCCCGCTGATCAGCGCCATGAAGGACGGGAGCGAGCAAATCGAGTTGCTGGTCCGCCGCACTCGCACGGCGCCGGTGGTCAGCGCGGACACTCCGGCTGTCAGCGGGGACCGGTAGAACTGCTGGTGACCGGCCGGCGTTCGTCACTGTTCGGCCGGTTCATAGCGAAAACCCGGAAACCTCGGCTAGCCGGAGACCTCGGCAAGCCGCCTGGCGAGGTAGCGGCGCTCGGCGTCGTTAATTGCCTGGCTGAGTGCCTGCCGGTAGCTAGCGGCCGCTTCGGGGTAGCGGCCAAGGCGGCGGAGCAGGTCGGCCCGGGTCGCTGGCAGCAGGCGGTAGCTAGCGAGCGCCCCGGTCGCGGCGAGCGCGTCCACCAGTTCAAGTCCGGCCGCGGGCCCGTGCGCCATGCCGACAGCGACCGCCCGGTTCAGCTCCACGATCGGCGCGGGCACGAGTTCACCGAGTTGTCCGTAGAGCCAGGCGATCCGCGCCCAGTCGGTCGCCGCGGCGACCGGCGCGGTCGCATGGCACGCGGCGATCTCCGCTTGCAGCAGGTACGATCCTGGCCGCCCGCGACGCCGCGCGGCGCTGAGCACCACCGTCGCCTCGTCGACCTCGCGCCTCAGTGCACAGGTCGTGCCTGACCAGCTCGCGACCGGCGGTCGCGGAGTAGCCCTCGTTGAACAGCAGGTACAGCACGCCGAGCACGCCGCTCAGCCGTTCGGGCAGCAAGTGCGCCGGCGGGACCCGGTACGGTATCCCTGCGGCGCGGATCTTGTGCTTGGCCCTGACCAGCCGCTTTGCCATCGTCGGCTCAGGGACGACGAACGCCCGGGCGATCTCGGCGGTGGTGAGCCCGGCGAGCGTGCGCAGCGTCAGCGCGACCCGCGCCTCTAGCGCGAGTGCCGGATGGCAGCAGGTGAAGATCAGCCGCAACCGGTCGTCCGGAATCTCGTCGTCGCCCATGCTGTCTCCTGCCGGATCACCGGACTCGGCCGCCGGCGAGAGCATCGCGGCCTGAAGCAGCTTTGCCGACTCCGCCGCGTGGCGGCGCAACCGGTCCAGTGCCCGGTTGCGCGCCACCGTGGTCAGCCAGGCCCCAGGCCGGCGCGGGACGCCATCGCGTGGCCAGACCTTGACGGCCTGGGCGAAAGCCTCCTGCGCGCACTCCTCGGCCAGGTCCCAGTCGCCGCTCAGGCCGATGAGCGCCGCGACGACCCGCCCCCACTCGGAGCGGAACGCCTCGGTGACCGCAGCTTCCGCGCCTGTCACCCCTTCGGGTGTCATCTGGGTCGTCATCTCCGGCGTCACGCCTGTCGGAACGGCCGGATCTCGAGCGTGCCGAACTTCGCCACCGGGTGCTTGGCCGCGACCTCGATCGCCTCGTCCAGGTCGGCGCACTCGAGCACGTCGAATCCGCCGATCTGCTCCTTGGTCTCTGCGAACGGCCCGTCGGCCACGAGCAACTCGTCTCCGCGCACCCGTACCGTGGTAGCGTCGCTGGCATATTCGAGTTCCTGCCCGAACTGCCGGATTCCGCGGCTCTCCATCTCGCTGACCCAGCCCTCGACCGCGGCTGGCAATTCCGCCCGCTGCTCGGCGCTCAGGTTGATGAACCTATCGACGCAGACGAATAGCACGTACTTCATTGCGGGTCCTCCATCTTCATCTTCTCGATCATCCGCCGCCAGGCCCGGCCGGACGACCACAGCCGGCCGGCCAGCCTGCCTTCACCCATACGACGAGCGGAGCGGCGGCAGATGGACAGGCCGCGCCCGAATAAGCGTCAGGCCGGCTAGCGGGTCCGGCGCCAGATCCAGGTGATCGGGTAGTGCGAGGCCGTCTGGCCGGTGAAGGGCAGTCCGTAGGCCTGCTCGATCGTGCGGAGCACGTTGTAGTGGTCGATCGGCTTACCGTACCTGCCCGGCACTACCCGCTGGCCGACGAAGATCGTCGTGATCCGGTTGGACTGACTGCCGTCGTCCTCATCCCACGTCACGATCAGCAGGCTGTTGTTGCTCTTTGCCCATTGCGCGTAGCCGCTCAGATGACTGCGCAGCCAGGCATCGCCCGTCGCCACCGAGCAGTCATGCATGTCGTTGCACAGGTCAGGGACGACGAACGAGACAGTGGGCAGCCTGGCGTAGTTCGCGGTAGGGAACCGCGAGTACGGCAGCCCTGCCGCCGCCGGGACGTTGGTGAAATCTGTCCACGGAGCGTGCTTCCTGGCGTAGTTGCCCTGTCCGCACACAGGCGACCCCTGCGCCGGCAGCCCCTCCGCATAACCGGCGAAGGTCATCCTGGCAACCATCAGGTCGGTGGCGAGGTTCGGCGCGTTCAGAGTCACCGGGCATTGGTCCCCGGTCACGCCATGCGTGGAGCCGGAGAAAAGAGCCAGGTAGTTTGGTTCACTCGGATGGGTCACGCCGTAGGAAGCAGTGAAAAGCGCGCCCTGCCGGGCAAGCTTATTGAGGTAGCCGGCCTGTGAATTGCCGATGATGTCGCCGAAGGAATGGTTCTCGAAGATCACGACCACGGTGTGCGCCGGACGCGGGATCGCTGCCGACGGGCCGCGCGAAGCGCTCCCGGCCGGGCTGCTCGGTTGCAGGCCGACCCCAGGACGCGTGCTTCCCGTGCCGCAGCCAGCCAGCGCGAGACCGGCGGCGCAGAAAGGGACTCCGAGCACAAGAGCGGTCCTCCGCGCCATCAGCCAGCCCGACTCAATTGCCACGGCTACCATCATCGCCGGTCCAGACCGGTCCACGCGCACGAGGCACGCCCCGTTTGCCGCCCCTGTGCTACTCCCAGAGGCAGGGCCGGGTGTGGCAGAGTGCCAGTATGGGGCCGACTGTCACGACCAGGTATGGCGCGGTTCGCGGACAAGTCCGGGATGGTGTCGCTAGTTTCCTCGGTATCCCTTATGCGGCAAGCCCGGTCGGCGGCCGCCGGCTTCAGGCGCCGGTGCCGCCCGAACCGTGGTCCGGCGTCCGCGACGCCGCCGCTTTCGGCCCGACACCGCCGAAGCCTGACTACCCTAGGCCGTTCGACACGCTGCGCGCCGAGCCCAGCATTCCCGGCGACGAGTGGCTGAGCCTGAACGTCTCGGGTCTGGCATGCATGCCGCCTGGATCCGGTTCGCCAGGACGGGAGATCCTGGCTGGCTGCCTGACTTTCCGCTGAACGGCAGGCTTACGCCGGCCGCACCGCCCTGACGGGGCTGCGTGCCGCCGGCCAACATGCCGCCACCGGACATGCGTCGGTACTAAGCCGCGCACTCCCGGCAGATCAGCTCAGAGCCGCGAGTTTCAGCGAGCTGGCTCCTGTGGTGCACAAGGAAGCAGCTTGAGCATGTGAACTCGTCAGCCTGGCGTGGAATCACCCGGAACGACAGTTCCTCGTTCGACAGGTCCGCTCCAGGCAGCTCAAGCGACTCGGCAACGTCGTCGGGATCGAGGTCGATCGCCGTCGACGACTTGTCCATCCGACGAGCCTGCAACTCCTGCAGGCTGTCCTCGGTCATCTCCTCGTCAGTCTTCCTCGGGCTGTCGTAGTCGGTTGCCATGGTGGGCCTTACTCCTCCATCGTTAAACATCATCGCGCGAGTGCAACGCATTCCGGGCCTCGGTTGTGCCCGAATCCGGCGGGGAATTCTGTCACGTTCGCCAGCACGAAGTACACCTAGCGTGGGTCACTCGCCGTTCGTGTCGCGCTCATTCATGCTCAGATCGCTGCTAACTACCACATCAAGACTTTCAGCTCAGGCATCTCGCTCCGGGTCGAGACTCAGGAGCAAGTCATGCAGTTCGGCGAAGAGCGCCGGGCCCGCACCGAGCGTCATCGACGGCCCTGCCGGCTTACCGGCCAGTCCGCCAACTACCGCTCCTGCCTCACGGGCGATCAGGCTACCCGCCGCGGTATCCCAGTACTGCACACCCCGCTCGAAGTACCCGTCGACGTTCCCGGCAGCCAGCGAGCACAAGTCCACCGCGCAGGCTCCGTTGCGCCGGATGTCCCTTACCCGCGGCAGGACGGCACTAAGCACCCGCCCCTGCACGGCCCGCCTGCCAGGCTCGTATCCAAAACCGGTAGCGATCAGCGCGCGCGACAGTCGCACACCGGGTTTGCAGGCCAGCGGCTCGGCTCCCGGCGGCCGCCAGCGAGTCCCGTCCGCCGCGGCGCCGACACCGACCGCAGCCGCGTTCGTCCGCCAGGCCCCGGCAGCGAGAACCGCGCCAAACAGGTCGTCTCGCTTCGGGATGCACACGGCGCCAGCGACCACGACGCCGTCCACCTCGGCCGCGACGCTGACGGCCCAGTCCGGCAGGCCGTACAGGTAGTTGACCGTGCCGTCCAGCGGGTCGACAATCCAGCGAACCGCCGAACCTTCCCTTGGCCCGGTCTGGCCGCCCTCCTCACCCAGGATCGCGTCGCCCGGCCGGGCCGCGAGTATCCGCTGCCGGATCAGCAGCTCGGCCGCCTGGTCCATCTCGGTGACCACGTCGGTGGGGCTGCTCTTCGTCGTCACCACGACCGGCTGGCCGCTGCGTTCCGCCAGCAACTGGCCGGCCTGGCACGCCACGTCGCAGGCCAGTGCCAGCAAGTCGTGCCGGTCAGGCGCTGGCGCCGCGGGTTCCGCAGCCGCCGTCATGACCCAGCCAGGGCACGTGCGGCCGACCGGTCAGGGCCGGCTCCGCAGCATCCTGCCCGGCAGAAACCAGTCACGTCCGGCCCGAGCGCCGCTACCGCGTCGCCTGAGCCCTGCGCGGCGAAGTCCCGCACCAGAGCCGTGATCATCGCGACAAACCGCGGGTCGGTGCCGGGCGTGGCCGCCCTGGCCATCGCCAGTCCGAGCCGCTGCGCGGTCTGGGCGGCCGCTACGTCGAGGTCATACCTGACCTCCAGATGATCGCTGACGAACCCGATCGGGACGATCACCACCGCCGTCGACCCATTCTGGGCCAGGTCGGCGAGGCGGTCGCTGACATCGGGCTCGAGCCAGCGCGCGGACGGCGGACCGCTGCGGCTCTGGTACGCCAGCCGCCAGTCGCTCCGTCCCAACCCGGCCGCGACGAGACCCGCCGCCTCGGCGAGCTGAGCCGGATACGCTCCCCCGCCGGGTCCGCTGGCCACGGCCATCGATTCCGGAATGCTGTGCGCGGTGAACACCAGGTCGGCGCTATCCCTGACCGCGGGCGGCAGCGAAGCCAGCGCCCGCGCGGCCGATTCGGTGAACGAAGAAATGAACCCCGGATGCCGGTAATACGGCGGGATCTTCACCACCCGCGGCGCGGCTTCGCCGACTTCCGCCCGCGCCTTGTCGATGTCGTCGAGATACTGCCGGCAACTTGAGAACGAACTGTACGCCGAGGTCGCGAGCGCGATGACGCGCCGGACTCCGTCCCTGGCAAGCTCGCGCATGGTGTCGGCCAGGTACGGCTGCCAGTTCCGGTTACCCCAGTAGACCGGCAGGTCGACGCCGCCGGCCGCGAAGTCCTTCGTGATCGCCGCCAGCAGATCGCGACACTGCGCGTTGATCGGGCTTACACCGCCGAAGTGGTAGTAATGCTCAGCTACCACGGCAAGCCGCTCGTCGGGCACATCGCGTCCTGCGGTCACGTTCCGCAAGAACGGCATCACGTCCTGCCGACCTTCAGGTCCGCCGAAAGACACGAGGAGGAACGCATCGTTTCGCGTCATGCCGTCATCCAATCAGCCGGTCACGTCCACCGACCGCACGACCCTGCCTGGCGGCGGCTCTCAGCGGTATTCGGCGGCGTACTGGCTGGCGAGCGCGAGTACCTCGGTCACGTACCAGTCGGCATGGTTATAGTCGAAGATCGCCTGCCTGAGCCCGGCCTGGGTCCGCGCGGACGCGCCGTCCGCGCACAGCATCCTGGCCGCGGCGGGCACCGCGTCGAACGGGTTCCACACGTCGGGAGGCCCGGCCGGGCCGAATCCGTCGATCCCCCAGGCGGCCCACGTCCCCGGCATGAACTGCATCGGCCCGAGCGCGCCCGCACTCGACGGGCCCATGTTCCGACCGTCGCCGCTTTCGATCTGGCCGATCGCCGCGAGTACGGTCCAGGACAGCGCCGGGCAGTACCGGGCGGCAGAGGCGCGGAAAAGATCAAGGTAGTTCTTGATCTGCCCGGGCTGGTACGCGCTCGTGGGTACCGCCTGAGCGCGCAGGCCGACCACGCGCACATCGGCCCCGACAATCTGCCGCACCCGTGCGATCAGCGTGCTCATGGCCGGCCCGGGGGCGCTGATCAGGGCCGCGACCTGCCGCACGAGGCCGAGCCTGCGCGAGCCTGCCTGGTTGACCAGCAGGTCCACGCCGGCGACCCCGAGCGCCGCGGACCCGCCGAAGGCAAGGTCGACCGAGGATCGTCCGGTGAGCCGGTACCTGGCCGGCGTCACCAGGCCCAACCGCCCCGCCGCCGAACGCTCGGCGATGACATCGCCGGCTGCCAGGCGAGCCCACAGCGACTGATCCGAGGCAGCGCGCAACGGCACCCACGACCTGAACTGGTCCGGGTTGACGCCGATCACGCTGGCGGGAGCACCGCCGATCGTGATCTGCGCACCGTCGAAGGTGATCATGTTCCGGACCCCCTTGACCGCGCGCAGTCTCGCGATCTCGGCGGCGGTCAGCCCGCTCGGCATGACGATGAGCAGGTCAGGCAGGATGATGCCGGTAAAGTCGGCAGCCCTCGCTGGCTGGCCGACCTGTACGGCGTACCGCGGTACGGCACGCCGCGGAGCAGAGTCCTGCCGCGCCGCGCCGCCGTCACCCTGGCCGGCCTGATCGTGCCGGGCGCTGACACCCCCGGCGGCGACCCCTACGGCGACCGCGATACCCGTGACCACCGCGGCGCCGGGCGCGATCACCGTGGCGTAACCACGCAGCCGCATACTGCCGGCGGCCCGGCGAACGCTTCTCAGCACGGATCTCATCGCAATCCTCACCATAACCCGAACGGCTGACCGGATTCCCGACGTGTTACCTCATACCCCGACCTGGGTCTAGCTCATCGCCAGGAAATTCGGTCGAGCCCATCGCCGGACATTCGGTACGGTCGGGCGGGGAGGTCAGATTCGATGGCGCAGGCGGGGTCACGGCAACGGAACCTGGACCGACCGCCGGCACAGAGCCGAAATCCCTATCTCGCGGTGCTGCGGGCTCCGGGGGCGGCCGCCTTCTCCTGCGCCGCCTTCGTCGGACGGATGTCCATGTCGATGTACGGGCTGGGGACCGTGCTGCTGATCGCGACGCTGACCGGCCGGTACGGGCAGGCAGGCATCGTGGCGGCGGCAAGTTCGGTCGGGTACGCCGTCGGCAGCCCGGTCGTCGCGCAACTGGCGGACCGGTTCGGCCAGGGACGGGTGCTGGTCCGGCAGACGGCGGTGTTCGCGCTGAGCACCATCGCCTTTATCGGCTGCGCCGAGACCGGAGCGCCGTTCTGGACGCTGCTGGTCACCGGTGTCCTCGCCGGGGCCGCCATGCCGTCGATCGGCAGCATGGTTCGATCGCGCTGGAGTGCGCTGTTCGCCGGTGACGCCCGGCGGCTGCACACGGCCTTCGCACTCGAGTCGGTGAACGACGAACTGATCTTCGTCATCGGGCCCGCCCTGGTGACCATGCTCGCCACCCAGGTCCTGCCAGCGGCCGGCATCGGCATGGCCAGCGTGCTCTGCGTCGGCGGGACCCTGCTTTTCGCGGCTCAGCGCAGCAGCGAGCCAGCGCCGCGAGCCCGGCCGCGCAACACCACACAACCGAGCCGCGCCACACAACCCGGCCAGACCGCACATCCCGGCCAGACCGTCGCGGGGATCCGGCACCGGACCGCGCGGCTGCGCTTTCCGCATCTGCCCGCTGCGGGCCTGGTCACGCTCTCGCCGACGTTCTTGCTGCTCGGCGCGATGTTCTCGACGATCGACCTGAGCACCGTGGCGTTCGCCACCGAACTCGGGCACCGGCCGGCGGCCGGACTGATCCTGGGTAGCTACGCGCTTGGCAGCGCTGTCGGCGGGCTGTGGTACGGCACGCGGCACTGGACCGCACCGATCGGCCGCAGGTTCACCACAACCGCGGCGATCACCGTCGTAGGCGTGGCAACCTTCTGGGCCATGCCGGGACTGCTGGCACTCGGCGCCGTGGGGTTCCTGGCCGGGCTGGCCATCTCCCCCACCCTGATGACCGGTTATGCCATCCTCGAGCGCCAGGCACCGCCGCACCGGACGACGGAGGCCATGGCCTGGCTCAGTTCCACGATCTCGGTCGGCGTGGCAATCGGCTCGGCCGTGGCGGGGCACATCATCGACGTCGCGGGAGCGCGGTGGGGCTTCGGCTTCGCGGCGTGCTGCGGTGCCGCCGCCGTCGGCTGCTGCGTCGCCGGGCTGGCCAAGCTGCGGACCCGGGACGACCCCGAGCCGGCCGGATCGGCGGCCAGCGCGTTACCGCAGGCCCAGCCGGTCGTCTCGGGCAGGCGGCCGCGCCGGCGATGCGGGCCAGCGGGCACAATCAGTAGGTGCGCTTCCTACGCGAACCAACCTACGACCTCACTTACAGCGACGTCTTCCTGGTGCCGAACAGGTCAGGGGTGATCTCCAGAAACGACGTCGACCTGCGATCGGGGGACGGCAGCGGTACCACCATCCCGATCGTGGTGGCGAACATGACCGCGGTGGCTGGCCGGCGGATGGCCGAGACGATCGCCCGCAGGGGTGGCCTCGCCGTGCTCCCCCAGGACATCCCGGTCGACGTAGTCTCCGACGTCATCTCCTGGGTCAAGGAGCGGGACCTGGTCTACGACACGCCGCTGACCCTGCGCCCCGACGCGACTACAGGGCACGCGCTGAGCCTGCTGCCCAAGCGCGCGCACGGCGGGATCGTCGTCATATCCGAAGGCAAGCCCGTCGGCGTCGTCACCGAGGCGGACTGCACTGGCGTCGACCGGTTCACCCAACTGCGCCAGGTCATGTCACGTAACCCGCTCACGCTTCCGGCCGGAGTCGACCCTGAGCAGGCTTTCGGCCTGCTCCAGGCCGGGCGGCACAAGCTCGCTCCGGTGGTGGACGAGGCGGGGCGCTGCGTGGGCATCCTGACCAGGACCGGGGCATTGCGCGCCACGATCTACGCGCCGGCCGTCGATGCGTCCGGCGCGCTGCGAGTCGGCACCGCGCTCGGCATCAACGGCGACGTAGCGGCGCGGGCCAGGCAACTGCTCGATGCCGGCACCGACCTGCTGGTCGTGGACACCGCGCACGGGCACCAGGACAAGATGCTCTGGGCACTTGAAGCGGTGCGCTCGGTGGCGCCGACGGTGCCGGTGGTGGCAGGAAACGTGGTCACGGCCGCCGGCACGGCCGAACTGATCGAGGCAGGGGCTGACATCGTGAAGGTAGGCGTGGGCCCCGGCGCCATGTGTACTACCCGGATGCGGACCGGAGTCGGGCGGCCTCAGTTCAGCGCCGTGCTCGAATGCGCGACGCAAGCCCGCGCATTGGGCAGGCACGTCTGGGCCGATGGCGGCGTCCGGCATCCCAGGGACGTGGCGCTCGCGCTTGCCGCCGGCGCTTCCAACGTCATGATCGGCTCCTGGTTCGCCGGCACCTGCGAGTCGCCAGGCGACGTCTTCCGTGACCCGCAGGGCAAGCTGTACAAGGAGAGCTTCGGGATGGCGTCGGCCAGGGCGGTCCGGCTGCGTACCTCCGCCGACTCGCCGTTCGAACGGGCCAGGAAGGAACTGTTCGACGAGGGCATCTCGAGTTCGCGGATGTACCTCGACCCGTTGCGGCCGGGGGTCGAGGACCTGCTCGACGCGATCGTCGCCGGGCTGCGCAGCGCCTGTGCTTATGCCGGCGCTGGCGACCTCGCCGAACTGCACGACGTCGCCGTAGTGGGAAGCCAGAGCGCGGCCGGCTATACCGAGGGAATGCCATTGCCGACGAGCTGGTAGTGCCAGCTCGCGCAATCCGGGAACTGCTTGCCCGGATTGCCGGGAACTGCCATTCTTAACCAAGATCACAGCGGCTCGCAGTCCTGCTCCCCGGGCTCGCGCTGTGGGTCACCAGGTTCGCCCCTTCGCCCGGGAGCATCATGTCCGTACCACGCCGATTCCGCCGGCCGCTGGCGTTCGCGGGACTGACGGTCGTCATTACCGCACTGCTTCCAGCCGCCGCGGCGCCGGCCGCGGCGGCGACTCGGGTGCCGCCCCGTGGCGTCGCTGCCGCCGGCGCGGTGCTCGCGAACCCGGCCACGGGCAGGGTGCTGTGGGCACGCGCCGAGTACGTGCGGCGCCCGATCGCCAGCCTGACCAAGGTGATGACCGCTCTGGTCGTGACCAGGACCGGCGACCTCGGCCGGCACATCAGGATTACCCAGGCCGAGGTCAACTACGTGTGCTGCGGCATCGCTGGTGCCGGGCTCCGGGTCGGCGACGTCCTCACCGCACGGCAGCTGCTGTACGCCATGCTGCTGCCCTCCGGCGCCGACGCCGCGATGGCCCTGGCCCAGACCTACGGTCCCGGCGTGCCCGCCTTCGTCAGGAAGATGAACGCGACCGCCCGCAAGCTGCACCTGCCAGGAACGCGCTTCACCAACTTCGACGGAGTTCCGTCCTCTGACGTCTCGACCCCGCGGAACCTGATCACGCTCGGCATAGCGGCAATGCGGCAGCCTGCCTTCCGCGCCGCGGTCAGGCTCAGGTGGTACCGGCTGGCAGCGACCCGGCTGCACCACTCCTACTTCTGGCGGAACAGGAACTACCTGCTCAGCCGCTATCCCGGCGTGATCGGCATCAAGACCGGCTGGACGCCGGCCGCGGGCGAGTGCCTGCTGTTCGAGGCCGTCCACGGCAAGCGGGCGCTGATCGGCGTGGTACTGGACAGCGCGCCGACCGATGACGGCCAGATCTTCGCCGCCGCCGCGCGGATGCTCAACTGGGGCTTCGGGCTGCACGTGCGCACGATCGCGGCCCGCTCGCCCTGGCAGAGCCCTGGCGTGCGGGCGCGGTAGCGGTCTTACGGCCCTGCCCGACCAGGTGACAACGGCAGTGGGCGGGCTGGCCTAACCTCGGTGACATGACAGCTCCAACCGCGGCGCCCGGGCCTGCCTCGTCCGGATCGGGTCCGAGCGTGCTGGTCGTAGAAGACGACATGGGCATCGCAACCCAGCTGGTCCGCGGCCTCACCAGAGGCGGCTACCAGGTGGACCATGTGACGACCGGCACGCAAGCACTCGCCCACGTCGTACCGGACGTCGTGCTGCTCGACCTCGAGCTGCCCGACGGCGACGGGGTCAACGTGTGCCGCAAGCTCCGCGAGCGGTCAGATGCGGCGATCATCGTGGTCACCGCGTACGGCGAGGAGTCCGACCGGGTCAACGCGCTCGACGCCGGCGCCGACGACTACCTGGTCAAGCCGTTCGGGCTGGCTGAGCTCCAGGCCAGGATCCGCGCCGTGCTGCGCCGGGTCAGGCCCGGCGGCGAGGTCATCAGGCATGGTCCGATGACCGTGGACCTGCGGACCAAGAAGGTGACGGTCAACGGGCAGGAGGTCGCGCTGACCCCTAAGGAGTTCGACATCCTGGAGTGCCTGGCGCTGGATCCTGGCCGGGTTGTCGGACGCCAGGAAGTCCTAGAGGCAGCCTGGGACTCGCACTGGTACGGGCCGACCAAGGTGCTGGACGTGCATGTCGCCGCGCTGCGGCGCAAGCTCGGCATACCTGGCCTGATCGAGACCGTCTACGGGCGCGGGTTCAGGCTCGGCGGGATCTGATGGCGCGCCGGATCGCGCTGATCGTCGTAGCGCTGGTCACGGTTCTGCTCGGCACCGTGGCCATCCCGCTCGGCCTGCTGACCGCGGCCCAGGACCGGCACGACTTCCAGGACGAGGCCATCGCCAGCGCGGCAACGGTGGCGAGCGTGGCCGAGGAACACCTGGACGAGCGGTCCGCGGGCGGATCCCTGGCGCGCTCGATCACGGAGATGAAGCACCGCGGCGACCAGGTCGCTGTCTACGACTCGACGGGCCGCTGGGTGGCGGGTGACCGGTCGATTCCTGGCGTCTCGGCCGCATTGATCGGCAGCGCTATTACCGGTTCAGCGACGTTCGGTTACCCGTCCGCCGACCGGCTGCTTGTCGTGCGGCCGGTCGGCCGCGGCGAGACGTCGGTCCACCTGGGGGTGGTCGTGCTCTCCAGGTCTACCGAAGCGCTCGATCACCGGGTCGCTGTGCTCTGGGCCTGGCTCACCCTGGTGTCCGTGGCCGGGGTCCTTGCTTGCGCCCTGACCGCGACGGCGCTGGCGCGCTGGGTCAGCCGGCCGCTGAGCGGCCTGGAAGCCGCGGCGCAACGGCTCGGCTCCGGCGAGTTCGACGCCCGTTCCCCGGCCAGGTACGGACCGCGCGAGGTACGCAGGCTGGCGGCCAACTTCAACCTGATGGCGGCACGCCTGGAAGCCCTGGTGAGCGGGCATCAGGCGATGATGGCCGACGTCTCGCACCAGTTGCGGACACCGCTAGCCGCGCTGCGCTTGCGGCTGGACGTGCTGGCGCTGCAGACCCCCGGACAGCTCGCCGACGAGCTGGCTGGCGCGCAGGAAGAGGTCGCGCGGCTGTCCCGGATGGTCGACGGGCTGCTCGCGGTCGCCCGCGCGGAGAACGTGACGACCACCCCGGTACCCGTCCGGGTAGAGACGGTGATCAAGGACCGGGCGGCGGCCTGGCTGCCCGCCGCCGAAGAGAAGTCGGTGTACCTGACCGCGTCGGCGATCGAGCCGGTCACGGCGCGCCTCGGCGAGGGACATCTGGAGCAGATCCTGGACAACCTGCTCGCCAACGCGCTCGACGCCGTCCCTGCTGGCGGCCGGATCCGGGTCGGCGCGGTGCCGGCCGGCAGCCGGGTCCAGATCGTCGTCGCAGACGACGGGCCAGGGATGAGCCCGCAACAGCAGCGCGCGGCGTTCCGGCGCTACGTGTCGGCCACACCGGGCGGCACCGGGCTCGGCCTGGCCATCGTGCACCGCCTCGTCACCTCCAACGGCGGCACCGCCGAGCTGTCGGACACGCCTGGCGGCGGCCTGACTGTCACGCTGGACGTGCCGGCCATGCCGCGGGACCGGATCGCGCGCCGTCCGGGGGCACCGGCCGTCGCGAGCCGCGAGCTGTCCCGCGACCCGGCCACCACGCCGCCGGGGCGACCGATCCCGCGCACCGGGATCGGTAAAGACCTGCGATCTTAAGCAACTCTGAAGGATTCGTGAACCGGATCTCCATCCTCGGTCGGGCATGCTTAGGACGCCTACCCGAACGAATCCGAGGAGGACCGAGCATGCGCTGGCCGCAGGAAAGCGCGATCACACGCCGGGATGACCAGCTGGCACGGACGCGCCGGCTGACTATCTGGATCGCCGGCGGTGCGACCGCCGCGTCGCTGGGGCTGGCCGCCGCACTCGGATACGCGCTGCCAGGCCATGCGGTGACCACAGGCGGTCCGGCCCCGGCCGGCCAGACCAGCACGAACACAGGCACGAGCGGCGGCACAGGCTCAGGCTCCGGCTCAGGTTCCGGGCAGAGCGGCTCGGGGACCAGCGGCGGCGGCATCGCCCCGCCGCAGCAGGCCCCCACGACCACCACCGCTCCGCCGGTGGTGTCGTCGGGCGGCTCCTGACCGCCATGACGGCCCCCTGCTCCGCCCAGGCCAGATCCGGGCACCAGCGACGGGCCGGCCGGTGACGACCCCTGCGCTGAGCGCACCGGTCATGGTCGGGCCGAGCGTGCTCTGGTACACCACGAGGGCGACCGGAATCGTCGCTCTCGTGCTGCTCACCGGCACTGTGGTGCTCGGCGTGATCGGGACGGCCCGGATGGCCTCGCCGCGCTGGCCGCGGATCGTGACGTCCGGGCTGCACAGGAACCTGGCGCTGACCGCCACCGCCCTCGTCGGCGTCCACGTCCTGACCACCGTCCTCGACCCGTTCGCCTCGATCAGCGTGGTGGCGGCCTTCGTCCCGTTCGGCTCGGCCTACCGGCCGCTCTGGCTGAGCCTGGGCACCGTAGGCTTCGACCTGCTGCTCGCGGTGCTGATCACGAGCCTGCTCAGGGACCGGCTGAGCCACCGTAGCTGGCAGGCCGTGCACATGCTGGTCTACGTCTCGTGGCCGGTCGCGCTGTGGCACGGACTCGGCACCGGCACCGACACCAAGCTGCTGTGGGTGCTCGCCGTCGACATCGCGTGCGTCGCCGCTGTGGCCGTAGCGGTGTGGTGGCGGCTCTCGCTGACCGAGAACCCGGCGACCCGCAGGCTCGGCGTGGCCAGCCTGGCCATGGTGCCATTGCTGACGGCGGCGTTCGTGCTCACCGGGCCGCTGCGGCCTGGCTGGTCCGCACGGGCCGGAACGCCGAGCGCCTTGCTCGGCAAGAACCGGACCGGGAGTGCTCCGACCGGCTCTACGGCAGGCGGCCAGCTTGTCAACGCCCGTTTCACCGGGCACCTGTCTGTCTCCAACGGACCGGGGGAGAACCAGCGGACCGTCACCATTACCGGCCGCACCGCGGCCGTCCCGCAGCAGACCATCGTGATCTCGCTGCACGGCACGCCGTCCGGCGGCGGCGTCTCGCTGTCCGACGGCACGGTGCGCATCGGCAGCCAGGGGACGGCGTCTGGTTACGCCGGGCCGGTGGTACAGCTCGCCGGAGCGCAGCTCGTCGCTTCGGTCAGCGGCCAGGCAGGCCAGCGACAGGCCAGGTTCACGTTGTCCATCAACGGCTCAGCGGTGACCGGCACGGTCAGCCTGCTGAGCACGGCACAGGAGTGACATTGGCACGACACGGGGGTATCGCGGATCCGCAGACGGCTGTGCGCGGGACAGTCCCGCACCGGGCCGAGCAGCTTGGCCTGGCGAGCCGCCTGACGCTGGGCTGGCACGAGTCGGGCGAGCCGGCCTCGCTGCGCACGCACCGGGACAGGTACGGCCCGGCGCCGCGGCTCGGCACCGGCCGGCACGGCGCGCTGATCGACGGGGTGACGCACGCGGGACTGACCGGGCGGGGCGGCGCCAGCTTTCCTACCGGAGTCAAGATGCGGGCGGTGGCGCGCGGACGCGGGCCGGCCGTCGTGGTCGCCAACGGCATGGAGAGCGAGCCTGCCAGCGAGAAGGACAAGGCGCTGCTGTCCAGAGCACCGCACCTCGTCCTAGACGGCGCGGTGCTCGCCGCGCTGGCAGTCGGGGCGGACATCGTGCACGTCTGCCTGCCGCGCAAGCGGGAATGGCTGTTCAACGTCGTGCGCACTGCCGTCGCCGAGCGCGAGCGGGCGAATCTGGACCCGGTCAGGATCGAAGTTCACGGGCTGCCCGACTACTACGTCTCCAGCGAGGAGTCGGCTCTCGTGCACTGGCTCAACGGCGGCGAGGCCAAGCCCACCGCGGTGCCGCCGAGACCGTTCGAGAAGGGCGTCGGCCAGCGGCCGACCCTGATCGACAACGTGGAGACCCTCGCGCATGTCGCCCTGATCGCCAGGTTCGGGTCGGTCTGGTTCCGCCAGACCGGGCTCGCCGAAGCGCCAGGGACGATGCTGAGCACCGTAGCGGGCGCTGTGCGGGCTCCGGGGGTCTACGAGATCGAGGTAGGCACCGCGATCGGCGACGTGCTCGCGATGAGCGGGCTGCACCCCGACGCCGGGCCGATCCTGGTCGGCGGGTACTTCGGCACCTGGCACGACGTCAGCGAAGTCGCGCACCTGCCGATGGCACCGGCCGGGCTGCGCGAGATCGGCGCCGCGCCCGGAGCGGGAGTCCTCTTCGTCCTGCCGCCGGACGCCTGCGGGCTCTCCGAGACCACCCGGGTACTGACCTGGCTGGCCGGGCAGGGAGCCGGCCAGTGCGGGCCGTGCATGTTCGGCCTGCCGGCCATCGCCGACGACTTCACGCAGCTCGCCAGCGGTCGGCCGAAGGGACCGGTACTCGACCGGCTTGACCGCAGGCTGGCCGCCGTGCTTGGCCGGGGAGCCTGCCGGCATCCCGACGGCGCGGTGCGCCTGGCCAGGTCAGCGCTCACTGCCTTCGCTGCCGACGTGAAGGCACACGCATCGCACCGGATGTGCCTGACCGGCCGCCGCGGCCAGGCACGCACCCCGGCTCTCCCGATTCCGCGAGCGCACGGAGCGGAGGAGTGGCGGTGAAAGCCCGCCTAGCAGTCAACATGATCGCCTGTACCGGGCACGGGCTCTGCGCCGAACTGCTGCCCGAAGTCGTCGCGCTGGACGAGTGGGGCTATCCCGTCGTGGCCGACCGGCCCGTACCGCACGAGCTGTCATCGCTGGCACGCCGCGCGGTCCGGCTGTGCCCCACCCTGGCATTGCGGCTGGAGCAGGCACAAGGCGGCCCTAACCCGGCAAGTGCCGGGGCGACCGCGGACCGAAGGGGCTGACGCGGGTGAGCCTTAAGACCGTGCCGCGGCATCGCAAGGTGACCGGGGACGCCACGGGCGGAGCCGAAGGCAACGAACGGCTGACCGCGATGACCGGCGCCGTGCTGCTGTTGCTGCTAGCGGCCGAAGGGGTCACGATCCTGCTCAAGCGCGAACTGCTGACGCTGCACTTCTTCATCGGCATGCTGCTGGCAGGTCCCGTGCTGCTGAAGCTCGGCTCGACCGGCTACCGGTTCGTCCGGTACTACACGCGGTCCGCCCCCTACGTCAGGAAGGGGCCGCCGGCCATCCTGCTGCGGCTGCTCGGACCGGTCGTGATCGCGACCTCGGTCGGCGTCATCGGCTCAGGGATCGTGCTCGCGTTTGTCGGCCCGAGCCAGCCGCTGTGGATCTTCGTGCACAAGGCCACCTTCGTGCTCTGGTTCGGCGCCATGGCGGTGCACGTGCTCTGGTACGCACCCAGGCTGCCGGGGCTGCTGGCCTCAGGCTCGGCGGGCAGGGACCGGGTACACGGCCTCCTGGCCGGCGCGGGCAAGCGGCGGATGCTGCTGCTTGCCGCCCTGGGCGTGGGCCTGGTCGCGGCCCTGGCGACCTACCATCTGGCGGGTAACTGGGCTAGCTTCATGGCCCGCGGCGGCGGCTGAGCCTGAAGTCACAAGCCGGCGAAGTCACAACCCGGCGAAGTCACAACCCGGAACAAGCCCGGTCGAACGCGGCGAGGGTTCCCGGCTGGAGCGTCACCTCGGCGGTTCCGGCGTCCGCGGTCGACGTCACCGTCCTGATCACACCGCGCGGGGTGAATGCCTCGGTGAAGGAATTATCGGGTGAGGCAAGCACGAGGCTCTCGCCACGCCAGGTGCCGTGCAGCGCGACGACCCAGCCGTCCGGCAGTGCCTTGGGCGACCCGCCGGTCAGGTCAAGCGAGGTCTTGGAGCCGTCCGTGTCCAGCCACGCCTTCACCTTCCCGGCCAGCGCGAACGTGTAGCGGGAGCCGTTGGCCGTGCACAACCGCGCGCTTCCCTTCAGGTTGTCGCAGCCGAACTGGCTGCACGCCGGATTTCCGGTTCCGGCCAGGAAGCCGCCGTTGAACCGGGTGTAGAGCACGTAATGCCCGCCGTTGCTCGCGGTCACCACGCCGACTCCCTGCCAGGACATCGACGGCGTGAGCTTGCCGCCGATGCGGAAGATCCACGGGTTGACCGCGACCTGGAGGACGAGATAGACCAGCACGAGCAGCAGGAGCAGCCGCACCAGCCGGAGCACCGGGTGACGGCGCCGCCGGTTACTCAGCCCCTGCCTGCGCACCTCGCGCCGGGTAAGCGGTTCGCCGTAGAAGTCTCGCATAGCTGTCGCCCTCGCTTAAGCACCAGAATCGGTCGCAATCTACGCTGTTAGCCCGATCCAGGTAAAGCACTAGAACCTAATACGTATCAGGCGGGCACCGCAGCTACTAAATTAAACGCCGAGTTCGTCGTGCGGAGCAGTTCCGACACCTGGTCAGCGAACCGGCGGACGATGCGCCCGAGTTCGTTCACGCGCCAGGCCGGCAGGTCGCCCCGGAGCCCGGTAACGCTGATCGCCCCGGCACACGAGGAGTCCTTGGCGTAGAAGGCGGCGCCGACGCAGAGAATCCCGTCGGTATCTTCCTCATCCTCCACCGCGAACCCGACGTCGCGGACGACCGCCAGATTGGTCAGCAGGGAATCGATATCGGTAATGGTGCGCGCGGTCTTCGCCTGCCAGGTGGTTCGCTCGCAGACCGCCCTGACCTCTTCCTCGGGCATCGTGGCGAGGATCGCCTTTCCCACCGCCGATGTATAAGGGACTTCGCGCTGGCCAAGCGGTGCGTGCTTCCGCTCGGTGGCGCTTCCTTCGACTCGCTCGATGAAGACGGGGTAGCCCTCGTCCCAGATGGCCACTCGCGACGTCATCTTCGTCAGGTGGGCGAGCTCGGTCAGCACCGGGCGGCACAAGTCGCCGAGCGGGAACTGGCCGCGTGCTATATCGCCGAGCTTGATCAGCGCGGCACCCAGCGTGTAACGCGGGCCCGGGCGGGCGTCTTTGAGCAAGCCATGGGTCGTCAGGGTGCGTGCCAGCGCCAGAGTGGCACTTTTCGACGCGCCGAGCGATCTGGCCAGGGTGCTGAGCGGCAAGCCTTCCTGCGGTGCTGTCGCCACGATATTGAGCAGCCGCAGTGCCCGGGCGACGCTATGCACTGTATAGCGGTCGGCCACGGCCCCGCCTTCACCCCCGCCCGGCGGCTGACCCGGCGGCTGACCGGGTGCGATTCCCTGGCTGTCGCGCGCTACGTTCACCACACCCCTCCCTGTCCGAGATGTAGGGAAACACTAACGAACAGGGGCACTTGACGGCCATGTCAAACGCGGATTTTCTTCATGATCTTTCGGGCGCGAACGATACTTTGGCCAGTCGAGCCAACGCGAATGCCTACTGATAGTCGGCACATACGGTTCCCTGTGGGATATATCGCCCGTTCAGGCCGAGCGCGTACCAGGGAGACGGTACCTCCCTGCTCGGCCACTGGTGCCGCCGGGTTCACTATGCTGGGGCATCGCCGTAAATAGCTTATTCCGGATTCGCGATAATGGCTACGATGTTTGTAACCTTGCCGTGATGTTTTCCGCCGATGAGCCGGGAACCGGTAAGTTTGGACGTCTGATGGAACGGTGCTCGCGGAGGGCAACTCAATGACGGATGACTGGGCCGCGGAAGACACCGCGAGCGGCGGCAACTGGGAAGATTTCGACACCGGGGTCGCCCACAGCGCCCGGGTCTACGACTACTGGCTGGGCGGGAAGGACAACTTCGCTGCCGACCGAGCGGTCGGGGACATCGTCGTCCAGGCGTTCCCTGACGTCGTCCTGACGGCGCGGGCCAACCGGGCGTTCCTGGGCCGGACGGTCGCCTTCCTGGCCGCCGACGCCGGCATCCGCCAGTTCCTCGACATCGGCACCGGCATCCCCGCCGCCAACAACACCCACCAAGTCGCCCAGGCCATCGCACCCCAGACCCGCGTCGTCTACGTCGACAACGACCCCATCGTCCTCTCCCACGCCCGAGCCCTGCTCGCCAGCCACCCCGCCGGCATCACCGGCTACCTCGACGCCGACCTGCGCGACCCCGAACGAATACTCCAAGACGCCGCCAGCACCCTCGACTTCACCCAGCCCATCGCCCTCATGCTCATCGCCGTCCTGCACTTCATCACCGACGACGACAACCCCCACCAGATCGTCGCCACCCTTCTGGACGCCCTCCCACCCGGCAGCTACCTCGCCCTCACCCACGGAACCAAGGACATCGTGACGGTCAGCCAGAACGTGGCCAGGGCCACGATGAACGGGCTGAATCGTTCGATGGCTGAACAGGTGACGCTGCGTGACCGTGCCACGGTCGAGCGGTTCTTCGCCGGGCTGGAACTCGTCGAGCCCGGGCTGGTGCCTGCCTCGCAGTGGCGACCGGATGCCGAAGCGGACCCGGACCAGCCGATCGGGCTGTGGTCCGGCATCGGCCGGAAGCGGTAGCCGCTCCGGCCCGCGCGGCCGGAGCAGGCAAAGGCTGCCGGGCGCTGGCCTTAACCACTGCCCGGCAGCCTTGTCTCAGGTCGGCAGCCGTCAGTCGGCGAGAGCCGGCTGTTCCTCGTCCTGCTCAAGGAACGGGTCGTCCGGCCCGTCGTCGCCCCGGACCGGCGGGCGGCCGGTCCCGTTCGAAGCGCCCGCGCCCGCCGCGGCGCCCGCCAGGACACGCTCCTCTCGCGGCTCGGTTTCCTCGACCGGGTAGGCATCTTCACCGTGCGCGGCACGGTCACCAAGCTCAAGCTCGGACTCGCTCATCCGCAGCTTCATCACCAGGCCGATGCCCTTCAGCAGCAAGAACGTGCCAAGAGCAGACCATGCGATGACGGTCAGCGCCGCGCCGGCCTGGACCAGCAACTGGTGCGGGTTTCCGTAGAACAGGCCCGCGGTGGTGAAGTCCGGCGTCTTGCCGAGACCAAGGTAGACGATCATCTTCGGGTCGGCGACCAGGCCGACCATCAGTCCGCCGATCAGGCCGGCGATCCCGTGGGTGTAGACCACGCCAAGCGCGTCGTCCACCTTGTTGAACGGCCAGACCTTACGGGGCAGGTAGGTGAACGCGGCCCACACGATGGCGGAAGCGACCAGCCCGATCACGATCGCGCCGACGCCGTTGACGTAGCCGGCCGCCGGCGTGATGGCCACCAGACCGCAGATCATGCCGTTGATGCCGCCGAGGAAGCTGGGCTTCTTCTGCTTGCTGAACGCCATGTCCATGACGACCCAGGTCATCATGGCGACCGCGGTGGCCAGGTTGGTGTTCATGACGGCGGCTGCCGCGTCGGCGCCAGCGAAGTACGGGTCACCACCGTTGAATCCGTTCCAGCCCAGCCAGAGCAGACCAGCACCGACCGCGACGAAAGGCAGGTTGTTCGGCTTGCCGTGCTCCCGGTCGCGCCGCAGCCGTGGCCCGACCACCGCGGCCGCGACAAAGCCGGACACGCCGGCGGCGAGGTGGATCACGTAACCACCGCTGTAGTCCAGCGCACCCTTGGCCGCCCAGAAACCGCCGCCCCAGAGCATGAAGGCGTTCACGGTGTAGACGAAGGTGATCCACAGCGGGACGAAGACCAGCCAGACCTTGAACCTGATCCGGCCAAGGACACTGCCGATGAAGAGCACCGGGGTGATCGCGGCAAAGACGAACTGGAAGTAAGCAAGCGTGCTTTCGGGGAACCTGAACTTCGGCATCAGGCCGTTCAGCAGCGGGATCGAAGCCCGGGCCGTCTCGCCGGACGCGCCTACGATCGTGCCCGGCTTGCCGATGACGGTGCCGATCATCGGTGTTCCGAAGCCCATCTTGAACGCCCAGAGCACCCAGGCGACCAGGGTCAGCGCGAACGCGCTGAACACCATCATCATCGTGTTGACTGCCCACTTGCGCTGGACCACACCGGCATAGAGGACTGCGAGACCAGGGATGCTCATCAGGCCGACAAGGGTCGCGGCAACTAGCTGCCAGGCGTTGTCACCCGGACTTAGCCAGCTTGGATAGGGAGTCACTCTTCGCCTCCTGGGGACGGGGAGCGAAGGGTGTGCCGGAGGGCCAGGCAACGCTGACCAGCACCGTCCCGCCACCGCTTCGGTGTTGGTAAGTACTGTTCATGTTTTTCATGGCCGAGTTTCGTCGACGTTTCCCGGCAGTAACTTCCCTGGAACGCCGAGTTACCTGGTGAGCCGGATTCACTGCCTGCGAGCGCGGTGTCACGGGGTTCACGTACCGCCCCGGTTTCTGCTTTATTTCCGCGCTGTTACCGGCCGGGCCTGGTTCACCGGCCGGACGGGCTACCGGCTTGCCTGGTCGGCGGATTCCCGCTCTGCCGCCCTGGCGCGCCGCACCTGCCGGACGCTGTAACCCAGGGTGACCAGCACGATCAGGCCGGCGACGGCAATGCTTACGCCGGTTCCGGCACCAGAGAGTGGCAGCAAATCGGTAAAGATCAGCACGACGCCCAGTGCGATAGCTCCGAGGCCGAAGAGGACCGTCGATGCCGTCCCGACGCGGCTCGCGGCCGCTGCCTCTGCCGCGGAGCGGGCCCGGTCCCTGATCGCCGCCAGGTGCCGCCTGGCCCATTCGTACTCGACCGCGAGCACGGTCAGCGCGAGCAGGATCACGAGCAGCCCCGGACCGGGCGCGACGAGCAGCACGATCCCGACCGCGAGGATCACGATCCCCGCGACTGTCACCGCGATCCGCCTCAGCAGCCGGACCAGGTCCTTCATCTGTCCATCATGCCAGCGCCGCGACAGTCGGCGCGCAATCCAGGGGCATGTCCAGTGTCAGAATCCCACCGACCTGGCAGGCGCGTCGAGCAGCGCCTCGGCCGTACTCTCGTCGTCGGCGATCAGCGGCCCGATGACGGTGCGGTCCAGCGATGGCCAGGCAGCCCCGTACCCAGCCAGGCCATCGTCAGTGGCGGCCACGCAGCGCAGCGCGGCGAGCTCGTCGAGGCGGACGAGCAGCCGCTCGCGACCGACGCCGAACGCTGCCGCGTCGAGCCGCACAAGTTCGGGCAGGTCGGACGCCGCCGCAGGCCGCACCGGGACATCCGGAAGCGGTGATCCGCGCTGGAACTCGCCGGCGTACTTGATCACCCTGCCGACCTCACGGAAGCCGAGGGCATCATAAAGCGGCCTGCCCTCGGCCGTGGCGTAGAGAAACACCGTCGCGGTGCCGGCCTGATCAAGCGCGACTCCCATCAGGCGGCGGCCCAGCCCCTGGCGCCCGAAGCGCGGCGACACCAGCAGCATCCCGATCGCCGCCAGCCCGCCCTCATAGCAGGTCAGGACGACCACGCCGGCCAGCCCGCCGCCAGGGGCGTCGATACCGAAGGCGACACCGACATCAAGGAGGAACCGCCATTTCGACTCCTCAGGCGGCCATCGCCGTTGCCCCGCCAGGATCAGGCACCCGCGAAGGTCCGCAGGACCTAACCGGCGGATGGTCAGCCGCCTGACATCACCATCCCACCCGAACTGCTCGTGTCCGGTCACGCCGCCGACCTTACCTTTCGCCACCCGGCCCATCGCCTGTCGCAGCGCGAACCGGCCGGGACGTGCCGTCTGTCACCGGTCGGCTCCGTCATCGGCGTCGCCGGGCAGGGAACGTCCCATGATCGTGGTCACTAGTCAGCCGCAGCACCTGAAAATCGACCACGATCACGGAAAGCCGCTGGGCTGCGACAGAGCGAGCCTCGGAGTATGACCCTTTTATTACTATTGTCAGAGTCAGGCGGCCAGCGAAGATAGCCGGGCGGAGGGTACTGGCGGGGGAAAGGCGCCGCTTTCACCAGCAAGCCGCAGACGTGAGCCCACGACAGCGGTCATGGGGTGACGCCGGACAGGTTGAGCCCGATCACGCCAGCCAGCACCAGCCCGATCGATACGAACTTGAGCGCCGACGTCGATTCGCCGAGCAGCATGATCCCGACCACCGCGGCGCCGGCAGCGCCGATGCCGGTCCACACCGCATAGGCCGGGCCTATCTCCAAGTGCTTCAGCGCCAGGTTGAGCAGTCCGAAACTGATCAGAGCGCAGGCCGCGAAACCGACCGTCGGCCACACCCGGGTGAACTGGGCACTCTGCTTGAGCAAGATCGCGAAACCGGTCTCGAACAATCCGGCGACCACCACGAGAAACCACGCCACTCGTTCACCCCCGAAGACTCGGCATCGTCGTCCACGATCCTCGCACGGTGCCGACGGCGGGCAACCGTCGTCCACGCGCAGCCAGGCACGGCGGCCATCCAGCATCCGGCAGCCCGGGCCGCACGGCAGTCCGGGCCGCACGGCAGTCCGGGCCGCACGGCGAGTCACGCCTGGAGCGCCTCAAGCGCCCTGCGTGCCCGGTCCTCGACACCCTGACCGAGCAGTTCCGCGTCGCTGCCGTCGCCGCCCATCGCCTTCGCCGCGTAGCGGACGAAGACCCCTTCCATGATGCAGGCCAGCTTCCAGTACGCGAAGGCCAGGTAGAACCCGAGGTTCGTGAGGTCGCGGCCGGACCGGGTGGCATAGCGTTCGGCCAGTTCGCCGCGGCTGGGAAAGCCCGGCAGGGCGGTAGCTGCCACCTGGGCCATCGTGGTCGGAGCTTCCGGAGCATGGCCGGCCTGCTCGGCCCAGTACGACAGGAAGGTACCCACGTCGGCCAGGGGATCCCCCAGCGTGGACAGCTCCCAGTCCAGCACGGCCTGCACCTTTCCGCCCGCGGACACGATGGTGTTGTCGAGCCGGTAGTCGCCGTGCACCAGTGACGTGCCGTATTGCTCGGGAACTCGTTCGGCGAGCAACCTGTGCACGTCATCGACAAGCGGAACAGGCCGGTATACACCCACTTCGCGCGCCTGCTGCTGGGAAAGCTCGAACTGCCCGTGCCACCGGCGCAACTGGCGCTGCACGTAGCCGTCACGTCGCGCGAAGTCGCCGAGGCCCACCGTGTCGACGTCGACCTGGTGGATAGCGACGAGGACGTCGACCAGGTCCTCTGCCACTGCTCTCCTGGCCGCCTCGTCGAGGGTTGCCTCGGTCTCCGCTTCGCCGCGCAGCACGTGGCCGTCCACGAAGCCCATGACGTAGAAGGACCGCTCGTTCACCGACTCGTCGGTACAAAAAGCCAAGGCCGCAGGAACGGGAACGGGCGTGTCTCGCAGCGCCGAGATAACCCGGTACTCACGGCCCATGTCATGTGCCGTCGACAGGACATGGCTGATCGGCGGCCGGCGCAGCACGACCTTCCGGCCGGCCGCGTCGGTCACCCCGAAGGTCAGATTGGACCGGCCGCCAGAGATCAGGTCGAACGTCAGCGGCGCTGTCAATCCGTCGACGTGGTCCACCAGCCACTTCGTCACTTCCGCGACGTTGATGCCTTGCGTCATTCGGGCTAGCCCTTTCCGGCCAGACGAGCCTGGAGGCGGCGCATGCCGCTGAGCCACCGCTCACGGTCGTCGGCGCGCCGACGTTCGTAAGTGGCGACCTGGGGGTGCGGAAGGATCAGGAAGCTCTCGTCGGCCAGTCCGGCCAGGATGCTCGCCGCGACCTCGTCGGGTGTGAGGACGCCGTCTACCGCGGCCTGTTTCGAGACACTTCCGTTTCCCTGGGCCGAGGGTATCGCTCCGCTGTTCCCCGCCAGCGGCGCGGTCACCCTACCAGCCGCTCCGGCCGCCGTCTCACCTGGCGCTCCTCCCCCGGTCCCACCGGACGCTCTGCCCGCCGCACCGCCCGCCGCGGCTGGTTCGGCCCCGCCAAGCTCCCGCAGGCTGGTCGCGCCGAGGTTCGTGCTCACCGCCTGCGGGCACAGGCAGGACACGCCGATGCCCCGGTCGCCGTAGCTGATGGACAGCCACTCGGCGAACGCCACCAGCGCGTGCTTGGTCACCGCGTACGGCGCTGAGCCGAGCTGGGTGAGCAGGCCGGCCGCCGAAGCCGTGAACACCAGGTACCCCTCGCCCCTGGCCAGCATCTGGGGCAGAACGGCTCGCGCGACGTAGACGTGGCTGTGCACGTTGACCGCCCACATCCGCGACCAGGCCTCGTCCGGCACCTCGACGCCGCCGCCGGCGATGATCCCGGCATTGGAGCAGAAGATATCGATCCGGCCGAACGCTTCGCCGGCTCGGGCGACTAGCTCCTGAACCGCGGCCTCGCTCGACATGTCGGCCGCCACCGCCAGTGCCCGGTGCCCGCGTGCGGTGATCTCTGCGGCTACGTCTTCCGCGCCCCTGGCGTCGACGTCGGCCACGACGACGCCGGCTGCGCCGTGCTCGGCGAGGGCAAGGCAGAGCGACCGGCCGATACCGCTCGCGCCTCCGGTGACGACCGCTACCCGGTCCCTGACGTCCACGGTCAGCGCCTGGACAACCGGCCGCGCGCGGCGGCGTCAGCCCAGGCGGCGAGGTCCGGATCGGCCGCGATCAGGTCGGCGTACTTCTTCCTTGCCTCCTCGCGCTTGGCCGGGAAATATTCGGTCGGCCACAACCCTGGATGCGGTTCGTAGCCCCGCAGCACGTTGCGGGCGACCGTCACCTTGTGCACTTCGTCGACCCCGTCGGCGATCGCCATGGTCGGCGCGGCCGCCCACATGGCCTGCAGCGGGGTCAGGTCGGTCGTGCCCAGCGATCCCATGATGTGCAGCGCACGGTAACTCACCTCGCGCAGCACCTTGGCGCAGGTGTACCTGCACGCGGCGATCTGGGTCCGCGCTTCCCTGGTGCTGGAGTTGTCGATCGTCCATGCCGTCCAGAGCACCAGCAGGCGCAGCATGTTGATCTCCGCATAGGAGTCGGCGACGGCCTCTTGCACCATCTGATGCTCGGCGATGACCTTGCCATGCGACTCACGGCTCAGGACTCGCTCGCACATGATGTCGAACGCCAGCTTCACCTGTGCCACGGTCCGCATCGCGTGATGGATGCGGCCGCCGCCCAGGCGGCGCTGCGCCAGTACCTTCGCGCCGTCCTCCGGCCCGAGCAGGTGGTCGAGCGGGACCCGCACGTTGTCGTAGCGGATGTGGTTGTGCAGCGCCGGGTACTCGGCGATATGCACTCCGGAGGCCTCGCGCGGCACCACGAACATGCCGTTCGTACACATCACGAAGATGATGTCGGCGTGTGCTCCGGCGCTGGTGAACCACTTCTCGCCGGTGATCACCCACTCGTCACCGTCCCGGGTGGCATGGGTCTTGAACAAGCTCGGGTCTGACCCGCCCTGCGGCTCGGTCATCGAGTAGGCGGAGAAGATCTCCTGGTTCATCAGCCGGTACAGCCAGCGCTGCTTCTGCTCGTCGGTGCCGTAGGCAGCGAGCATCTCCATGTTCCCGGTGTCCGGGGCCGCGGTCCCGAATACCACCGGGGCAGACCGGTACCGGCCCAGGATCTCGTTCAGCAGCGCCAGCTTGAGCTGGCCGAACCCGGGTCCGCCGAGCTCGCGGTCGAGGAACAGCGCCCATAGGCCATGGTCCTTGACCTGCTGCTTGAGCGGATCGGCGAGCGCCTTCGCCTTGGGGTTGCGTGAATATGCCGCACCGGGAAAGACCAGGTCGAGCGGCTCGACTTCGGTCCGGCAGAACTCCTCGACCCAGTCGAGTTGCTCGGCGAACTCCGGCTCGGTCGAGAAATCCCACGCCACAAGGCCTCCCGAGAGGAGATCGCGCGCCGCGGGCACAGCCGGGCGCGGCCGCTGAACCGCTGACGCCAGCTTAACTTCTAGAACCAGATTCTAAAAGCGGGTTCGGTCCGGTCGGCCCGGCACCGATCCGGTGGGTATAGCACCGACTCGGCGACCGTGACCTGAGCGCGTCAGGCAACCTGGTTCGGGGCCGCCGCGACAGGACCGGGAACGTCGGATTCGCCGACGTCAGGCTGGTCGCCCTCCGCTACTGTGCCCGCGGCAGCCAGGCCGACCGCGCCGCGGATCCAGGCACCGATCCGCCTGACGTGCTGCGGCCCGGCACCGGTCTCGGCGTGCCCGAATCCCGGGATGATCCATAGTTCCTTCGGTTCCCTCGCCGCGTCGTACAACCGCCGGGCGTGGTCCACCGGGAAGTACTCGTCCTTGTCGCCGTGCACGATCAGCAGCGGCGTGGGCGCGATCAGCGCTGCCGCGTCGGCGGGCGGCAGCGGCACCGGGTCCCATTTGCCGTTGCTGATCCTGGTCTTCAGGACGGCCTTGGTGACCAGCCGACCAGTCCGGTTGCCGACCGCGAGGTGAACCAGGCGCATCGGCCTGGTGCCGCGGTAGTACCACTGCCCGGGGCTGCTCACCGACACGACCGCGTCCACGTCGCCGATCAGGCCGGCGTGCCGCAGCACGATCGAGGCTCCCATGGAGAACCCGACCGTGGCGATCCGCCGGTAGCCAAGTTCCCTGGCATAGCCGACAGCGACGTCGACGTCCTTGATCTCTTTGTCGCCCACCGTGGAGACGCCGCCCGACCGGCCGTGACCGCGGAAGTCGAAGGTGACCACGCCGCCGAACTCGTTGAGCACCGTCGCCACCCGCCAGACCGCGGGGCGCTGCCAGTTCAGCGTGAATCCGTGCGCGAGCACGATGCCGAGGTCGGTGTCCCCCGGCAAGTGCGCGGCGTCAATGGGGACACCGTCCTCGGTGACGATGGTCCTCGCATACGGCACGGACTTGGTCATAGGTACATTCTGCGCGCCGCGCTTACTTCATGCAGACGCAGAATCGGTCCTGCAACTCATCCAGCGCGTCGAGCCGGCCGCGCTCGTATGCCTCGTCCCAGAGCCTGGCAAGCACCGGCGCGTGGACCTCGCCGGTCTGACCGAGTTCGCTGGCGGCCCGGGCCAAGGCGGCTTGCTTGTGATCTTCGTTGCTCATCTGCACTCCCCCGCGCCAGGTGCTCCCCGCCCGTGCGGACGAGGCGAGGTAGCCGAGGCTCTCAGCATACGGAGCCGGCCGGAGCGGACGGAGCACAGCGCCGGCCGGCCGGTACCGGAAGTTGGGCTATCTGCACAACATCGAACTCAAATTCTGGGATGTGAATAAGTAGATTCGATAGGTCTGTAGACAAGTTGTATAGTTAAATCACACTTGATTGCGCAAGGTGACCACTGAAGACGAGAATCACTGGCATAGCGAGCCAGATTACGGTTCGAGAGCTTGTCGCCGGAGGTAGCGATGACAACCGTCCACCCAGCTCATGCGAAAGACCCGGGCGAGACCCACCTGCCACTGACCACCGGGCGCCAGCTCGGGCGCAGGTCATGGGCAGAGCCATGGAAGATCAAGATGGTCGAGCCGCTGCGGATGACCACGCCGGAAATGCGGGAGCGCGCGCTCGCCGAGGCTGGGTACAACACGTTCCTGCTCCGCTCGCAGGACGTCTACATCGACCTGCTCACCGACTCAGGCACCAGCGCGATGAGCGACCGGCAGTGGTCCGAGCTGATGCTGGGTGACGAGTCCTATGCCGGCTCGCGTAACTTCTACGCCCTGGAAGCAGCCGTCCAGCAGGCTTACGGCTACCGCCACATGCTGCCGACGCACCAGGGCCGCGGCGCGGAAAACCTGATCAGCCAGGTGGCCATCCGTCCCGGTCAGTACGTCGCCGGCAACATGTACTTCACGACCACCCGGGTCCACCAGGAACGCGCCGGCGGCATCTTCGTGGACGTGATCATCGACGAGGCACACGACCCGGCGAGCGGGCACCCGTTCAAAGGCGATATCGACCTGGGCAAGCTGGCCGCGCTGATCGAGCGGGTCGGCGCGGCGCAGGTCGCCTACGTCAGCCTGGCCGGCACGGTCAACATGGCGGGCGGCCAGCCGGTCAGCATGGCTAACGTCCGCGCTGTCAGGGAACTCTGTGACCAGCACGGGATCCGGCTGTTCCTGGACGCCACCCGGATGGTGGAGAACTCGTTCTTCATCCAGGAGCGCGAGCCTGGTTACGCGGACAAGACGATCGCTTCGATCCTGCGTGAATTCTGCTCCTACACCGACGGCGCCTGGATGTCGGCCAAGAAGGACTCGCTCGTCAACATCGGCGGCTGGCTGGCCCTGAACGACGCGAGATTGTTCGACGAGGCACGCAACCTGGTGGTGGTGTTCGAGGGCCTGCACACGTACGGCGGGCTGGCAGGCCGGGACATGGCGGCGATGGCGGTCGGCATCGCCGAGTCGCTGGACGAGGACCACGTCAGGTCCCGGATCGGCCAGGTCCGTTACCTGGGCGAACTGCTGGACGGCGCCGGGATTCCGTTCGTCAAGCCAGTCGGCGGGCATGCGATCTTCCTGGATGCCCGCCGGTTCTATCCGCACCTGGAGCAGGACCAGTTCCCGGCGCAGACGCTCGCCGCCGAGCTTTACCTGGACTCGGGTATCCGGAGCATGGAACGGGGAATCGTCTCAGCCGGGAGGAACCCGAAGACCGGTGATCACAACCGGCCGGAGCTGGAACTGACCAGGCTGACCATCCCCCGCCGGGTCTACACCCAGGCGCACATGGACATCGTGGCCGAGGCGGTGGAAGCCGTGTACGTACAGCGGGAGCGAGCAAAAGGCCTTGTCATGACCTATGAGCCCGACTACCTTCGGTTCTTCCAGGCCAGGTTCGACCGGCTCTAGGCCGGATCAAGTTCTAGACAGGGGGACGCTTGCCGACGCCCGTGGCTCAGGTTTGCCAGCAGGCCCGCGCTGCCGCCGCGGTGACCAGGGAGCTCGACGCCCGCGCGAAGGATCACGTACTGGGCCTGCTAGCCGATGCGATCGACGCCGGGCGAGAACGGCTGAAGGCCGCCAACTCGCTCGACGTCGCGCAGGCCGCTCAGGATGGTGTCTCCGCCACCCTGGTCGACCGACTGACTCTGACCGACGCCCGGGTGACCGCGATGGTGAACGCGATCCGCACCGTGGCCGCCCTGCCAGACCCGGTCGGTCAGGTGGTCAGCGGTGCCGTCCGGCCGAACGGCCTGCTGATCGAGCAGGTCCGCGAGCCGCTCGGCGTCGTAGCGGTGATCTACGAGGCCAGGCCGAACGTGACCGTCGACGTGGCCGCGCTCTGCCTGAAGTCCGGGAACGCCGCCGTGCTGCGCGGATCTTCGGTCGCCGCGCACACCAACGCCGCCATCGCCGATGTCGTCACCGAGGTGCTGCGCGGCCAGGACGAAGTCCCCGAGCATGCCGTTCAGCTGGTCAGGGACAACTCCAGGGATGCGGTGCTCGAACTGCTGACCGCCAGCGACTACGTCGACCTGCTCGTGCCGCGAGGCGGTCCGGGGCTGATCCAGACCGTCCGCGACCACGCGAAGGTGCCTGTCGTCATCGACGGCGACGGCAACTGCCATGTCTACGTGGACGCCTCCGCGGACCCGGCCATGGCCACGAACATCATCGTCAACGCCAAGACCTCCCGGCCCAGTGTCTGCAACGCCGCCGAGACACTGCTGGTCCATGCGGATATCGCCGCCTCCTGGCTGCCCGCGGCACTCGACGAACTGCACAAGCTGGGCGTGGTCGTCCGAGGCGACGAGCAGGTCAGGGCGCTATGGCCGGACGCCGAACCGGCGCGGGAGAGCGACTGGAGCACCGAGTACCTGGACCTGATCCTCGCCGTCAGAGTGGTCGCCGGCCTGGACGAAGCCCTCGCGCACATCAGCCGGTGGGGCACCAGGAACTCGGAGGCGATCGTCGCCCAGGACATCGCCGTGGCCCGCAGGTTCGCCAGGGCGGTCGACTCGGGCAGCGTGTTCGTCAATGCCTCGACCCGGTTCTCCGACGGGGGCGAGTTCGGTTACGGACTGGAGATCGGCGTGTCGACCCAGAAGCTGCACGCCAGGGGCCCGATGGGCCTAGCTGCCCTGACCTGCGTGAAGAACGTGACCTGGGGCACCGGCCAGATCCGCGGCTAAGCCAGACGATCACTCACCGCGGAAGACGACGAGGGAATCGCGGTGGATCGCGTGCATGTCACGCACGGCCCTGCGGGCCGGCGAGCCGGCCGTGACCTGGCCGGACAGGAAGGACCCCTCGGCCAGGATGGCCGAGCACGCCCGCGGCTGGGCTTGCAGCAACGCGTCGGTTAGCGCACGGACTCGCTCCGGGGTGGCGGTAATCAGCTCACCGTGCGCCTGCTTCGCCGCTTGCGAACGCCTGCGCACCAGGTCGGCGATGTCGTCGAACTTCCGGGGATCGACTAGGTCGGCGCGCGCGTCCGCTCCAGGCTCTCCCCCGGCTCCAGGCTCTCCCCCGGCTCCCGGCTCTTCCCCGGCCCCAGGCTCTTCCCCGGCCCCCGGCGCTCCCCCGACTCCTCGGATCGCGGCACTAGACCCACGCACCGCGGGGGCATATCGCAGCCGGAACAGCACGGACAGGACATCAGCGACCTCGTCCGGTGACAGCGCACGCAACAACCGCAAGATCCCGGCTGGCATCGCGACCGATCCCCGGCCGATCAGGCGTTCCGGGTGCCTGACGTCGACTAGTTCGACCACCGATCCCGGCTCGAACTCCCCGTCCACCCGCTTCACTCCCGACAGGAACAGCGTGCTGCCCGCCCGCAGGCTGCTTTCCGCCTCCCGGTTTATGCCGATAGTTCCCATCGGATAGGCGATCCCGCCGACCCAGCGTTCGGCCGGAGCCAGTTCCCCGGAAACCGCGCGGACTACGGTTCCCAGCCGCGCCCGGGGGCTGAGGCTCCTGGCGACTACGTCCGCCTCGCCAGCCGAGCCGATCACGCACTCGACACCGCAGTAAGCAGCGCGCGCGGCGGCATTGAGCTTTGAGCGCATTCCGCCCCGGCCCTCTCCCTGCGCCGAAATCCGCAGTGCCCGTGCTTCTTCCGGAGTCAGCCGGGAGATCCGCTCCCGCATGTCCTGGTCTCCATAGACGGCGCGGACATTGGTCAGGAACGTCAGTCGCGACGCCTTTGCCGCCACCGCCACCGCCACCGCTATCTGATCGTTGTCGAGCTCAGATTTCGGATCAGTCGTGTCATTACCGTTGACGATCGGCAAGAGACCCTGTCCAAGCGCGGAGTTCAGGACGCTGCCCACGTCCCGCATCGCCCGCGCCGAGTCCAGGTCGCTCTTGGATAGCAGGATCTGGCATACCTCCATGCCTACCGCCGCAGCGAGCTGGCGGTACAGGGCCATCAGGGCCGGCTGTCCCACCGAGGCAGCAAGCGCCACGGCCAGCGGGCCGGTCAGGTCGACGGAGTTGTAGCGCTTGACGGTGCCCTCAAGCGCGCGGAACAGCTCTGGGTAGTCCGGCGCGGAGTTCCTGGCATCGCTTGCCTGGGAGACCGTGAACCGGATCGCGTCGAGCAGACGCCGCAGTTCGGTGCCGGCCCGGGCAGTCGGCCCTTCGAAAGCCAGCAGTCGCCTGCCCAGCCTGGCTGCGCCCGAGGTGACCAGGACTACCTCATGGCCGGCGCGTTGGGCATTGGCTATCTGAGTGACCAGGTCAGCGATGACATCGAGGGCCAGACCTTCTCCGCTCGCGATGGAACTCGAGCCGAGCTTGACCACCAGCCGCGTCATATCTGCGACCTCACTGGGTACTCACGCGGAGTTGCTGACACCAGAGTGACACTCGTTCTCGCAGGTAAATGAAGTCGGAAGTATATAAGGCGGCGCCGCTACGCTGTCCGGGTGCCTGAGCAGCAGACCGCCGCAGCGAGCCGACCGATCGGCGCGCACGTGCCGGTAGCCGGCGGCCTCGCTACCGCGGGCTTGCGGTACGCGGCCGCGGTCGGCGCGGAGGCGATCCAGGTATTCGTCACCAACCCGCGGGCGTGGGCACCGGCGCCCGGCGTGGATACCGAGACTGCCGCGCTGCGCGCGCACGTCGACGCGACCGGCTTGGCCGTCTTCGTGCATGCCCCGTACCTCGTCAACCTCGGTTCGCCCGATGACGTCCTCCGGTCGCGGTCGCAGTCGGCGCTCGATCACTCGCTGCGGCGCGCCGCGGCTATCGGGGCTCGCGGCGTGGTCGTGCACGCTGGTTCCGCGATCACCGCGGACCGGCCCGCTGGGCTGGACCGGATGCGGCAAACCCTGCTGCCGCTGCTCGACGCGCTCCCCGAGGACGGCCCGGACCTGCTGATCGAGCCGATGGCCGGGCAAGGGCAGATGCTCTGCGCGACGATCGCCGATCTAGCGCCGTACCTGTCCGCGCTGGGCTGGCACCCGCGAGCGCGGCTGTGCCTGGACACCTGCCACCTGTTCGCCGCCGGGCACGATCTGACCGACGACCGCGGGGTCGCCTCGATGCTGACTGAGCTAGGCCAAGTCGCGCCGGGCCGGCTGCGCCTCATCCACGCCAACGACGCCAAGGACCCGTGCGGATCGGCCAGGGACAGGCACCAGAACATCGGCAAGGGCACGATCGGTACCCGGCCGTTCCGCGAACTGCTGCACCATCCGGCCACGGCCTCAGTGCCGTTCGTGGTGGAGACTCCGGGCGCACGGCAGGGGCAGGCAAGGGACATCGCCACGTTGAAACGGCTGCGCGGGCCACCGCGGACGGACGGCCGGCCCGCCGCCTCCGTACCTGGGCGCTGAACGGTGGTTGGATAGCGTCGTGCGAATCGCGACGTGGAACGTGAACTCAGTTGTGGCCCGGCTCCCCCGCCTGGTGGACTGGCTAGAACAGGCCGCACCGGATGTGGTCTGCCTGCAGGAGACAAAGGTCGGCGCTGACAGCTTCCCCGCCGATGCGGTGACACCGCTCGGCTACACAGTGGCCCACCATGGGGACGGACGGTGGAACGGGGTCGCGATCCTGTCCCGGCTCGGACTCCAGGACGTGACCCGCGGCTTGCCCGGTGATCCCGGCTTCCCCGACGAGGCAACGGCAGAGGCACGCACCCTGGCGGCCACCTGCGGCCCGGTACGGGTGCGCTCTGTCTACGTGCCCAACGGCCGTGCCATCTCGGACCCGCACTATGCGTACAAGCTGCGCTGGCTCGCCGCGCTGAGCGCGGCCGTGGCCGCGGATGTGGCCGGCGGACTCCCGTTCGCGGTCATGGGCGACTTCAACATCGCCCCGACCGATGCGGACGTCTGGGACCCGGCCGCGTTCACCGAATCTACGCACGTCACGCCGGCTGAGCGGACGGCTCTCGCCGACCTGCGTGAGACGGGGCTGACAGACGTCGTCCCGCGCATCGCCAAGGGCCCGCATCCGTATACGTACTGGGACTACCGCGCGGGCGCGTTCCACAAGGGGATGGGAATGCGGATCGACCTGATCTACGCCAACGCGGCCCTGGCCGGAGCGGTCAAGGACGCCTGGGTGGACCGGGATGCGCGCAAGGGCAAGGGGCCAAGCGACCATGCGCCGGTGATCGCCGACTTGGACCTGTAGCGGAGCGCGGAACGCGCGGCCCGAACGCGCCGCGCGCTGAAGCCGGTCGCATTCCTCACCGTCGCGCTTGCCCTGCGTTCTCGCCGTGTCCGGGCCGGCGGCGGTCAGGCACTAGGCCCGGCCGTGCTGCCACTTGGGTGCCCGCTTGTCGAGAAACGCACGCATCCCCTCGCGGGCATCCGGCAGCTGGCTGGTCGCGGCCATCACTTCGATGGCATAGGCGTATGCCTTCGGCTGATCGAGATCGACCTGAGCGTAGAACGCCTGCTTGCCGATGGCCTTGCTCTCCGCCGAACCCCTGGTGACCCGCTGGAGCAGCTCCGTCGTGGCGGCGTCGAGCTCGGCGGCGGGCACGACCCGGTTGACCAGTCCCCAGTCCAGCGCGGTCGCGGCATCGATCGTGTCGCCGGAGAGCGCCATCTCCGCGGCGCGCTTGCGGCCGACGTTCCTGGAGATCGCCACCAACGGGGTGTGACAGAACCACCCGCCCTTGCCGCCAGGAGCGGCGAAGCCGGCGTTCTCGCTGGCGACGGCCAGGTCGGCGGTGGCGACGAGCTGGCAACCGGCCGCCGTGGCCAGGCCGTGCACCCTGGCGACGACCGGCTGCGGCACCTGCTGGATGAGGTTCATCAGCTCCGTGCAGGTGACCAGCAAGGACCGGACCGCCGGCAGGTCCGCGTCGGCGACGTCGGCGAAGTCGTGCCCGGCGCTGAACACCGGCCCGTTGCCGGCCAGCACGATTCCCAGCGCGTCGCTCTGTCCCGCCTGCGTGAACGCCGTGATCAGCTCTCGCATGTGGCTCAGCGAGAGTGCGTTACGACGTTGCGGCCTGTTCATCGTGATGGTGGTGAAGTCACCTGATCGCTCGACCACGATGTGCTCGAATCCCATGGCGGCATCCTTCCCTGGATCTCGGCTCCGCGGTTCGTCACCTCAGCGAACCACTCGTCGCTTCGGCGAACAACTGGTGACGTACAAGCGGCACTGAACTGAACTCTTGGTGAGCAGTAGGCTATGTAGCGCTTCGCTCGCAGAACTAGTGTTCCTCGCTCGTGCGGAGCACGGCTTCCGGGACGTGACGGGCCTGCGGGACGTCTCCGGGTGATTCTTGAGCGAAATGGGGCTGATCGTGGACTCTGTCATCGTGTTCGTGGCCAAGTACTTCATCGTCCTGTCGGTCGCGGCCGCTGCTTTCGTCTGGATCAGGCAATCGGTCTACCGCAAGTGGACGCTCGCCACCGCCGCCATCAGCGGGGGCGTCGTCGCCCTCGCCCTGATCCGCGGGTCGGCGGCCCTGTACAACGACCCGCGACCGTTCGTCGTGCAGCATATCCATCCGCTCTTCGCGCACGCGGCGGACAACGGCTTCCCTTCCGATCACTCCACGCTGGCCATGTTCATCGCCGTGTGCGTGCTGGTGTACTCCCGGCCGTGGGGCATCGCCCTGATCGTCAACGCCTTCCTCGTCGGCACCGCCCGCGTCCTCGCCCATGTACATCACCCGCTGGACATCGGCGCCGGCTTCGTACTCGGCGGCCTGACGGCCGCTCTCGCGTGCTGGGCCGCTCCCTGGATCGTGCGCCGGATTCCGTGGGCGCCCGACCAGGATTCGCAGGCTGCCAAGCCAAGCCCTGCCGCCAAGCACGCCAGCGCTGACCCCTCCGCAGGCACCGGTGCGACCGCGTCCGCACGTCACGACCACCTAGCCGACTCAGGCAGTTAGCCGACGCTGGCAGACCGGCCCACAGGCAGGCGGGCGATCAGGCCGAGTCGTCTTCCAGGAACTGCTGGAGGTGGTTCATGCCGGACAGCCACCGGTCAGGTTCGGCGGCCCGGCCCGCGTACATCGCCGCTACCTCCGGATGCGGCAGGATGAGGAACCGGCCGTCCGCGATCCCTTCCATGACGGCGTCGGCCACGTTCTCCGGCATGATCGCACCTGGCCCGAGCAGTTTCTCGGTCATCGGGTCGCTGCCGTCGAACATGCCGGTCCGCACGCCCATCGGGCAGATGGCCTGAACGGTCAGGCCCCGGTGCCGGTGCGTCAGCGCCAGCCACTCGGCGAACGCCAGCGCGGCGTGCTTGGTCACCGAATACGGGGCGGCCCCAGGCGTCGCCAGCACGCCAGCCGCCGACACGGTGCAGATCAGGTGCCCGCTTCCCCGTTCCAGCCAAGGACCGAGCAGTAGCCGCGCCGCGCGCACATGCGCCATCACGTTGACGTTCCACGAGTCAGCCCAGTCGCGCTCTGCCGCCTCGGGCCCGCCCGTTCGCGCGATGCCCGCGTTCGCGCAGTACAGGTCGATCTCGCCGAGTTCGGACCGAGCCGCCGCGATCAGGGCCGCCACGCCGTCCTCCGACGCGGCATCCCCCGCGACCGGCGTCGCCTGCCCGCCGGCCGACAGGTCGCACGACTGCGCGACCGCCGCGACCGCGTCCGCGTTCACGTCGTTCAGCACCACCCTGGCGCCTTCGGCCGTGAACCGCCGCGCCAGCGCGGCTCCGATCCCGCTGCCTGCCCCCGTGACTACGACGCCTGCTCCGGCCACCGAGTCCATGACAGAACCTCCTGAGCGAATCGCCGGGTCACCGCGAGCCTGACGGCGCCAGGCGCCGCGCTGCCGCACTCGGGTTCCGGAACCTGACCGAGTATCCCCCCGAACTGTACAGATCATCAGAAACGCAATCCAGCAGCCGAATCCCGCCCACCGACGCTGGCCGGCGGGCCGCCCTTCCCCTGCCGGGGTCGGCTGGTGCAGGCTGTGGATCGTCATGTTTTCTACCGGGCCGCAGGAGGTTGTGTCATGGCTGTTCTCGATGCGCTCATCGCCGGACTGCGCGCGCGCACTATCGAGGTCGTCGACCTCACCGCGCCGCTCAGCGCCCAAACGCCGGTGATCAAGCTGCCCGAGCCGTTCGGTAACACCATTCCGTTCGCCTTGCACGAGGTCAGCCGGTACGACGACCGCGGTCCGGCCTGGTACTGGAACGACATCTCCACCGGAGAGCACACCGGCACCCACTTCGACGCGCCGATCCACTGGGTGACCGGACGCGATCAAGCGGACGTGGCACAGATCCCGGCCGAGCACCTGATCGCTCCGGCCGTCGTCCTGGACTTCAGCGCGCAGGCAGCGGCGGACCCCGATTTCCTGCTGGAGGTAGGACACGTCAAGGAGTGGGAAGCCGAGCACGGGCCGCTGCCGGAAGGCGGCTGGCTGCTGTACCGGACCGGGTGGGACGCCCGTTCGGCGAGTCAGGAGGAGTTCCTGAACGCCAACGAGGCCGGCCCGCACACGCCAGGTGTCTCGGTGGAGTGCGCCCGCTGGCTAGCCGAGGAGGCGCCCGTGCGTGGCTTCGGTGTGGAAACAGTCGGTACCGACGCCGGCGCGGCCCACTCCTTCGACCCGCCGTTCCCGTGCCACGCATCACTTCTCGGCGCCGGCAAGTACGGGCTGACCCAGTTGCGGAATCTCGCGCAGTTGCCGGCCACCGGCACAGTCGTGATCGCGGGCCCGTTGCCGATCATCGGCGGGTCTGGCAGCCCGTGCCGCGCGCTGGCCCTGGTCGAGCGCTCCTGATGCTGGTCAGCGAGGCGGTCGCGGCCGCGCTGGCGGAACTGGGCGCTGACACCGTCTTCGGGCTGGTCGGCAGCGGCAACTTCCACGTCACCAATGCCCTGATCGCACGCGGCGCGCGGTTCGTGGCGGCCAGGCACGAGGGCGGTGCCGCCAGCATGGCGGACGCCTGGGCGAGGCTGACCGGCCGGCCCGGCATCCTGTCCGTGCATCAAGGTCCAGGGTTGACCAACGCCATCACGGGCATCACGGAGGCGGCCAAGAGCCGGACACCGTTGCTGGTGCTCGCCGCCGACGTGGCGTCGGGCGCGGTCAGGTCCAACTTCCGGATCGACGTGGCAGCGCTGGCGCAAGCCGTGGGCGCGGTGCCCGCACGGCTGCATTCACCCGGCCTGGCGGTAGACGACGCGGTCCGCGCGTACCGGACCGCCGCGCAGGAGCGGCGGACCGTGATCCTGGCACTGCCGCTGGACGTGCAGGCGAGCGAGTGTGAGATGCCCGAGATCAAGCCGACCAGTCCGGTCGGCCCGGCAAGTAGTTCCGCCCTGGCAGCCCGGACCGGAGCCGGGGCGGGAGCCGACCTCACGGCCGGGGCCGAGGCAGCGGCGAGTCTCGCCGAGGCCATCGCACGCGCGCGGCGTCCTGTCTTCATCGCGGGCCGCGGTGCTAGGCACGCGCACGCCGGACCGGATCTGGCCCGCCTCGCCGACACCTGCGGCGCGCTGCTGGCGACCTCGGCCGCGGCCAAGGGGCTGTTCCGCCCGAACCCCTGGGATCTGGACGTGAGCGGCGGATTCGCCTCGCCGCTCACGGCCGAGTTGATCCGCGACGCCGACCTCGTCGTCGGCTGGGGCAGTTCACTCAACATGTGGACGATGCGGCACGGGAACCTGATCGGTCCGGGCGCCTTCGTCGCCCAGGTAGACATCGAGTCAGCCGCGCTCGGCGCGCACCAGCCGGTGAACCTGGGCATTGCCGGAGATGTCGTCGCCGTCGCCCGGGAAGTAGCCGCCATCCTCGACGCGGGCGGCCAGTTGCCGCCGGGCACTGCCGCGGTCGGCTACCGGTCAGGTCAGCTGCGCGACCGGATCGCCCGCGAAGTCCGCTGGCGCGATGTCCCTTACAGCGATGAGAGTTCTGACGGCAAGATCGACCCGCGAACGCTCACGATCGCACTGGACGACATGCTGCCCGCCGAGCGGACCGTGGCCGTCGACTCCGGTAACTTCATGGGCTACCCGAGCATGTACCTGTCAGTCCCGGACTCCGACGGATTCTGCTTTACCCAGGCGTATCAGTCGGTCGGACTCGGACTCGCATCGGCGATCGGCTCAGCCATCGCGCGGCCGGACCGGCTCACCGTCGCCGCTCTGGGCGACGGTGGTGCCCTGATGGGAGTCAGCGAACTCGAGACGGCCGTCCGGCTGGGACTGCCAATGGTCATCGTCGTCTACGACGACGAGGCCTACGGCGCCGAGGTGCACCACTTCGGGCCCGACGGGCACCCGCTTGACACGGTACGGTTCCCGCCGGCCGACATCGCCGCGATCGGCCAGGGATTCGGCTGCGCCGCGGTCACGGTACGCAAGCCTGCCGACCTCGGTGCCGTGCGTGACTGGCTGACCGGGCCGAGGGACGACCGGCCGCTCCTGATTGACGCCAAGATCACCAGCGAGCATGGCTCATGGTGGCTCGAAGAAGCATTCCGCGGCCACTGAGCGCACTGGTCCGGCTCACCTGCTCCCAACATCCAGCCCATACCGATTTCCATGCGAGAGTGGAACAGCAATGCCGGATCTGGAGAACCACTGGCTAGAGAATTACAGGCTGGCGTGAGCGAGCCGCACCGATTCCGAACCGAACCGAACGGAGATTCCGCAATGAGCATCTTCTCGGAAGACGAACTGAGCTACCTGGCTGACAAGCGCCTCGGGAGACTGGCCACGATCGATGCCGAGGGTTTCCCGCACGTCGTGCCGCTCGGCTGGACATATAACCCTGCGCTGGACACCATAGACGTCGGCGGCCGTAACTTCGCCGCGACGAAGAAGTTCCGCAACGCCCGGGCAAACTCCAAGGTTGCGCTGGTGATCGATGACGTACTCCCGCCGTGGCGTCCGCGCTGTGTCATGGTGCAGGGCGACGCGGAGCCGCTGGAAGAGGCGACCAGCGCCGGCGGCGAGGATCTCGGACCGGTTATCCGCATCCACCCCACTCGGGTCATCAGCTGGGGCCTCGGAGGTGCCGACTGAACGTCGGCGCTGGCCGAGAGGTCCTGGCGGCCCGCGGACAGCGCCGCCGAGCCGCCAGGACCCGATTGTCAGCAGGTGTCGGAATACGGCGAGCCGTGGAACCAGTCCTGATAGAACGCGGCGCTGCTGACGGAAGTCGGCGTTGCCAGGACGGTACCGGACGATAATAAAGTTCGCGGCGTTCGTACCTACATACGGACTGGAGTTATCAAAGGACCGCACAGCGCCCGTGGTGACATTCTCGAAATAATATTTCGTAGTGTTATTGCCCAAGTATTCGACATACACGAACATCGTGTCCCCTGGACGAACGACCGGACCCTCCCAGACCGTGCCCTGCGGGTAGTCCTCGGTCCAGCACTTGTACTGAGCCGTCGACGTAGAGATCGAGTCGCAACCACGTGCGGCTGAACCCATTCCGACTCTGTCAGCGTGAAATCGACATTGTTATAGTCAGATTTCGGCACGACGTGACCGGACCAGATTCCGGTGTAGATGATGGAGTGCTTGACCGAACCGCATACCGGGTGCGGCACGGAGAAATGCTTAGCGTGCCGTACGATAGTCGCCCACTCGGCCAGAGCCTGCCGGTCGTTGTACCGGGTCACACGATTGCTCCGAAGCGTGCGCGCCTCGGAGCGGCCTCTGCCCGGCGTAGGGGTCGGGACCGTCGGGTTACGGGCCTAAGCAGTCACACCCGGGAGGTTGACCAGGCTGGCAAGCGCTCCCCGGTGCCGGTCCGCCGTGCCGAGCGCGAGCGAGGAACTCTTGGCCCGCTTCAGGTACAGGTGGGCGGGGTGCTCCCAGGTGAAGCCGATACCGCCGTGCAGCTGGATCATCTCCTGCCCGGCCAGGACCGCCGTGTCCGAGCAGACCGCCTTGGCCAGCGCCACGGCGACCGGCGTATCCGGATCACCGTCGGCCAGGCAGGCGGCCGCGTACCGGGAGGCGGCCCGGGCCTGGGTCATCGCCACCCACCAGTCCGCCAGCCGGTGCTTGACCGCCTGGAACGACCCGACCGGCCGCGCGAACTGGTACCGCTGCTTGACGTAGCCGAGCGTGACGTCCAGTGCCCGCTCGGCCAGACCCGACTGCTCAGCCGCGAGCATCGCCGCACCGGCCTGCAGCGCGGCCCGCACGGCCAGCTCGGCTGCCGACCCGGCCGCGACCTGCCTGGCCGGAACGTCCTCCAGCGTCAGGTCGCACAGTTGCCTGGTCATGTCCAGGGACACCACAGGCGTCCTGGTCACCCCGGCCTCGGCCGCCCGGACAACGTATAGCCCGTACGGGACTCCGTCAGCCGGCACGAGCAGCACGTCCGCCGGCAAGCCGTCAGCCACTCCGGCCACCGACCCGGACAGCCGGTAGATTCCGCCCTCGTCCCCCGCGGCCGCCGGGCCGATCCGCACGGTCGGCTCAGGCCGGGAACCGGGCATCGAAGTGAACGGCACGGCCAGGGTCGCCGTGGCTGACCCGGCGGCCAGCTCGGTCAGCAGCTCGCTGGCGAGGTCGGAGCTGGCATCGCTGCCTGCCACCGACAGCAGCGCGACCGTCGCGAGCACGGCACTGCCCAGGTAAGGAACGGGTGCGACTGCCCGGCCTACTTCCTCCGCCAGGACCGCCACCTCACGGAACGACGCGCCAGCCCCGCCCAGCGATTCCGGCACGAGCAGGCCGGCGCACCCGATCTCGGCCGCGAGCGTCCGCCACAAGGCGGTGTCGTAGGTGTCTGGCGTCTCGATCCTGGCCAGCACGGCGTTGAAGCTGGCCCGGTCATCGAGCACCGACCGCAGGGCCGACCGCAGCTCGCTCTCCTGCTCGCTGTAGGTCATGTCGGGCAGGCGGCGGTCCGCGGCCGCAAGCGCCGTCGTGGTCTGCGCTTCCTGGCTCACCGGGGCAGGTCCTTCCATGGCTTGTCCTTGTCTAGCCGGATCTCCGGCGGCAGCCCGAGCACCCGCTCGGCGACGATGTTGCGCAGGATCTCCGACGTCCCGCCCTCGATCGAGTTGCCCTTCGAACGCAGGTACCGGTAACCGGCGTCCCTGCCGAAGAAGTCGGCCCCTTCGGGTCGTCGCATCGTCCAGTCGCCGTATCGCAGCCCCTCAGCGCCGATCAGCTCCACCTGGAAGTCGGCGATCTCCTGGTTCAGCTTCGCAAAGACGATCTTGGCACCCGCGCCTTCAGGCCCGGGCTGGCCGGCCGCGAGCTGCTGGCGCAGCCGTTCCCCGGCGAGCCGGGAGACCTCGGCGGCCGCCCACAGCCGCACCAGCCGGTCGTGCAGGCCGGGCGTGCGCAGCTCGGGGTGCTCGCGCCAGGTCTTGGCGGACTGTCCGATCATGCCGCCCTCGCGCGGGAAGGTGAACGCGCCGAGCGCGACCCGCTCGTTGTTCAGCGTCGCGGTCGAGACCTGCCAGCCCTGACCGACCTCGCCGATCCGGTCCGCGTCGGGGATGACCACGTCGGTCAGGAACACCTCGTTGAACTCGGCCTCGCCCGTCGCCTGCCGCAGCGGCCTGACCTCGACCCCGGGCGCCTTCATGTCGACGCTGAAGTAGGTCAGGCCCTTGTGCTTGGGCAGGTCGGGGTCGGTCCTGGTGACCAGGATCGCGCGGCTGGCGATGTGCGCCGAGGACGTCCACACCTTCTGCCCGTTGACGATCCAGCGGTCGCCGTCGCGCACCGCGCGGGTCGCCAGGTTCGCCAGGTCCGACCCGGCACCGGGCTCGCTGAAGAGCTGGCACCAGATCTCCTCGCCAGTCCACAACGGCCGCAGCCAGCGGTTCTTCTGCTCGTCCGTGCCATAGGCGAGGATCGTCGGCGCGGCCATGCCCAGGCCGATCCCGTTGCGCTCGGGCCGGTTGGTCGGGGAATTCGCGGCGGCGAACTCCTCGTCGACGACCTTCTGCAACGTGCGGGGCAGGCCCTGGCCGCCGAGACCGGCCGGGTAATGCACCCACGCCAGTCCGGTGTCGAACCTGGCCCGCACGAACTCCAGCCGCTCGGTAGTGGCGGGATCGTGCGCGGCCAGGAAGTCGCGCACCTGCGTCCGCAGGTCCTCGGCGGTGACCACCCCGGCCCGGCCGCCCGCGCCCGCCTGGCCGCCCGCGCCCGCCTGGCCGTTCGCCGCTGCCCCGCCGGTTAGCACAGCGGGCCGCCGGCGACGTAGATGACCTGACCGGAAACGAAGCCTGCTCCCTCACTGGCCAGGAATGACGCGGTGTGTGCGATGTCCTCGGGCTGGCCGACCCGGCGCACCGGGATCTGCGCGGCTGCGCCCTTCTGGAAGTCCTCGAACGAGATACCGACCCTGGCGGCCGTCGCCGCGGTCATGTCGGTGGCGATGAAGCCGGGCGCGATCGCATTGGCCGTGATGCCGAACTGGCCGAGCTCGATCGCGAGGGTCTTGGTGAAGCCCTGCAGGCCGGCCTTGGCCGCTGAGTAATTGGCCTGCCCCCGGTTGCCGAGCGCCGAGCTCGACGACAGGTTGATGATCCGGCCGAACCTCTGGTCGACCATGTGCTTCTGGCAGGCCTTGCTCATCAGGAACGCGCCCCGCAGGTGCACGCCCATGACGGTCTCCCAGTCGTCCTCGGTCATCTTGAACAGCAGGTTGTCCCTGATCACACCTGCGTTGTTGACCAGGACGGCCGGCGGGCCCAGCTCGGCCGCGATCGCATCGACCGCCGCGGCGACCTGGGCGGAGTCACTCACGTCCGCGCCGGCCGCGATCGCCTGGCCGCCCGCCGATTTGATCGCCTCGACGGTCCCGCCGCAGTCGGCGGCCTTCAGGTCGATGACCGCGACGGCCATCCCGTCCGCCGCCAGGCGTCGTGCGACCGCAGCCCCGATCCCGCGTGCGCCGCCGGTGACAATGGCGACCCGCTGTGCCTGATCCGACATCTGCATCTTCCCTTCTCGCATGTCTCGCATATAGTCAGCCCTGGTACTTACGCAACTCCCGGTGCGCCATCGAACGCTTGTGCACCTCATCGGGCCCGTCCGCGAACCGCAGGCTCCGCGCGCCCGCCCAGGCATGGGCCAGCGGGAACTCCTGGCTTACCCCGCCACCGCCGTGTACCTGGATCGCCTTGTCGAGCACCCACTCGGTCATCGCCGGAACGGCGATCTTGATCGCCTGGATCTCGGTGTGGGCGCCCTTGTTGCCGACGGTGTCCATCAGCCAGGCGGTCTTCAGCACCAGCAGCCTGGCCTGCTCGATCCGCACCCGCGACTCGGCGATCCAGTCCTGCACCACGCCCTGGTCGGCGAGCGGCTTGCCGAACGCGACCCGGCTGGTGGCCCGGCGGCACATCGCCTCGAGAGCCCGCTCGGCCGAGCCGATCAGCCGCATGCAGTGGTGGATCCGGCCAGGCCCGAGCCTGGCCTGCGCGATCGCGAAGCCGGAGCCTTCCTCTGCGATCAGGTTCTTGGCCGGAACCCGCACATCGGCGAACTCGATCTCGGCGTGACCCCCGTGCGTGGAGTCGGTGAACCCGAACACCCGCATGCTCCGCCTGATGGTGATGCCGGGCGTGTCCGACGGGACGCAGATCATCGACTGCTGCCGGTGCCGATCGGCGTCCGGGTTGGTCTTGCCCATCACGATGAAGACCTTGCAGCGCGGGTCCATCGCACCCGAGGACCACCATTTGCGGCCGTTGATCACGTACTCGTCACCGTCGCGGGTGATCCTGGTCGCGATGTTGGTCGCGTCCGAGGAGGCAACTTCCGGCTCGGTCATGCAGAACGCGGACCTGATCGTGCCGTCCAGCAGCGGGAGCAGCCAGCGCTCGACCTGCTCGGGGCTGCCGAACTCGGCCAGGACTTCCATGTTGCCGGTGTCAGGCGCGGCGCAGTTGAGTGCCTCGGGCGCGATCGCGCCGCTGCGGCCGGTGATCTCGGCAAGCGGCGCGTACTGAAGATTGGTCAGGCCCCCGCCGTGCTTCTCCGCGATCTCGGCGATCTGGTCCCTGTGCTTGCGGACTGTCAGGAACAGGTTCCACAGGCCCTGGCCGCGCGCCTCCGCCTTCAGTTCGTCGATCACCCCAGGCCGCTGCCAGATGTCTCCCGAGGCCGCTGCCTCAGCGACCTGCTCGGCGAAGACCGGCTCAGCCGGGTAGACATGGGAATCCATGAAAGCGAACAGTTTCGCTCGCAGTTCCTCGGTTCGTGCGTCGTATCCGAAGTCCATCTGCCGCCTCCCGACGAGTCCGGACAAGCGTACCTACCGACCAGTACGCAGACACGTTACGGTCTGCCTATGGCACAGGTCGAGACGGTACGCGGACCAGTTGACGTAGCTAGCCTGGGCACGACGCTGATGCACGAGCACGTGTTCGTCCTGAACGAGGAGATCAGGCGTAACTTCCCGGCCGACTGGGACGAGGAAACCCGGGTCGCGCACGCGATCGTCCAGCTAAATAAGGCCGTAGCTCGCGGCATCACGACGATCGCCGACCCGACCGTGATCGGTCTCGGGCGCGACATCGAGCGGATCGCCAGGGTCGCGGCGCTGACGGAGCTGAACATCATCGCGGCGACCGGCGTCTACACGTTCAGCGAGGTGCCGTTCTACTTCCGCTACCGGAGCCGGCGGATGACGGCCAGCCGCGAAGACCCGATGACCGAGATGTTCGTCGCGGACATCACCACCGGGATCGCCGGCACCGGAATAAAGGCGGCGTTCCTCAAGTGCGCCATTGACGAGCAGGGCCTGACCCGGGGCGTCGAGCGGGTGCTCCGTGCCGTCGCGCGCGCGCACGTGCTGACCGGCGCGCCGGTGACCGTGCACACCCACCCGGCGAGCCAGTCCGGGCTTGTCGCGCTGCGGGTACTCCGCGAGGAGGGGGCCGACCTGGGCAAGGTGGTGATCGGCCACAGCGGCGACAGCAGAGACCTCGACTACCTGACGAAACTGGCCGACGATGGCTGCCTGCTCGGCATGGACAGGTTCGGGATCGGCATGCCGCCGTCGCTGGAGTGGCGGTCCGACATCATCGCCACGCTCTGCGAGCGCGGCTACGCCGGCAGCATGGTCTTGTCCCACGACGCGGCCTGCTACATCGACTGGTACCCCCGCGACGAGGACAAGGCAGGGAATTACACCTACATCCACGACCTGGTGCTCCCGGCGCTTGCCCAGCGCGGGGTGCGCGAGGACCAGATCCAGGCGATGCTGGTAGACAACCCGCGCCGCTACTTCACCCCGGCCTCGTGAGCCGGCGGCCCGGGCCGCCAGCTAGCCGGACCGGGCCGCCGGCGTCTGTGGTCGGCAATGCTGAGAATGGATAAGTTTCACTATATGAGCGCTATAGACGAGATCGCCGAACGGTACGTGACGAGCTTCGCCGAACGCAATCCGGCTATGGCTACCGTCGTCGGTATCACCGGTTACGACCATCTGATGACCGATCTCAGTCCGGCCGGAATGGACGCACTGGCGGATCTGGACCGAACCACGGTCGCGGAGCTCACCAAGACCGCGGCTTCGGACGAGCACGAGCAAGTCACCAAGGACGCCATGCTCGAGCGGATGACGACCGCGCTCGAACTCTACGATTCTGGCACGACCGCCAGCGAGCTCAACGTGATCTCCAGCTGGGTGCAGGGCATCCGGCAGCTGTTCGACCTGATGCCGACCGAGGGGGAGCGGGCGCAGCGGGACCTGGCTGCCCGGATGGCCGCGGTGCCGGCGGCCTATGACGGCCTGCGGCAGACGTATGTGCTGGCGGCCGCCCGTGGCCACGTCGCCGCCCGGCGCCAGGTCGCCGCGTGCGCCAAGCAGTGCGCCGAGTGGTCCGCCAGCGGCAAGGACTACTACTCGGCCCTGGTCGAGCGCACTCAGGCGACCGGGGCGATCCGCGCGGATCTCGACCGTGCGGCCGAGGCCGCGACCGCGGCGACCGCCGAGTTCGGTGCCTTCCTGGAAGCCGAACTGCTGCCGATAGCCAGGGAACGCGACGCGGTCGGACGTGAGCAGTACGCCCTGGCCGCTCGCGCATTCCTGGGTGCCAGGATCGATCTTGACGAGGCATACGCGTGGGGCTGGGCCGAAGTGCTGCGGATCGAGACGGAGATGCGCGGGCTGGCCCGGCAGATCGTGCCGGGCGGCAAGCTGGCGGACGCACTGGCCGCGCTCGACGCCGATCCGGCGCGCAAGATCGTCGGCCGGGAAGCCTTGCGTCACTGGATGCAGGATCTCGCCGACACGACCATCTCCGAGCTGGACGGCACGCATTTCGACATCCCGGAGCCGGCCAGGCGGATCGAGTGCCTGATCGCGCCGACTAGTGACGGCGGGATCTACTACACCAACCCGAGCGAGGACTGGAGCCGGCCTGGCCGGGTGTGGTGGGCGCTGGACGAGAACCTGGACGAGTTCTCCACCTGGAAAGAGGTCACCACGATCTATCACGAGGGGGTGCCAGGTCACCACCTGCAGATCGCGCAGACCGTGTACCTGCGAGATCAGCTCAACCGCTGGCAGCGCATGCTGTGCTGGGTCTCCGGGCACGGCGAAGGCTGGGCGCTCTACGCCGAACGGCTGATGGACGAACTGGGCTATCTCGCCGATCCAGGCAACAAGCTCGGCATGTTGGACGCCCAGTTGCTGCGGGCGGCCCGCGTCGTGGTGGACATCGGGGTGCACCTTGAGCTGGCCATCCCGGCGGACTCGCCCTGGCACCCCGGTGAGACCTGGAACGCCGGTCTTGCCTGGGAGTTCCTGCGGTCCCGCGTCCAGATGGACGAAGCGATGCTGCGGTTCGAGCTCGACAGGTACCTGGGCTGGCCCGGCCAGGCGCCGTCCTACAAGCTGGGGGAACGCATCTGGCTCCAGGCCCGGGACGAGGCGCGGGCACGCAAGGGGGCCGCTTTCGACCTGAAGGAGTTTCACAGCCAGGCCCTGGCGCTCGGTTCCGTCGGCCTGGACCCGCTACGAGCCGCCCTCGCCCGCCTGTAGCAAGCACTCCGCCCCGACTCCCCGCCCGCGCGGAGCGACCGGACCGTACCCGCATCACAGACCCGCGGACCGTGCCCGCGGACCGTGGACCGTGGCCCGTGCCCGCCTGCATAAAGCTCGCGGGCGCTCCGTGTCCGCAATGCTCCAGGTATGTCGCGTATGCCGCTGCCAGTCCCGGGAAGTTCAGGGCGGAACCGGTCCATGCCGACGCGTGGAAAATCTCCATCACCATGTGTAATCGATGTGTAACCCAGATCACGAGTCCGGATCGCCCCCTGGAACGTCTTACTAAGTGACCGACCACGAGGGAGCGATCGGACATGACCCCCGCCACCGCCACCACGACGGCCACCACCACCGCCCCGGCACCCGCAGCCCCGGCCCGGCACGAGGACTTCGAACAGCAAGTCCGCCCCTACCTCACCCAGCTCTACCCCGCCGCCCTGCGCATGACCCGCAACCCCGCCGACGCCGAAGACCTGGTCCAGGACACCCTCACCAAGGCCTACACCGCCTTCCACCAGTACACCCCCGGCACCAACCTGCGCGCCTGGCTGTACAAAATCCTCACCACCACCTTCATCAACCACTACCGCAAAACCCGCCGCCAGCCCCCCATCACCCCCGGCGCCGACCCCGCCGCCGACTGGCACCCCAGCACCGACCCCCTCACCCCGCCCGCCCCCTCCGCCGAAACCCAGGCTCTCGCCACCCTCACCCACTCCCCCGTCCTCACCGCCCTGCGCGACCTCCCCGACGAATTCCGCACCACCATCTGGCTCGCCGACATCGAGGGCTACCCCTACCGCGAAATCGCCGCCATCATGAACACCCCCATCGGCACCGTCATGTCCCGCCTGCACCGCGCACGCGGCAAACTCCGCCACACCCTCGCCCCCCACGCACCCCGCACCGCCACACCAGCCCCCCACGCACCCCGCACCGCCACACCAGCCCCCGCCACACCGACCCCCGCCACCTAAACCCCGCACCAGCCTCCACCCGCCGGTATCCCCGCCGGCACCGCGCGCCCCCGCCACACCCCCCCAGCGCGCACCCCCGCAGCCGGCCGCACCCCCACCCCGGCCAGCACGGGCCGATGCCCCGCCGCCAACCACCACCGCGGCGGGGCATCACCAATCCCACACCACCCC
>DATLSX010000048.1:0-2925 GCA_035533915.1 Streptosporangiaceae bacterium
CCCGAACGCCGCCTCCACCTTCAGGATGGGGAAGTCCGGGTTCGGCTGGACCGGGGCGGGAGGGCTGGCCAGCACCGAGAACGTGACCCCGGACACCGGGACGGCCTGCGTGAGGCTGTAGGTGGTGGACAGGCTTGCCCCTGCTGCCGCCGGGGACCAGTAGGGGAACATCTGCACCGGGTTGGCGCTGCCCGCCCCGGAGGTGACCGGGGTGAGCGCGGTCCAGCCTGCCGGGGTGGCGGGTGACAGCGGCGCGGCGCCGGTGGTGAAGACGCTGAACGCGATGCCCGCAGCCGAGGTGGTGCCCGCACTGATGTCCAGGCTGGACGCGGAAGGGCTGCCGTTGTCGCCTTCCACATCGAGGGAGTAGCCCGCCGGCATGTTCGTGATCTCCAGCACCGTATAGGCGAGGCTGGAGGCGAACGTGGTCAGCGACACCGACACCCACGACACGGGCCGGGCGTTAGGGCAGATCCAGGCGGCACTGCGGGACCCGGTGACCGACGACGACGAGGTGCCCGCATGCCGCCAGTAGTTGCCCGCACTGTCGGTCACGTAGACGGCCGGCATCGCCGCCGCGGTCGGGTTCACTGACAGGTCCCAGCCCACGAGCACGATCAGCGTGTTCCCGGCGGTGGTGGCCATCTGCACCGTCGACCAGCCGTAGTCATAGGTGCTGGTGCCGTTCACCTGCTGGACGATGGACAGGTTGCCGCTGACGGTGCCGGGGATGGCTGTGGCCGTGACCGGGATGACCGGGCCGGTCAGCGGCAGCACGAACGGCTGGACGCCGCCGGCCGGGCCCGTCCCGGGGCCCACTTTGGCGCGGGAGCGCTGCCGGGCGTGCCGCCGCACCACCGTGGCCGGCGGCTGGGCTGGCGCGGTGCCCAGTGCGCCGGGGTAGCCCAGGCCATTGGTGACGGCGGTGTGAGAGTCGCTGGTGGTGAAAGTGGCCGTGACGCTGCCCGCGCCGGGCGCATTGACGTAGGCGGCCAGCTCCGACGTGCCCGGGTTGGAGCCGGCCAGCAGCGCCGCACCGGTCGCGGTGAACGGGGACGCCACCGTGAACGTGGAGTCCTTGCCGTTGTCGTTGCAGGCCGCGTACGCGATGACGTCGGCGGCGGTGGCGGTGAACGTGACCGCCGGGGTGGTCGTGGTGGTGCCGTCATAGTGGGACGCGGTGATGTCGGGGGCGGCGAGGAAGGAGAACAGGTCCACGATCGCAGCGATGCCGTGGTCCTGGGTGGCTGAGACGGTGATGCGGATCGTGTCGGAGGTGGTGAGCGAGCGCGCCTGCGCGCACCGCCAGATCTCCAGGCCCCGGCCCGAGGTGGTGACAACATTGGCGGCGAGGTCAAGGACGTAATAGCCGCCCCTGGTGTCGGTGACCGACAGCACTGAGCCGGCCTGGTTGCCGAACGCCACCGCCACCAGCAGCGACCCGCCCTGGGTCACCGCATTGGTGACCGGCACCACCAGGACGGACGGGGTGGGCGCTGCGTAGGCGGCACCGACCCTCTGGATGAAGCCCGCCATCAGGCCCCCGTCCCGCCGCTAACGCCTTAAGCGGACTGCCACTGGACGAGCCCCTGCGCCACCCCGTTCAGCGAGCCCAGGTTCAGCACGAACGGGGCCGCCGACGTCACCACCTGGGCACCGCCGAGGTCCCACATGCAGATGACCTGGTTGGTGGAGTCGGTCCCGCCGATCGTGTTATCGAAGAACAGCGCGTAGGTGGTGGTGAACGTCGCCGACGACCAGGACGGGTTCGCGCTCACCGTCAGCGTCGTGTAGCCGGCCGGGGACGCCAGGCTGTCGGAGATCCCGACCGTGGCCAGGGTCTGCCGGGTGTAGTTCGTGCCTGAGATGGACACCTCGGTGAGCGCACCCCCGCCCGACCCGGCGAGGAAGTCGGACACGTGCACGGCGGCCAGCGCGGTCGCGTTCCACGTGTAGGTGTTACTGGGGGCGACCAGCAGCACCTGGAGGGTGTCGGTGAGGACGTTGGCCTGCCATTTGCTGGCCGCCAGCGTCCACGACGGGAAGTAATGCGCCTGGACCGCCACCAGTTACTCCGAGAAAACCCACTCGAAGGACACCGGGGTGGAGGTGGCCACCGAGTTCGTCACGAAGCCCGCGATGGACGCCGTGGCGACCGGCAGCACCCACTCATACCCCAGCGGCGGGAACTCCTCCCACATCGCCCCGGAAGCCTGCGGCAGCTCCCACTCACCCAGGACCGCGCCGAGCGTGGGCGCGGTCGCCCACGAGCCGATGAACGCCCCCGAGATCGCCGCCCCCGACGCCGGGTCGTGCGGGGTGGGGGTGACCGCCGTGCCACCTGAAGGCGTGTTGCCGGCCCGCGCGAGGGTGAACAGGATGTTGTTCCCCGCCGCCGCCGCCGTGTTGCCGACCTTGATGCGGATCCCGGCGACGAACGCCCGCTTGTTCACCGTCCCCGACGAGCGCAGCTCAAGGACGGCGGTCTGCGATGTCGCCGCGACCGCGACCAGGCCGCTTTTCACGTCATAGACGTCGCTGTTCGCCATGGGGCTCCTTCGGGCATGAAAAAAGCCCCGCCGGGGGCCGGGAAATTGCGGCTAATATGTGGCGAAGGCGTTCGTGAGACTGACCGTGCACGGGCCCAGCCCGCCCGACCCGCCCACGTCAGTGCTGTTCGCCACCGCTTCCCATCCGGTGCTGTAGCCGATCACCTCAGCGCCGCGCACCGGCTTGGCGGCCACCGTCTTCGCCTGGCTGGCCGTGATGGTGATGGACAGGGCGCTGGCACCGCTGAGCCCGTTGGACAGGGTGAGCACCAGCGGGGTGAGCCCGCCGGACAGCATCTGCGTCAGCGGCGCCTCGCTGATGGCCACGGCGTAGTCCAGTGAGAATGTGGCCGACAGGTTCCCCCGGGCGATCACA
>DATLSX010000049.1:0-2813 GCA_035533915.1 Streptosporangiaceae bacterium
CGTTCGGCTTCTCACTACGCGTCGGTGATCATGAGCCGAAGACTCGCGGTCAGCTTGATCTGTTGCGTGACGCGTTCCGATCGGGCCGTCGGCTACGTCTGGAGTACGTCCGCACCGGAACCATCGTCCGAGTAGTCGCAACCTGACAGTCAGAAAGAGGTGTCTGTGGTGCTAAGGGCGCGGACCGAAATAGTTCTCTCAGCCCTTCTCGGGACAGGGTGACCCGCAAAGTACATTGCGCAGGTCAGATGGGGTTCTTCCGATGACGGTGTCCGGAAGGCGGATGATGCCCGCGTCGGCCGGCGTGACGCAGTCGCCGTCCCATTTCGGTTACCTTCCGTAGCCGGATGGCTGTCGAGGGAACGGTGGCCTGCTGCCGCAGGCGAGCACGGTCAGTGACGCCCGGTGTGGCGGGTTTGCCGCGGTTGCGTCACGGTGCTGGTGCTGCGCGTGTCGCTGCGGGGAATGCAGCGGGGTCCCGGCTAGGACAAGGGATTGCTGACATCTCTTCTCCGCCGGGAGGCCCCGTTGCCCGTTCAGTCTCGCATGCCCGTGCCCGCCGCTGCCGGGGAAGCCTTGGGGGAACTGGTCTCCCGTGCCGCCGCGCTGGCCGCGGCGTCGGGCGGGAACCTGCTGGAGTGCTTCGCGGCGGTGCCGGATCCGCGGGACCCGCGCGGGATCCGGCACTGCCTGCCGTGCGTGCTGGCGCTGTGCCTGGCGGCGGTGCTGTGCGGGAACACGGCGATCGAGGACGTGACCGCATGGGTGCGCCACGCGCCGCGGGAAGTCCTGGCCGCAGCGCGCGCCCGCCGGAACGCGCTGGGGATGCCGGTGGCACCGCACCCGGACACGGTGGTGCGGATCTTCGCGGAACTGGGCGCGCAGGCGCTCGCGCATCACGCCGGCGCCTACCTGGCCCTGCGCGCGCTGCCCGGCCCGGTGGCATATCCCGTCGCCGGGCCGGGCTGGCTGCCAGCGGTCGCGGTGGACGGCAAGGCCGTGCGCGGCGCGGCCGGCGAGGACGGCATGATCCCGTACCTGCTGGCGGCCGTCACCCACGGCACCGGGATCGTGCTCGCCGAGCGGCTGATCGGGGCGAAGACCAACGAGGTGCCGGAGTTCGCGCCGCTGCTGCTGTCGCTGGACGAGTACTACCCGCTGGCCGGGCACGTCATCACCGCCGACGCGGGGCACACCGTCAGGGCCCACGCCACGCTGATCTGCGGGGAACTCCTCGCGCACTACGTCTTCACGGTCAAGTGCAACACGAAGAAGCTATGGCAGGAACTCGACGCCCTGGACTGGGCGAAGATCCCGATCCAGCACGAGACCAGGGAAAACGGCCACGGACGCCGCGAGCACCGCACCATCCAGGTCATGGACGTCCCCGCTCACATCCGCGACCGGTTCCCGTACGCCCGCCAGGCCGGCCTCATCGAGCGGTACGTCACCCGCACCGTCCGGGTCAGGAAAGGCAAGCGCTGGGTGAAGAAGCAGATCAGGTCCGCGGTCGCGGTGTTCATCATCACCAGCCTGGACGCCCGCGAGGCAGCCCCCGTGCACCTGGCCGGGTACGTCCGGGGACAGTGGACTATCGAGAACAAGGTCCATTACGTGAGGGACGTCACTTACCGTGAGGACGCGTCCCGGGTCCGGACCGGCCCCCGGCCCCGCATCATGGCCACCCTCCGTAACCTCGCCATCGGCCTCATCCGCCAGGCCGGCTACACCAAGATCGCCGCCACTATCCGCGAGATGAAGCACGATACCGGCCTGCTCCTGGCCATCCTCGGCCTTAGCAACCCCTAATGACCAGCACAAAAGACTTTGCGGGACACCCTGTTCTCGGGACGGCGACGATAATGACGGCCGTCTGGCCGACGTGGATCGAGGGGGCTTGTTCGGGTTCGACCCCAATGGCGGGAACGGGCGGATTCAATCGGTCATAGCGCCGCAGGATTCACTTAGAATCTCGCCGTAAACCTCGACTGGCTTACGGTAATCAAGCGTCTTACGCGGCCTGCCGTTTAGCTCCATGGCAACTCTATCAAGTTCGGCCTGGCTATGCAAGGACAGGTCGGTTCCTTTCGGGAAATACTGGCGGAGCAGCCCGTTGGTGTTCTCGTTCGAGCCGCGCTGCCACGGGGAATGCGGATCGCAGAAATAGACGGGCATCCCGCTGCGGACGGTGAAGTCGGCGTGCCGTGCCATTTCTTTTCCCTGGTCCCAGGTCACGCTGTTCTTCATGAATTCCGGCAGCGACTCCATCTTCCGCGCCCAAAGCGCCGCGACGCGGCCGGCGTTGCGGTCGTAAGGGATTTTCACCAGGATGACGAATCGTGTCGAACGCTCGACGAGAGTGGCTATCTGCGACTTATTCCCTTTCCCGATTATCAGGTCGCCTTCCCAGAAACCGGGCACAGCGCGGTCGTCCGCCCCGGCGGGCCGCTCGCTGACGCTGACCATGTCACGGATGGTGCCGCGCGCGACGGCCGTCCGCGACCCGGGCATCCTGCGCGCCCGTCCGCCGCGGAGCGCGACCTTCAGGTCGGTGCGCAGCTCGCCGCGGGCCTGGAGGTAAAGGCATTCATAGATCGTCTCGTGCGACACGCGCATCTCCGGGTCGTCAGGATGATCTTTCACCAGCCGCCTGCTGACCTGCTGCGGTGACCATTTCTGCTTCAGGCCCTCGTTCACCGCGTCGTGCAGCCGCAGGCAGGATCCGAGTTTACGCGGCTTCGGCCTGAGCCGCATCTTCTCGCAGCGCTCCTGCGCCCCGATCGCCCGGTAATCATTCTCGCCGCCATTCCTGG
>DATLSX010000050.1:0-3054 GCA_035533915.1 Streptosporangiaceae bacterium
TGATCCAGTTCCTCAGGCACCGCGGGTACCCGGTCCCGTCCCCGGCGTGCTTGCAGCAGATCGGGGACGCCTTCCGCCGCCGCGTCGCTTCCTTCGCCGAGGCCAATCACATCCCGGTGGTGCCGCTGAAGGCCGCTGACCGCAACATCGAGGTGATGCGCCCCTACGTGGAGAAGGCCGCGGCCACCGGCCGTTCGCAGGTCGCGGCGATCGGAGTGGCTCAGGAAACCCAGCGGGTGTTCCTGGGCCGCAAGCGTGACACCGGCCCGGCCAGGTGCCCGCAGTTCTCCTTCGGTAAGAAGGACCGCCGGGTCACGGTGTATTACTTCTGCCTCTGGGACGCCGGGTTCGGGCCGGCGTTCATCAAGGTCTGCACGTACTGTCCGTGGCCGGTGAAAATCTGGGTCAACGGGCATGAGTGGGCCAAGCAGCAGGCACGCAAGCTGGGCCTGCCCTTCACCGAGCTGTCCAATGGCTTTGCCTCCTGCGACGATCCTGCCCTGCTCCAGAGGATCTGCGACGCGCTGCAGCCCGGCACCATCAACGTGTTCTTCCAGCGGTGGCTGCACCGGCTGCCGCTGCCGCTCGGCCCCGCCGACCAGCAGGCGGGCTACTGGTGGGAATGCTCGATGGCCCAGGTCGAGGTTTCCCGCACCATCGTGTTCACCCAGCCGCGCTACGCCCGGGCCTTCTTCGACGCCCTGGTCACTGACAACCTCGACCTCGGCCGCCCGGACACCCTTGAGATCATCTTCGACCGGCAGGTCCGGTCCAGCACCGGCGGCGAGTTCAGGACCAATGTGATCACCCGCGGCACCGAGGTCACCATCAACGCCTTCTACAAGCACTCACGCATTAAGCAATACCTGAAAAACGGCCGCGCCCTTCGCGTCGAGACCGTGGTGAACGCGCCCGGCGACCTCGGCTGCCAGCGGCGCCTGCATAACCTCGATGAGCTCCAGGCCCGGGCACGTGCCGTTAACGCCCGCCTGCTGCAAACTGAACGTGCCGGCCAGGCCTGCGTCCTTGCGAATCCAGTCTTCGAGCGGATCGCGCACCCCACCGTCGACTCGGAGGGGCGGAGAGCTACAGCCATGCGATTTGGCGACTCTCGGGTCCAGGCCCTGGCCGGCGCCCTCGCCGTCACCTTGTGCGCTGTCACCGGCATCACCAGCAGGAGCCTGCGCGCCCTGATGACCGGACTGCTCAGCGCCCCCTACGGTATGAGCCAAGCCTCCTACGACCTGGCCCGGCTGCGCCGCAACGGCCTGATAACCCGCCGCCCCCACGCCAACACCTACGACCTCACCCCCGACGGCCTGGCCTTCGCGATCTTCTACACCAAGGTCCACGACCGCGTCCTCGCGCCCCTGTTTGCCGTAGGCCAGCCACAAGCCCCGCCCCAGCTCAGCACCGCGCTCCTGACAATCGAACACATCATCGACGCCCGGCTCGCCGACGCCAGGCTGCCCGCAACAGCCTGAGCAACTCAGCTCAACTGTCGAAGTCGTCGCCCCAAAGGGTCGCTAGGCGATGTTCCCGGCCACTCTTTCTGAGTACGTGGACGGGGGTTGGCGTCGTTCGACGTGAGCATGCCGATCCTCAGCTGGCGGCGAGTGTCCGTTTCCGTGCGCGACGCCACCGTGAGCATCTGACGGCCCGGTGCTGGCCTCGGGGCTGCGCCGGTGCCCGGCTCGTGGCCATGGTGTCGTTTTCCGGGGAACCTGGCGGTCTGGGTTGCGGGCCGGCGCCTGGCCGGGCAGGCTGCAACACGAGTTGCCCCTGGCGGGCGTGCGCCGGGCCGGGGATCGTGGCTGTCGTGAGCTGGAAGGCATTCCGTGCTGCTGTGCGCCGATGCTGCCGCCGCGTCCGCGGACCTGGCGGGCGGGCTGCTGGCCTGCCCGTCCTGCGGCGCCGGCCGGCTGCGGCGCTGGGGGCACGGCCGGGAGCGGGCGATCCGGCTGCCGGGCGGCGCAACGGCGCGGCTGCGTCCGCAGCGGGCACGCTGCGGCTCGTGCCGTCGGACGCACATCCTGCTGCCGTCCTGGTGCGCGCCGCGGCGCGCCGACGCCATCGAAGTCATCGGCACAGCCGCCGTGACGGCGGCGCTGCACGGCGCAGGTTCCGCGCGGATCGGCGCGGACCTGGGCGTCCCGGCCGCGACGGTGCGCGGCTGGCTGCGGCGACTCCGCTCCCGCGCCGAGGCGATCCGCCAGGACGCGATGTTCCAACTCGGCTTCATCGGCGGCAGCGACCCGGCGCTGCCGGCGCCGTCCGGGTCACCGCTGGGTGACGCGCTCAGCGCCGTCGCGGCGGCCGCGCACGCCGCGATCACCGGGTACGGCTTCACGACTGCGGACCTGTGGCCGCTGCTGGGCCGGTTCGGCCTGGCTCGCTACCTCGCGCCTGCGCCTGGCAGCTGACCATTTCCCGCCAGCCCGGGCACCGTCATGCCCGCGGCCCGGTCGCGACGCTCACCATGACCACCACGACGCCATTGACGGCGCGCATCGCGACACCGTGAGCAGCACGCCGCCACCATGAGCATCAGCCGCCGATCACGCGCCCGGAATGTCCGCTTCTACATGCTCATCTTGAGTGTCGCCGCCACGCTCATCTTGAATGACCGGGAACAGGCCCAATTGTGTCCGCTGGGTCGCGGGTGGTCCATGCCGTTACCCGCTGGGCCAGGTCGGGGTTCCAGAAGACCATCCATGTCCTGTCCACCGCGTTCCACGGCGGCGGTCCCTCTGCCCAGCAGGCACGCCTGTCCCACCGCAACGGCAATCTCATGGGCCACCTGGGCATCGAGCCCACCGGCCCTACCGCCGGCCTGTACCGCGACATGACCCGCAACTACGCAGGCGGCTGGAGATCCTTCCTCGGCGGGATGGGCCAGCCCCTGGCCAGCCTGCTCGACCTCGCCAGCTGCGCGAGCGATCCACTGCAATGCGCCCACGACCAGGCCACCGGCAGCACCTACTCCGCCTCGTACCTGCACTGGCTCCACGGCCAGGGCGTTCTCACCGGAGCCAGCAGCTGGTTCGGCGCCGG
>DATLSX010000051.1:0-9363 GCA_035533915.1 Streptosporangiaceae bacterium
CATGGACAGCCATGAGGCGGCCGGTGTGGTCGAGGAACTCATCACGCTGGTCGGCGAGCATTACCTCGACCATGAGGTCGCGGCCAAGATCTCGGAGACACTGGCGACAAGCCTGGCCGCAGGACGCTACCGGTCCGACGACGTGTCGCTGGCTGATGCGGTGACGACAGACCTGCAGTCGGTCAATGGCGACAAGCACCTGCGACTGATCTACCACGCCGAGGTACTCCCCGAGCGCGAGCACGGCGAAGACGCCGCGGAATACGACGCGATCGCCCGCTGGGCGGACCAGACCTGTTTCGGCATCGCCCGCGTCGAACGTTTACCTGGAAACGTAGGCTACCTCGACCTGCAACCGGTCCTGTTCCCAGCGGCGATCGCCGGCGACGCGATCACGGCAGCGATGAGCCTGATAGCGCCCACCGAGGCCCTCATCATCGACCTACGCGCCTGCCGCGGCGGGGACCCAGCGACGGCGGCGTGGCTGTGCAGTTACCTGTTCCGTCGTGAACCTGTGCAGCTCACCGGCCTGCACGAACCAAGGCACGGCCGCACCACCCAGTCGTGGACGCTGCCGTTCGTGCCCGGACGCAGGTTCGCTGCCACGAAACCCGTCTACGTGCTCACCAGCTCGGCAACATTCTCCGGCGGCGAACAAGTCAGTTACGACCTGCAGCAGCTTGGGCGAGCGACGATCGTCGACGAACGCACGAAAGGAGGCGCCCATGCCCGCGAAGGTTTCCGCCTGCACCCACACCTCGAGGCCACCATCCCGGTAGCCCGCGGCGTCAACCCGGTCAGCGGCGGCAACTGGGAAGGAACCGGCGTCACACCCGACGTCACGGTCCCCGCCCAGCGAGCCCATGACCGCGCATACCGGCTCGCGCTCGAGCACGTCACCAGCCTGCCCGACCCGATCGCAACCGAAGCTCGCCTCGCGCTCACCGCCCTGAATGCTGCCACGCCGCACTGCTGAGTTCCTTAGATCGGGACGTCACCGTCAGCGCCGGCACGTCGTCGGGGATGACGTATCCGAACCGGCCGAACGGCGGTCACCGCATCCTGGGCGAATCGCGCGAGCGAACGGAGGCCACAATCCGCCGCAGTCACGACCAGCGTTCCGTCGGCGCGACACCGGGGGCGCCCAACCGATCATCGCGCCGCAAACTCCAAGCCGAGTGCGGTGAGCGTCAGGCGCGGAAGCTCCGGTGGTGAAGCGTTGTTCTTATTCGAACCCGAGCGGTATTCGAGACGGCCTACGAGCATTGGCGCCCACGTAGCGGGTCATTCGAACCCAGCGCACGGCAGAACCCGAACGGTCATCTTGGCTGCGCAAGGCCGCACTTGATTCTCCTGCCGGACTTCGGACCCATCACCAGGTTCCTAGTCCCGAACGGCCCGTGGCCTCGACACTGATGCCGGCCGGCGCAGCTGGTGCTCTGGCGGTTTCTGCTCACCGCTGCTCCCAGTTGGCACGGCTGACCTTGAAGTGGTGCGCCACGCGAGACGGCCTACGCATCCGGGAGCCACAGGACGACTCCCGTAACCGAACTGATGCGAGCGCCTGCGGCATACCACCAACCTGCGCTGATTGTCCCTGTCTGCGCGAGCAATGCGACGCTGCTGGTCATGCTGTACGGGGTGACGCTCACGAATCCGGTCGTGTCGGTGATGGGACCGATGTTGCCGCTTGGGCAACCGGGCGAATACAGCACCCGAGTCGCCTGGCCGGGCGCGAAGCAGAAGCCATAGTCACCAGCGACAGTAAGGTCCCCCTTCAAACTCAGCAGCGAGTAGATCAACCCTGTCTGCGGTAGCGTGGCCGTACCGCCAGCGCTGTAGGCCTCGTTGATGGGTACCGCGTTAGCAAGATCGATGATGCTGGCTTGCGCCGGGGTGGTCGGCGTTAGGGATTCGGTCCCGGGGATACCACGGAAGTGGAAGACCGCTGTAACAAGGCCGCCGGAGGTCACGGCATGCAATCGGTATTCCCCTGCCGGCAGAATCAGACTCGCCGAGCTACTGTCGTGGCCAAACCCGTAGGCACTCAGGTCCGGCGCACCGCAGGTGCCGTGGGGACACATGGACGCGGTCGACGCGACCACTAGTGCACGCAGTGCGGTACCGGGCATCGAGCTCAGCGTGACAGCGAAGAAGTTTGCCTTGCTCGTGAGCTGTACGCCGGCGGCTGGCCCGGTGACTGGCGCGAAACTCAGCTGCGCCGTGGACGCTAGACGAACCAGCATGACCGCGTCGCGGGTAGCGCGCACGGTCGTGCGGCTAGCCAACACCGAGGGCGTCGGCTTGGCCGGTTGCGCATCGGCGATGGCCGCCGGGGCAAGTAGCAACCCGGCCGCTAGGAAACCGACGATATGCCGCCTTGCCGCAGCCTGGGGGCGCCTGCGATTGCTGCCCCCAGGCTGCGGCCAAGCTAGCCGGAAACGGTCGTGCACGCGGCACCGGGGACCGGCGCAGATCCATCGAGCCACTGCACGTAGAAGGTCTCGCAGGCCCGAATCTTGCCGATCCCGACATTGTTTGTCCCCACAGTCGTCGCGGCGTTGCCCGGCAATGCCAGCGACGGCGCGTTCGCGCTGCCACCAGCAGCCGAAGCGGCCCAGCAGCTGCTGATCGATACCGATGCTGCCGGACCTGCGGCCACGGCCGAACAGGACACAACAACTTGCAACCCACCACCGGTGAGAGCGCCGGTGAACTTGACTACGGGCACGACCGAGTGACCTACGCTGCCATACAAGCCCGTGCCCACGCCTGCCTGCACATAGTCGGTGACAGCGGCCGAAGCTGCCGTCGCCGTCAACACGCCTGCGGCGAGTAGCCCGAAAACCCCAGCCACCAGCCGCCGACGATACGAGATAAGCATGCCTGTCTCCATCCTGGCGAGACTCCCGAATCCCAGCGACTCGGCTGAGCACTCGTCGACAGGTACACGCGCCATCGGCCAAATCGTTACATCGCATCAGCAGCACCACTCCAGCAACGAGTGGGACCATCGCCGGTGACGGCACCGCCCAGCTCGACCCGCGTCATCGCATCCTCGACGGATACCCCCTGCCTGCATGACTGCCCATCGGGGCCTGAGCCCACGGACAGCCGTAGCGCCAGGTGCGCTGGCCGGGACGCCCACCGGGCGCACATCGCGTGAACGGCGAGGGCGCCGCAGCACACCGCCGAAGCCCTCCAGCCGATGCCCAAAGCCCCCGCTAGCCGGCCGGCGAGCTACAGGCGCAGTAGTTGGGCCCGGCGGGACAGTTACCACCGGACCGACCTACTACTGCTTCGGTCCAAGACAAAGATGAGCGATCACCGGGAAGTCGTCCAAGCAGACAACTCCGTCGTTACCAGGGCCCGGATCGTGGTTGCTCACTGTCGCGGTGTGCGCACGGTCTGGGGTGGCTATCACAAAGCCTCGCGATCCTGGCTTCGGGACCGTCGCAGCGAACCCCCGGTTCCCAATCGAGCCGTGCGGAACCTTCGTGAAAGCGGTCGTCCGCAACGCTGCGGTCAGCGCTCCGCCGGGTGACGTCGCCCGGGCGGCGTGCCCGATCAAAGTCGCCGCAGACCGCACCTGCTGTCCCACCTGGCCGGGGCCAGGCGACGTCCCGACAAGGCCGACAACTGAGACCGTGACCACCATGGCAAACGCAGCGGTCGCAGTGGAATCCACAGGAAGCCGACCCAACACCCGTTCAAGCCGGCGCAACCCAGCGATAAGGACAGCCAGCACGGCGGCGACGGTCTCGGCTAACCAACGTCGCAAACGATGTCGACGCACGCGGGCCGCTCCCCCTCCCTCCGCGATCGGCGCGTCCCCGAATCCGGCCAACACCAGCACTCGGTCCGGCAGGGGCAGCATCTGCAACGCGTGAAACGTGCGGATGAGTCTCAGCCGATCATCGACCAGATCGGCCATATCCGGACCTGAAGCCACGTCAGACACCGGAGCCTCGGCCTGCCGAGCCTGTCGCCGAACCCGATCGATCGAGAGATGGCGAGCGACAACGACACACCAAGCGAGCAGATCGTCGGTGTCTGTGAACGCAACCTGCCGCTGAAGCAATCGGCAAGCAAGCTCCTGCACAAGATCTTCAATATCTGCGTTGGGGACGCCTCGCTTACGCAAGAAAGCCCCCACCCTGCGCGACACGGCCGGCCAGGAATCCTCAAAAGCCGTAACCCATGCCGGATCCGAGCGTGTCCTGTGCGTCCCAGCCATGTTCAGCGTCAGGAGCCCAGCATGCCGATCCGAATCCTGCTCGTCGCCTTGCTCGCCGCAGCCAGCATCGCCGGAAGCCGTCAAGGCGCTTTCGAGCACCATCTCGCGCTCCCACCCATCAAGGACTGCGTAACCGTCGCTACCAACCCGCCAGTTGGCGGTTACAACCCCAGCGTCACAGTGTGCAAGCCGTAGGCGACAACCGCCATAGGTGCAAGGAACAGTATTCGCTGCCTTCTCGCGCATTCCTGCCGGTACGACTTCACGCGAACGGCAGGAAGGGTTCTCCGGTGGCCGTGCCGCGACGCTGGCGCGGCCACCGAAGCACCCGCGTGCAGGCCTCGACCCGCGCCGATCTCGCCGGTAGGCGATTCGGGGCTCCAGCGTGGCTTCGGCCTGCTGCAACCCGGGCGCTCTGGCTGGCGGAGCTGCTCGCTGCGGTCACCATCACGCTCGCCTGTTCGGACGAACACCGGCGAGCCGGAAAGTCGCGTGTCACAAAACGGCCTGAATTGTGGATTGGAGGGGTGAGAGCCGGCTGGCCCGGGGCTGTGGTGGTGAACGTTTGGTAACGATCTTGCTGGGGGTTTGTCGCATCTGGGCCTGTTCTTGCCGGTTCTTAGGTGGGACCCGGAGTCGGGGCCCCCACGGTCGGTGTCACGCCGGCCGTGGACCGGGACGGCCGGAAGGTCGCGGAGCGTGGAGGTGGCGTACGGAACGCGCAGCGAGTGTGCAGTTCGGGTTGCGGATGGGACTGGTTCCGATCCGCAACGCAGCGAGGGGTGAACATGCTGGTCAGCGGCCGGTTGGCCGGTCGGGGGGGACCGGTGACTGGACAGCCCAATCCTTCATAGTCACCGCTGCCCTCGCCGCGGGGGGTGGGTGCTGGTGAGCGAACCCGGCGACGCGGACGTCTCCGACGGGCCGGTGGATCGGTCCGCTGTGCCCTACGACGCGGTGGTGTCCGTGGTGGCGGAGCGGCTGCTGCAGCTGCTGGACGCCCACCGGGTGCTGACCACCGGGCAGCTGACGCGGATGACCGGCGCACCGGAGCGCACCACCGAGTACCGCCTGGCGCGCCTGGCGGAGCGGGGCCTGGCCGGCCGGGTCCGCCCACCGCGGCAGCGCGGCTCCGCCCCGTGGCATTGGTGGTTGACCGTCAAGGGCGCCCGGCTGATCAACGGCACCGCCTGCGCTGCGGAGCATCGGGAGCCCAACCCGCTGTTCGTGCGGCACACCACCGCCATCGCCGAACTCGCCCTGGCGCTGCGCGAGCACGGCCCGGCGGCCGGGGTGGAGCTGGCGGGCTGGTGGCCCGATCAGCACGGCTGGCAGCAGTGGCGCCCCGGCGCCCGGGAGGGCTTCCCCGGTCGGGTGCGGCGCATCACCCCGGACGCCACGGCGCACCTGCGCCTACACCTACCCGATACGGATGCGGGTGCGCCGCCGGTGCTGGGGGCGGTGTTGGTGGAGGTGGACTTGGCGACGATGACCGCCGAACGGCTGCGGCAAAAGCTCGGGCGCTACCTCGACTACGCCCGCGACGAGGCCTGGCAGGGCGTGCACCCGCACGCCCCGCTGCTGCTGGTGCTCACCACCACCCCGGCCCGGGCGGCGACGTTCCTACGCGGTGCGGCCCGCACCCTGCCCCGAATCCAACGCACCCACCGCGAACCCGACGACATCATCCTGGACGAGGCCGGCGCGCTGACGGTCGCGGCCTGCGGGTACGCCCGGGACCCGAAAGTCGCGGTCACCGAACGGGTCTGGATGCTGCCCGCGGACGGCAGCGAACTCACCCTGGTCGACCTGCTCGCCGAACGGATCGACGCCCAACGCCGCGCCGAGGTGGTGTGGGACACCCGGGACCGTCTCGTTGCGCAGTGGCGCTTCGAGGAGGCGCTGGAAGCGATCACCCGCCAGCGCGAGATCCCCGACCAGGTGCGCCTGGGGGATCCGGCGGCGGACAGTGTGCTGCGGGTACTGCACGCCGATGGCTACCCGGCGCTGCGAGCCTGGGCAACCGAGCATCCCGGCCCGGCCCGGCTGCTGACCGGCTGGTGGCAACAGCCCCGCACCCCCTGCGCCGAGGCGGCACCGGCCGTACCCGGCGGGCTCGTTTCGGCACTGCGCTCCGAGTACCCGGCCCGCTTCCACGACCAAGCCCAGGCACTCGGCGCCGCGACCGGCGCGATCGCCGTCGCCGCGCCGGTCTGGCAGGCCGCCGCCGGACGGCTACTGGCCGGCGAGCTGCTACCCGCTCTCAGCCTCGGGCTGGCCGCCAGCAGCACCGAGAGCCGTGAGCAGGCCCAGCAGCGGCTGTGGCGCTCGGGGCAGTACGGCCAACCCGACTACCCCACCCGCCGCCAGCACACCGTCCACGCCCGATGGCAGGCACTGGGGTTCCTGGGCCGCCGGCGCACCAGCCCGGCCGGGCTCGCCGCCGGCTACGACGCCGAGCAGCTGACCCTCTGCCCGGGCTGCCAGCTCGCCAGCCCGCGGGAGGACGCCGGCGAGCACTGCGAGGCGTGCAACAGCCCGTTCACCGACGTGCCCGCAACGCCGGGCGGTGACGTGCCGAGTTTGGTCGCCGAACTCACCCGCCGGCTCCACCACGCCCAGGCCGGCGACACCGACACGCACGAGCCCGGCGCGTATGGTCCCGGCGCCGCCCAGTGGTAGCCGGCCGTGCCAGTGCGGCCACACACCGCCCGTCCGCACCGGACCGCGCCAGTCCTACCAGCCGGGCTGCGCTGGGCGCCCACGACGGCCCACCCGCGCCCGTCGCCGGCACGTACGTGCCGTCCACCGGCAGTGACCGGCGGAACGCGGCGCCCGCCACACCGTCGGACGGCAGCGATCACCCCCGACCCGGCGACCCGCACGGACCGCCACGACCGGACTGCGCCGCGCAGCGGGTGAGAACAGATGTTGAACAGCAGCCGCAAACTGCCGACACCAACGGTCCAGCAGAACTCCAGCAGCAGCCGCAACCCAGCGAACGCGCCAAAGGTGGACGGCGACAGGGCGGACCCCGTCACCCACCCCGGTGCCCCGGACCCGGCGTGCCGACGACCGGCGCCGTGCCAGCGCCCGGTGCGCTCCGCCCGCTGGCCCGAGCACTGCTGGCCGCCGCCGCCGAGCTACACACCCGCCGCCGGCAGGCAGGCGGCCTGCCCGAGCCCTACCCCGGCGAGCAGTCCCGCCGGCCCGACTTGCCAACCCAGCGGGATCGAGCGTCCATGGACTGTCCAGCCTCAACCCAAGGAGCGTGACATGCGCTGCGTGCTCTACCTGCGGGTCTCCACCCGCGAACAGGCCGAGAAAGGCGAAGGCACCGAAGGCTTCTCCATCCCCGCCCAACGGGAAGCCGCCACCCGCCACATCCGCGACGCCGGCTGGGACCTGATCGACGAGTACACCGACCGGGGTGAGAGCGCGCGAAGTGCCGACCGGCCGGCCCTCAAAGCCATGCTCGCCCGGATCGCCACCGACCGGGACGTCGACGCGGTCGTCGTGCACAAGATCGACCGGCTGGCCCGCAACATGGAAGACCACGTCGCGATCCGGGCGCTGCTGCGCAAATGCAAGGTGGCCCTGGTCAGCGTCACCGAAAACCTGGAAGAAAGCGCCTCCGGCCGGCTGGTGGAAGGCATCCACGCGTTGATGGCCGAGTTCTACTCCGCCAACCTGGCCTCCGAGATCAAAAAGGGCATGACCCAGAAAGCCAAGCAGGGCGGGTTCCCGCACACCGCGCCACTGGGCTACCTCAACACCCGCGAGATCATCGCCGGCCGGCAAGTCGCCCGGATCGTGCCCGACCCGGCACGCGCACCGCTGATCACGCTCGCGTTCGAGGCCTACGCGACCGGCGAGTGGACATTGCAGACCCTCGCCGAGGAGTTGGGGCACCGCGGGCTCACGAACCGGGGCAGCCGGTCCAAGCCGTCCGCGCCGATCAGCTGGCAAGGGCTGGCGAAGATCCTCGCCAACCCCGCCTACACCGGCATCGTCGAGTGGAACGGCGTGCAGCACCCCGGCACCCACCAGCCGCTCGTCTCCCCCGACACCTACCGACGGGTCCGCGAACTCCTCGCCGCCCGCTCCGTGCGGGGCTGCCGGGAACGCAAACACCCGCACTACCTCAAAGGCAGCCTGTTCTGCGGGGTGTGCGCCCGGCGCCTCTCGGTCCAGCTCTCCAAGGGCGCCTACACCTACTTCTACTGCCTCGGCCAGAAAAGCGATCCGGCCGGCACCTGCCGCGAGCCCTACGTGCCCGCCGAGAAACTCGAAACCCAGATCGCAGCGCTCTACGACCGCATCCAACTGCCCACCTCCTGGCTCCGCCGGCTGGAAGAGGAGATGGCCGCCGAAGCCATCGAACGGCAGCACCGCGACGCCGGCCAGCGCGAATTCCTCACCCACCAACTCGCCCGGGCCCAGACCCAGCGGCGCAAACTGCTCGACGCCTACTACACCGGCGCGATCGACGTCGCCACCCTCAAAGTCGAGCAGGACCGCATCGGGCGTGACATCACCGCCGCGAAAGACTCCCTCGAGGCTCTCGACGCGAACTTGACCGAATGGCAGGAGATCCTCACCCTGGCGGCACGCTTCGCCACCCGCTGCGCCGAGGCCTACCGCAAAGCCGACGACAAGACCCGCCGACTGTTCAACACCGCGGTCTTCGACCGCCTCGTCGTCAAAGACGGCCAGGTCGCCGAAGTCAGCTACCGGCCGCCCTTCGACGACCTTTTCACCGGCGGCGAGTTCGAATACGAAACGCTTGTGGAGCTGAGGGGATTCGAACCCCTGACCTCTTCGATGCGAACGAAGCGCGCTACCAACTGCGCCACAGCCCCGGATCCGGGTCGACCCTACCATCGGGCAGCAGCACTCCGGCGGGCCCGCGAACCCGTGTCGATGCGCGCGGCCGACCGGTTCGGCGAGTCAGTCGTTGACCGCCCGCCGCCGTTCGAGGATGTCCTCGAGGGCATCGCCGTCCAGCGCCAGCTCGACGGTGAAGTCGTCCTCGAGCAGCGGACCGCTCCACTCGTCCGACCGCGACTCCCCGACGGCCCGACGGGGCGCCGGGGGCTTGAGCGTGTAGGTCGGTGGCGGCACGG
>DATLSX010000052.1:0-4074 GCA_035533915.1 Streptosporangiaceae bacterium
GCGGCAGCCGCCACGCCGCCGCTTCGCACTCCCTCCAGCGTGTCGGCCGATATAGTCTTGCCTGATCGGTGTGCCTGCAGGTGTGATGCGGTCGCTTATGCGACGATTGTCATCGAACGGATGTTCGGTGAGAGTGCGGTATGACCTAATTCGCGCGTGGCGGGAGGGGCTCCTGTGGGCGAGCTGACGTGCCTGGAGATCTGCGCCGGGGCCGGCGGTCAGTCGCTCGGCCTGGAGCAGGCGCGCTTCTCCCACTTGGCGGCCGTCGAGATCGATGCGGAGGCCTGCGAGACCCTGTCGCTGAACCGGCCCGCATGGCACCCGATCAAGAAAGACATCCACGACTTCAAAGGTCACGGCTACCGGGGAGTGGACTTGCTGGCGGGCGGTGTCCCGTGCCCGCCGTTCTCGATTGCGGGCAAGCAGCTCGGCGCCGACGACGAGCGCGACCTGTTCCCGCAGGCCTTGCGCCTCGTCGAGGAGTGCGAACCAGCCGCTGTCATGCTGGAGAACGTCCGCGGTCTCGCCACCGCCCGCTTCGCCGGCTACCGCGAGCAGGTGATAGAGCGGCTGCGGGGACTCGACTACGAGGTTGAGTGGCAGGTGCTCAATGCGTGCGAGTTCGGCGTGCCCCAGTTGCGCCCGCGGTTCATCCTCGTCGCCATGAAACGCGACGGCGGCTGGCACTTCAAGTGGCCGAACCCTGTGGGGACGCCGCCGACCGTCGGCGAGGCATTGCACGCTCTCATGGCCGCCGACGGCTGGCGCGGGGCTGGCGCGTGGGCCAGGAAAGCCAACGGCATCGGGCCGACGCTAGTCGGAGGATCGCGCAAACACGGCGGACCTGACCTTGGTCCGACACGAGCGCGCGAGGCATGGCTCAATCTGGGCGTGGACGGCAAGGGGCTCGCCGATGCTCCGCCCCGCCGCGATGCCCCGGTCGATCACCTGCCTCGGCTCACTGTCCAGATGGCAGCCGCGATCCAGGGGTTCCCACCAGCCTGGCGGTTCGCTGGCCGTAAGACGGCGTCGTACCGCCAGGTTGGCAACGCGTTCCCGCCGCCCGTCGCCCGCTCGGTCGGCATCAGCATCCACGCGGCGATCGAAGCGGCCCGCCGAGGTTCCTCTGCCCAGCCGGAACGCCTGCTCCGCGCCGTCTGACCTCAACGGGGAGCAACCTTCACCGCCCGATGTCGTTTCTCTTCTGCCGTTATGGCCGCGCGTACGTTGCCAGCCAGGGAGCACCGCGGCCAAGCGGTAGGTCGCGGCGCCCCGGTTGCGGTACTACCCCGCTGTGCGTGAGGCAGGTTCAGGCAACGCGGAGGCGTTCTGCGGGCTGCCCGGTCACCTCGGCGATGAACTCGAAGTCCTTGTCCAGGTGCGGGACGGTCAGCCCGGCCAGTTCCGCGGTGGCGGCAATGATCAGGTCCGGGACCGACGGAGCGCGATGCTCGCCCCGGTCGGCCAGCGCAACCTGGACTTCTACCGCCCGGTCCTCGATCGCCGGGGTCAGGTACTCCACCGGCATCGCCGAGAGCGGCGGCTGCCGCAGGCCCGCCCGCGGATCCGACCCCGACCGGGCCAAGAAGCCGACCTCAAGCCGGGTCACCGTGACTCGCTGTCTTGCGGCGTCGGATCCGTTTGTTAGGTAGGTCAGACCGCTAATCCCGTCCTGTGCTGGTGCCCTCGGTAGCCCAGTAGTCAGGCGAGGCCTTGGTCGCGGCGAGTTCCTGCGGCGTCGCGAAGCCAGGAGCCATGGATGCGGCGGTGCCGGACAGCACCTCGTGGTGCTCGATGTCGAGCAGCCTCAGCCAGCTCTGCTGGCCCATGGTCAGCGCGATGAAACAGCCGAGCTCGACCAACTCAGCCTCGGAGAAGTGCTGGTAGAGCCGGTCCCACATCTCGTCGCTGGACTCGAGCCGCCAGGTAATGGCCTCCGCGTAGGCCAGGGCCGCCTTCTCCCGCTCACCCAGCCTGGCTGACTTCTCGAAGTTGAGCAAGTCGTCGTACCGCATCTCGGTCAGTCCCTGCGCCCTCGCCTTCTCAGACCGCTGATTGCCGCAGTACTCGCACTTCACGCTGCGCGATACGTACACGCGGCACAGTTCCTTGATGGCGTGATCGCATATCCCTTCACGGAAGATGGCCTGCCATGAATTGGCGAAGGCCCAGAAGCACGCCGGAACGTGAGCGCGGACAGCCGAACTTTCCGGCCGCGGCGTGCCCTCGCGCTGGCATCTCTCCATCTCGGTGCGCATCTGCCCGTCCATCGCCTCAGGGAGGACGTAACTGATCCGCTGCTTTCGGCCCATTGACTCTCCCGCGTCACCTCAGAAGTCGCCAGGCAAGCGCTCTGTGCCCGCCTGTCATGCCAGGTAAGCACAGATACCTCCGGCCGGCCAGCAACCCCCAGAAGCGCCAGGACCTCGATTGCTGACCTCGGCAGTGCCGACCTGCTACCTGCCCGGAGCCAGCAGCGTGTCCCGGCCCAGTTCGCCGGCTCAAGATGGATGATCGAATAAAGCGCGATCGCCGCCCCGAGCTCACGGTCTGCCGCCGGAAATAGCTGCGGCGAACGGAGTGATGCTGCGGGATCGGACGCTCCATGACGAAAGTCCGCACCGCTAGGAAGTCCCTCGCAGGGCGCGGGGTGTTTCGCCGGGACTGATGAGTCCGAGCCTGCGGGTGGTCCGGGTGAGTGCGACGTACAGGTCGACCCGCCCGCGCGGGGATGCCTGCTCGATCCCGGCTGGGTCGACGATGATTACCGAGTCGAACTCGAGTCCTTTGACCTGCTCGGGGGTGAGGACTGCCACCGGTCCGGCTCGGGGGCGAGGTTGAGTGTCGCGGCGGTCTCGGCGATGCGGGCTGGTGGTGCGATCACGGCCACGCGCCCGGTACCGATCAGCTCGCTCTCACGCCATACCAGTTCAGCGAGGCCCTCGGCGCCGGCGTACCACGGACTCTCGTTGGAATCGCGCACGGATAGCGGTGGGTCGGCGGCCGGTGGCAGGAGTGCGGCTGCCAGCGCCATGACGGGCGTGGGGGTGCGGTAGTTCACGGTCAGTCGCGCGGTGCGCCAATGTCCGGCGGCGACCGGGTCTAGCACTTGCGCCCACGAGTCGGCGCCACCGGGCGTGCTAGTCTGCGCCAGGTCGCCGACGACGGTCATGGAGCGGGTTGGGCAGCGGCGCAGCACCATCCGCCAGGCCATCGCGGACAGTTCCTGCGCTTCGTCGACGATCACGTGCCCGTAGGGCGCGTTCGTAGCGAGGGCAGCACCTGATCGATATAGCGCAGGAATGCGGTGCTCGGGCCGATTACCAGGATTCCGCGCCGCGCCAATCGCTTTCGGTGTGTATAGAGGAGGTAGGCGGCCCGGTGCAGCGCGACAACGGTTTTTCCGGTGCCCGGCCCGCCCTCGACGACGAGAATTCCAACCGGGTCCTCGCGAATGATGCGGTCCTGGTCTGCCTCGATGGTGGCGACGATGTCGCTCATCCGCCCGGTCCGGCCGCGGCGCAGCGACGCCAGCAGGGCGGCCTCGCCGGTCAGGCGGTCTCATCGACGGCGTCCAGGTCGAGCACGTCGTCGTCCAGGCTCACGACTCGCCTGCTGACGGTGTGCAGGTGGCGGCGGGTCACGGCGTACCGCTCCCGCGGGGGTGGCGCGATAGAACGGCTCCGCCGCACGGGCACGCCAATCGACCAGCGCTGCTCGTGATCGTCACTGCGCAGGCCGAGTCGGCCGATATAGAACCGGTCACCGTCGTCGAAGTCCAGGCGGCCGAAGCACAGGTTCCGCTCCGCGGTGGCAAGCTCCGCGGCACGGCACGGCACGGCACGGCACGGCACGGCACGGCACGGCCCAGCCCACGGCACCGGCTCCGCACACAACCAGCGGTGCTACGGCCGGGAGCGGCCAGGCCAGGACCGATGTGTTCAAAGGCGTGGCCGCGACGTCGCCAACCAATGCGTGGATCGTGGGAACCTCCGAAACCGGTACCAGCCCGGTTCGCACTTTGATCGAGCATTGGAACGGCAGAATCTGGCGGCGGACGCCGAGCCCTGACGC
>DATLSX010000053.1:0-29419 GCA_035533915.1 Streptosporangiaceae bacterium
CATTCCTGGCTATCTCGCCGGAAATCGCCGAATGATGACGGCCCAGAGTCCTGCCGATATCACGAGCCGACCGGCCTCTGGCCAGTTCCCTGGAGATGACTTCTCTTTCATCGAACCGGAGGGGTTCGGAACGGCTCACGCAGGTTTCCATTCTCCTAGGGATTTGGTATCGTATCACTCCTGTGTCGCTACGACCGTTTGAGGCCGCCGTTTAGGCTTCGGAATTGACCCATTCCTCTAAGCGCCGTCTCCTGCGGGATGAGCAAGCCGACGGCGACGAGCGTGCCGGAGGGCGGGGATACTGCTGGAGTTGGTTCCATCAATTCGTGCCCGGACGCGCTGTGACAGTGGCTGGATCGACCTTGGAGGCGGGGCGTGACTGATTGCAGTGGCTGCGGCCTGGTGGAGTTGGCTGTGCTGCGAGCGGTCGGTGAGTTTCGGGGAGGCCGTCGCCGCGTCCGGGCGGTCAGGTCGATGAAGGTGCTAGCGGAGTTGGACCGGCGGATCGGGCTGGGCCCGAGCTATGCGTACCGGATGGTGTGCGATCTGGCCACGCCGTGGGTGATTCCGGTGACCTTGCTGGCGATGCCTGCCATGCCCTGGGACCGGGAGTCCACGGAACCGGGTTCGGCCGCGCATACTGCGTGCCGCCTGAGCCGGGTCGGGGAGCTGGTCCTGGCGGCCGAGGCGGGAGAGATTGCGCCAGTGCCGACCGGGCTGATCAACGGGACCTGGTGGCGCGGCGCAGCCCAGCCGCCTCTGGATCCGTTGCGGGTCATCGAGGCGCTGCGGGCGCTGATCGGTGATCCCGGGCTGCCGGACGGCCGGCTCCTGGACCTCGCCGGGCTTCCGGTGTCGCTCACGGGCAGCGATTTGACCGGTGATTTCGGCGTGCTGGCCCAGGGTCGGCGGACCACCATCCGCGAGGCAGCACGGATGGCCCGCACCGGCGTCGCGGTGCCGCCCGTTTCGGCAGAACCAGCCCGTCGGCCCAGGGCCGCCGGGCCGTTCATATTCACCGATGACACCGGGCGGCCGCCGAGGCCGGTCCACCTGATCATCGGCGCCGTGCCCCGCCACGCCAGCATCGGCGACCTAGGGTTCGAGCTCAGCCAGCACATCCGTGCCGCAGGGTGGCAGCCGCCTGGGCCGCCGGCAGGCCTCAGGCAGCCGGAGGAGGCTCGTCAGCAGATGGCCGCCCGATGGCTGCCGATCGCCAGCATGAGCACTGAAGGCACGGAAAACAACAGGCGCCTGGAGATCACGCTGCAGTCCGGAGCCGACCCGCAGGCAGTACAGGCTCAGATCGCCCGCCTGCCTGCCTTCGCCATGGACCGCATCTCCCGGTTCCCAGCACCACTCACGGACCTGCTGCGCTCCTGGGTCACCACTCGCCGGCGCAAGGACATCACCGCCAGCCTCAGCCAACTTGAAGCCGCCGTCCACGCCGATCGGCTCGACCAGCAGGCATTCTCGAATGATACTTGACACGTGCCGCGTCCCCGCTGGTGTATCCATCTGCTAGTTCTTGCCCGTGCGAGATTGTCCTAACCGGAGGCTTGACAAGCCCACACGGAGCGCCTTGGCATGGCTGGCCGTGGCAGGCGCGGGCGAGCGCGTCGCGCAGTGCCCGGGCGGAGACGCGGCGGCCTTGGTAGACGAGCAGGAAGTCGGCGGGCCTGCCGGTGCGCGGGTGCCGCAGCGGCCGCCCGGGGGTGCGGCGGGCGGCGATCCGGTCCAAGATGGCCAGGGTCTCGTCCAGGGGAACCATCCGCTCGGTGCCGAGCTTGCCTAGCGGCACCCATGCTCTCTGCGCGGGGATCTGATGGACGCAGTCCAGCTCCAGGTCGCGCAGCTCGCCGATGCGCAGCCCGGTTCCGCGTAGCAGGAGGAGGGCGTCGGCGTGCAGCCGGGCCAGCTCGGCCGGCCCGTCCTCCGACATCTGGCCGAGCGCCGCGGTCAGGCGCCGGTCGGCATCGGGCGGCAGGTAGCGCGGCAGCGGGTGCTTCAGCGGCGGGATGTCCCGGGCGAACAGCAGTGTCCGCGGCGGTGCGGAGGGCCAGCCCCCATTCGCAGATGTCGGCGAGGAACTGGCGGACGGCGATGATCCGCACCCGCCGGTATCCGACGGTCAGGGGCGCGACGTCGGCTCGGCGTGCCTGGGCCAGCGCGGCGAGCCAGGGCTCGAGGTGCGCCTGCCGGTCCAGCAAGGCCAGGTCGGTCACAGGCGGGTCGAGGCTGGCCAGGAACCGCCCGAACGAGCCCAGGTGGCCGGCGATCGACGTCACCGTGGCAGGCGCTCGGGTGGCGGCCGCGAGGGCGCAGTAATCGAGGAACAGCGTCCGCAGCGGCTCGGGGACCTTGGAGCAGTAGCCGTCCAGGCCGTCACGGCGGCGGGTATGCTCCGGCGGGGTGCCGAGGATCCCGAGGTGGAACAGCACCTGGTGCGCGGCGAAGTCAGCTCCCGGTCGTTGCGCCAGCCGGTCTGGCTGCCCTTGGCCTCGCCGCTGCGCTGGCATGCCGCTGCCAGGTCGCTCAGGTCACCGGCAGTCAGCTCGCGGAGCGGGCGCCCGGTCTGGATCAGCAGCCGCAGCACCACCCGCTCGGCAGACCGCCTGACGATGTGGCCGCTGTAATCCAGGTCGGTCGCCGCGGCGGTGAAGCGGGTCAGGTCGGCGGCGAGCGGCCCGCGCCGTGCCCGGGCGAGCAGGCCGCCGAGCTTGCGGCGAGCCAGCTGGCGCAACAACCACGCCTACGACGAACGCCTCCGCCGCATCGTCGCCCGCGCGACCGCCGCCTGAACCAGGCACAAAGACGAGACGTTCACGCCCCTGGCAGATAAGCGTCCTGGTACTGGGGGTCCCAGATCACCAGGCGGTACTGCGCAGCAAGCTCCATGATCGCCGTCACCGCCGCATTGCTTCGCGGTCCCCAGCTCAGATGCATGATCATGTGATCCACGCCGACCGCCAACGGCATCGACATCCACGGCGAATCGCCGGCAGAGGACCCGCAGTCAGGAAACCGCGAGCGCAACTGCTCATAGAACCCCACGATCCGATCATCCGGCTCAGCCTCGGCGTGACCACCAGAAGCGTTGCATCGCTCAAACATCGCCCCTGCCGCAGGAGCGTCAGCCAGCTCATCCATCGCCAGAACCGCGAGATCGAAACTCACCGGCTCATCTTTCACCCAGCCGCCCCATCACAGGGCAAACGTTCCCTGCAACGGGACTAGCGCGGTTGCCCGTGCCGGCCTTCGGCTGAGCGGGCTGGGACGTTGCGTGCGTGGGATGATCGCCGGGTCGGGGCGGAAGGAAAGGAGCGGGCAGAGGGTGTGGCTGAGTGCGGATGTCGTGCGTCAGACTTTCTGGCACAGGGATTAGTTGATCCCTGAGCCAAGGAGTTGATCATGAGCAGGCCCCCTGTGTTCCCGGTGGAGGACAAGGTCCGCATCGTGCTGTCGGTGCTGGCCGGTGAGGTGACGGTCGCCGAGGCGGCGCGTCAGGCGAAGGTGTCGGAGCAGTCGGTGGGGAACTGGAAGCGCCAGTTCCTGGAGGCCGGGAAGCTCGGCCTGGCGGCGGGCGGCAGCTCGCGGCCGTCGAGCCGGGAGGAGCAGCTGGCGGCGCAGGTCGAGGACCTGACGACGGCGCTGGGCGAGGCGCACGTCGAGCTGCGGGTGCAGTAGAAGAGCGCTGAGGGCCGCCTGGCCCCTTCGAGGACCTCGAGATGATCCGCTCCGACGCGGAGATGCCGGTCTCGAGGTTCTGCCAGCTGACCGGCATCCCGCGCCGCACCTACCACCGCAGGCTGGCCCGGCACCGGTCCGGCGACCTGGTCGTCAAGGGCCCGTGGCCCGCCCCCGCCGTCGACGCGGCCGAGCCGCTGGCGGCGAAGTACGCCGCGGACTGGCCGGCCTGGGGGCACCGCAAGATCCACGCCATGATGGCCGCCGACGGGCACCAGGCGTCGGTGTCGGCGGTCGAGCGGGCGATGCGCCGCCGCGGCCTGCTCCAGCCCGTGGACTATGCCGGGCAGCGCCGCGAGCTGGCGAAGGCCCGCAAGGCCGCGTTCGCCGACCCTCCCGACCGGTGCAACCAGGTGTGGCAGCTGGACTTCTCCGAGTACGAGACCACCACCGGCGGGATCTGGCGGCTGGCCGGGGTGACGGACTACTTCTCCAAGTACGAGCACGGCTGGCACATCTCCCCGACCTGCACCGGAGCCGACGCCATCGAGGCCGTGAAGATCGCAGTCGCCGAGGCCGAGCGGCTCGGCGGCAAGCCGCTCGCCCAGCTGCTGCCCGCCCATGCCGAGACCGGCGACCCGGTGCGGATCAGGCTCGTCACCGACAACGGCGCCGCGTTCAAGGGCACCGCGTTCGCGAAGTTCATCGCCTCCCGGCCCGAGCTGCTCCACATCCGCACCCGGGCCAAGAGCCCCGGCCAGAACGGCGTCCGCGAGCGCGCCTTCGGATCCCTGAAGTACGAGCACCTCTACCGGCACGCCCCCGAGATCGCCACCCTCACCGACCTGCACCGCGAGGCCGAGCACTACCGCCACGTCTTCAACGAGGTCCGGCCGCACGAGGCCCTCGGCATGCGACGGCCGATCGAGATCATCCGCGACCCATCACTGCACCCCGTCCACAAGAATCCCCCCGGAGCTCGCGGTGCGCCTCGGCGGCGCGGCGCCTGCTAGGGCCAGCGGCGCGTTCTGCGAGGTCAGCGAGCTGCCGGACGGGTCGCTGTGGTTGCGGGCCACGCCCACGCTCACCGAGTTCACCCGCGACCGGCTCCTCGCCGTGTCCAAGGCCCTGACCCCGATTCTCGGCATTATCCGGGGCTAGGTGAAGGCCGCGAGGCCGGCATAGTGAGGACACCGATACGGCTGCCCACTGAGGGCCAGGTTCGCGGTCCGGGAGCATCGGACGGCAATTGAAACGGGACGCTGTGAGCGGGCGCGAACTGTGCCCATGCCGCCAGCTTGAGGGCAGCTGCTTACCGTCTAGCCAGACGTGGGGCTGCCGTGTTACTGGCATGGGCCGTTCCCGGTCTGGCCGGGTCGGCGGGGGTGTCTGGCTGGTCTTGGGCGGCTAGCTGTGCGCTGTGGTTGCGGCGGTCGTCAGGATGGTTGCCGGGGGCGGGCCAGGCGTGGCGGGTGGTGTGGCCGAGTTTGAGTGAGCGGGCGGTTGCTTCGGTGGTGAGGTCGCGGGTGGCCTGGTCGAGGGCGACGGCGCGGAGCAGGAGCTCTGGGTCGGTGATGTTCAGCTGATGCAAGAGGTTCTCGATCCCGCCCGTGCCAGGAGAATGGGTTGCGATGGCGGCGGTGCGTGGGATGGCTGTCTTGCTGCTGCGGCGGCGGGTGGGGGCGGGCTGGTTGCGGCGCAGTGTACGGGCCAGTGCGTGGGGTTCTCCGGTGGTGGTGAGGATGCTGTCGAGGTTGGCGGTCGCTGTGTCGGTGGCGGCGATGGCGTGCTGGTAGTTCGCGCGTAGATCGGCCAGCTGGCCGGGTGAAGCGTGGCGGTACCGGTAGGCGCGGGTCAGGTCGGCGCTCTTGGGGAGCAGGCGGGACGGGGAGTAGATCCTGCCTGCGGCGGCGGCCTGGTTGGCGGTGTGCCGGTCCTGGCGGGTGATCTGGGTAACGGCGTCGGCGGCGCGGGCGGTGACGGCGAGGATTGTGGTGATGTCGGTGGTGGCGGGTGCGAGGTCGGCGGGGTGACGCGGCTCGGCGGTGTTGGTGCGGGCGGGGGTGCTGGTGCGGGCGAGGCGGCCGAGCCATAGGACGAGGTCGTCGAGTTCGGTGGCGGTCTGGGATAGCTGGCGGTCCGGGCCGGTGGTGAGCGGGTCCCAGGTGACACCAGGTGTGTGCGACGGTTTGCCAGGCTTGCCAGGATCTGCGCATGGTGGCGGCGCTCTCGGCCAGGTTGTGCTGGAGCGGTTCGGGGGCTGCGAGCTGGCGGGCGCGGTCGGTGAGGGTGGTGAGGAGGAGTTCGCTGGTGTGGCAGATGATGGCGGCGGCGAGTGCGTTGTGCCGCCAGCAGGCCGCTGCGGCTGGCGTCGGCCAGGCGGCGTAGCTGGGTGGCTGTTCGGCGAGGTGGCGGAGCCGGGCTGCGGTGGCGGTGGTGCCGGCGCATAGTTCGGGGAGGGTTGCCTGGGTGGGGGTGGGTTGGTGCCTGGGCGGGAGCAGGTTCGCGGGGATGGCGTGCAGCAGTGTCCGGTCGGCGTCGGCAGCGGGGTCGGGTGCTTCGGCTGATTTGGCTGAGGTGCCGGCGGTGGTGAGCCAGCCGACCGTTGATCGTAAGGCGTCGCTCGCGGCGGGCGGGCTGGTGCCGTCTGTGGTGGCCTGTGCGAGCCGGGCTGCGGCCGGAGCCAGGGCCTGGGCGTAGCCGGATAGTTCGCGGATCAGTGCTGTGGTGACGGGCGGGTCGTGGAGGACTGCCGCCCGCAGCGGGGCGGCGGCCCCGGCAGTGGCGGGGTGGTGGGTGCGGATGAGGTCGCGGCCTGCGGTCAGGCAGTCCGCGGCGGCGGCCAGGTGCGCCGCGACCGGGTGTGCGGTGCTGCTGCCCGGGCTGGCGGGGTCACAAGCTTGGCGGATGCTGCGGGCAGCGCGGCTGAGCATGAGTGCCGGCGCCGGCGCCGGCGCCGGTCAGCTCCAGTGCCCCCAAGGCGGGTCGCGCCGGCTTGGTGCCGGGCGGGGTCAGGCCGTCGCTGGCGTAGCGGGCCATGACGGTGAGCAGCCGGTCCAGTTCGGTGATGACCGCGGGGTGCGGGTTCGCCGGCAGGTTCTCGTGGAGTTGTGCTGCGATGGTGATGCGCTGGCCTGCCTGGGTCAGGAAGTCGCCGAGGGTAGCTGTCACGGGCGGCGCTCCATGAGATGGCAGATCTGGGTTGCGGCGGATGCGGCGTCGCGGCAGGCACGGCGATCACGAGGGTCTGGCGCGAGCGCGGCCCAGTGACCGAGTGCCGTGGCTAGCGCGGACGCGGACGCGGCGATCGAGTCCGCGGCCTGTTCCGGGCCGGCGTCAATGCCGGGCTGGCTGGTGACGGATACCTGGCGGGTCAGTACCGGCAGGGCCGGTGCGTGCGCGATCGCATCCCGGCCGGCGGCTGCCGCAGCCGCTGCTGACATGAACACAGGGAACAGATCCGGTGCCTGGTCTTCGCAGCGGCGGGCGAGGTGCCGGACCGCTTCGAACGTGTCGAACGCGGCGCTCAGGATCTCGGGCAGGGTTTCGCCTGGGTCGTCGTCGGATGGCACTACCTTCTTTCGTCAGCTCGGGGGTCTCCGAGGGGACCGTCTTGTTCGCTGCCTGGCACGGCCTCCGTGACCTCTGGTGCCCGGCGGACTGCCTGTTTCCGCCGGGTCATGCGGCCTTCTGGGTGGTCAGGCCGATGCTGGCGGCGATGGCGTGCAGGTGCTCGTTGGGGAAGCGGTGGCCGTGATCGCGGAGCTGGCGGGCCAGGGCACGCTGGCTGATCCGTTCGCCGTTGGCGGCCGCAGCCTGGTAGATGAGGCTGGCTTCGCGCAGCAGGCCAGGCCGCGTATCAGCATCGGCGTCCGCCGGAGGCGGGTTCGTGTCCCCGGCCTGGTCGTCGGCGGCCGGCGGCGTGGCAGTGCTGGTCTTGCCGGTCTCGTCAGGCGGACGTGCGGCGCCGGTCTCGTGCGGCGCTCCCGGCGACCGGCCCGGTACCACGGCTGCTGGTCCCGCCACGGACAGCAGTCGGCCTGCCGTGGCGGGCTGGCTGGGCTGGCCGATTGCGGAAACCAAATGGTGGGCGTTGCTGCGGGCTTGCTGGCGGGTCATTTTCAGCACGAGCAGGCCGATGGCCAGGCCGGCGAACGCGGCGAGCGGGCTGACGGCGGCGGTGAGCTGGTCGGCGAGGATGACCGGGTGGCCGGGGTGGGGCTGGACGTGGCCGATGTTCCCGGCCACGCTGACGCCCAGGCCGGTCAGCGCGGTGGCCCACGGCCAGATCCGCTGCCGGGCCGGCCAGCCATCCAGGTAAGCGACGTACAGGGCCAGCTCGCCGATCGCGAGGAACACGTCGATCTCCGCCGGCCACGACATGGCCTGCCAGCCGGCCAGCTGGTGATGCGCCGCCCAGTCATACAGCCCGGCGTAGCTGTGGGTCAGGGCGTTGGCGCTGGCCAGGATCGCGATCACGCCGATCGCGTACAGGGCTGCGCGGCGGCTGCGCGGGTTCACGCTGACCTGCCGCGTGTCCGGGTGCGGATCTTGGCGAATGCGTCGAGTGCCGCGTCGTCGGCATCGGGCAGGGTATGCAGGTATCTCTCTGTGGTGGAGATGCTGCCGTGCCCGAGGCGGTCCTTGACCATCTGCAGGTCCGCGCCTCCGGCGAGCAGCCAGGAGGCATGCGCGTGGCGGAGGTCATGCGCGCGCACGCGGAACGGCAGCCCGGTGCGGTCCAGTGCCGGGTTCCAGACTTTCAGCCGGAACCAGTCGCGCGAGATGTGACCGTCCTCGTCGGTGTCTACGGTCCGGGACTTGCGGGGCTGGTCCTTGCCGGCGGCCCGGCGGCTGGCGCGGTAGCTGGCGGCGGCGTTGGTGCAGTGCCGGCAGCGGCATTTCCCGGCGTTGTAACCGCTCATGGTTCCGTGCCGGTACTGCCGCCCGGCGGCGTTCGGCGTGGTGAAGCCCAGCGTGGCGGGGTCGGGCAGGACGCGAAGCCGGGCGGCGGGCCGGGCGCGGCGCGGCATCGTGAAGAGCAGGTCGTCCTCGCCCAGCGCGCTGGCCGTGATGTGCGCCGACAGCTTGGCGGCGAGCTGCTGGCTGAGCTTGAGGCGGCGGTACTCCTTGTCCTTCGGATACATCTTGACCAGGAACCGCTGCCCGGCCGGATGGAACTTCGGGTCTACCTGGACGACGGTGCGGCTGACGGTCAATATCCGGGTCACCGGGTCGAAGTCCTTCGCGCGGAACTCGGTCAGCTCACCTCAGCGCAGGCCGCTTTCGATGTCGGTCTCGATCAGCAGCCTGAATGCCTCGTCGGGGATCGCGTTATGGATCGCGTCGAACTGTTCCGGAGTGATGATCTTGAGCGGCTTCCTCGGCACGGTCGGGGTCTTTACGCCCTTGCACGGGTGCAGGAACGTCACATCGTCTAAGGCGGCAGTGAAGATCGCACTCAAGATGAACCTGACCTTCTGGATCGTCGCCGGGCTGACACCCTTGGCCTGGAGGCCGGACACCCACTCACGCACGTGAGCCGGCATGATCTCGTTCATCCGCATGGGGCCGAACCACGGCAGGATGTGCTTGCCGATCTGATACGTGTAGGTCTCGCGGGTGGTCACTTCCATCACGTGATGCGGCAGCCACTCTTCGCTGACGTAGCGGCTGAAGGTCTGCCGGCCGCGGCGCGGATCATTCAGACGCCCCTCAGCGAGCTTGGTCTCGGCGCGCTGCCACGCCCTGTCCGCATCGCGCTTGCTGGAGAACGTGCCGGCGCTGCGGATCTGGCCGCGGGCGTCGCGGTAGCACGCGCGGTACCGCTTGCCGCCGTCCTTGGTGATCCTCTTCTGTGACCAGCCCATCGATCGCACCTCGTCGTCGTTGGCAGCAGAATGGCAGCGGCTCCGTCGGCATCCCCCGTCAGCACCCGATACCTTTCGTCACTAAAATATGGCCTGTGACCAGCAGTTTAATACCAACGGCTGAAGATGTGGATAAGTGGTTTGAACGTAATTACTGCACTCATAACCCAGAGGTCGCAGGTTCAAATCCTGCCCCCGCTACCAAGGTTAAGGGGCCGATTTCGAACAAGGAATCGGCCCCTTAACTGTTGTTTGTGCATGGTTTCGCGCACGGGTCGGCCTCCCACACGGCCTCCCGCGACCCAGCCGGGGCTGTTGGGAATGGGTAGTAAACATGAAGAATCGGTTCATCGGGACCGGTGTCGCTGCTCGGCTCGAAGCGGCTTGGTGCGGTCTCTGGGTGGCGGGCCCGGCAATTCCGGCGGCCCGCAAAGGGCTTCGCGACAGGGGTTGCGGTGTCGGCCAGCACTGTCGAGGCGCCACCTGAGCTGGTGGCTTGCCAGTGTGGGTGGCGGTCCAGCGTGCGTGGCCGTGGTCCTGCCCGTCCGGTCAAAGGCGGCCGGCGTCATTGACGGGAACTGGCGGGTCGGCGGCTGCGGTGCCGCCCCAGAGGGCGCTGACCGGGGTAGCCCAGATCCGCTCGGACAGGCGGGCGGTCAGGGGACCGGTGTGCAGGAGCAGTCCGGCCTGCAGGCGGTCGCCAAGCCGGTCGCTGAGGAAGCGGAGACCTCTGGCATCGGCCTGGTTCGTTGTCGTGGCGGACTTGACCTCGATGGCGATGACCCGGCCGTCAGGGCGCTCAATGATGATGTCGACTTCGATACCTGCACGGTCCCGGAAATGCGCGAGGGTAAGCGGTTCGTCGACGAGAATGGCCTGCTTCATCAGTTCGGTCACGACGTAACTTTCGAGGAAGAGCCCTGCGAGCTGGCCGGAGGCGAGCCGATGCCCGTCGGCGGCGATGGCCGCCGCCGCGAGGCCGGTGTCGGTTACATGGATCTTGGGCCGGCGGCCGGCCTTGGCTGAGATGCCTGCGGTCCAGCCGGGGAGTTCGCGGACGAGGTATACGTGGGTGAGCAGATCCAGGTAGGCGCGGGCAGTCGCGGGAGCAAGGCCCAGTTGCTCGCCAAGAACAGTGCGGCCCATAACCGTAGAGGTCTGCTGCGCGATGAGCCGATACAGGCGGGGCAGGGCGCCGGGATGACGAATGTCGGCGACCTGCGGCAGGTCGCGTTCGGCGACTGATCCGAGGTAGCTCGCGAACCAGCGACGCCTCGAGTTGCGGGTAGGGCGGGCGAGCGCCGCAGGGTAACCGCCGGCAGCAAGGAATTCGAAGTAGTCTGGGCGGCGCCAGTCGGAGGCGATGGGGGCGGGGTCGTCGTCGTTGAGAAGCGCCGGCAGCAGTCTGCTGTCGCTTTCTACTATTTCGGCGGTGGACAACGGGGGCAGCAGCATCCGGTGGACACGTCCGGTCAGGGTCTCCGCTCCGGTGGGAAGCAGGCGTGCGCTGACCGATCCTGCAAGCAGGAACCGCCCTGGTTCGCTGCTCCGGTCAACGATCCGCTTCACCACTGACAGCACGGCTGGTACCCGCTGGAACTCATCCACCACCACCAATCCTGAATAGGTTAGGGCCGTGGTGGGGTCTTGCTGGACGAAGGCGATGACGGCCTCGTCGTCGAGATCGACAACCCTGGCGTCCCGCCCGGCGGCGATCTCGCGCAAGAGGGTAGATTTTCCCGATCCGCGGGGTCCCTCTAGCAGGATGGCGGGTTCCTCGTGGAGGAGATGATCGAGAACGGGAAGCGCGTCGCGGCTGACATGGCCTCGGATGGCTGGGCTCATGTGGTGACCCTATTAGAAGCGAGCTGGTTAGAAGCGAGCTGGGCTGTTGACTAAATCGTCCCAAGTCTACTGATGGAAACGTCCTAGCCCTACTGGCTGGATCGTCCCAGCGTCCTTGGGCCTGCGTGCGTACAACATGGGCCGAGATGACCGCATACCGGGCGGATCGACTAGGTCGCGGCGCGGCTCCGCGAGATCAGCGATCGACTCGACCAAGCCGCCGTGCGCAAGGGCGCGCGAGGCGCCGTCACCGGGAACGGCGGACCTGCGATCGCGAGGTTGCCGAGAACTCGCAGGTCAAGGATTGGTTTGTGCACCGATTTGTGCACGAGACCCTGCGGGACGGCTTGAGACGGGCGAGACGCAGCAGGTTAGCCGCGAACACGCGCGCTGCTTCCGCCGAGGTCAGGGCGTATGCGGGAGACCGCCTGAGACATCCGAGACGGAGGTCGGCCGGGTAGCCCCGGTGCATTGCTGCACCAGGGCCCCCTCAGGACCGCGCATGCCACTCGTCGCGGCACGCGGCCCAAGCAAGCCGCTTGGGCGGTTCAGGTCGTCTGCTGCGGCATCACAGTGTTTGCGCCAGCCGGGGCGGATGCTTGCTCCGGTGGCAGGTGGCGTGTACGAGGCGTGTTCGCTTGCCGCGTGCGGCGCTGGGCGTGCCGTGGTGGACCAGGTAGTCCGCCGTGATCGCCTTCCTGGTGACCTGCAGGAACCAGTGTTCCCAGCCCCGGGGGGACTGGGGAGGCTGGTCAGGGGTCAGCAGGTTCTCCCCGCACAGGCCGCACCGCCCGTCCTGCCTGGACAGCAGGCGCACGGTGTAGGAATCGAGCGGGGGTTTTACCTTCTGGCGGCCCTGCGCCCAGTACCCGGCCAGGGCGGGGTCATCGGGTGATGCCCTGCCTTGGACCAGGGTAACCATGACCGAAGCTGGCTCCGCGGGGTGTCCAGGTCAACTTCTACTGCGCCGATGTCGACGAGTGCGCAACCCTCTTCGAAGCACTCGGCATGCGGCGGGCATTCGTCTCGCCGACCTGGGCGTTGTCGTGCCCACGGAGCGATCGGCCGAGGTAGCCCTGTGGGTCAGCGACAACACACCCTAGAGGGAAGGTTTTCATGAAACTTCTTCTCACTTCCTCAGGCATCAGTAACCCGAGCATCTCCGACGCGCTCGTCGAGCTGCTGGGCAAGCCGATTGCCGAGTCCAGCGCCCTCTTCATTCCGACCGCTATCTACCCCTTCCCCGGCGGTGCTGGCATGGCGTGGCAGGCGATCCGCGGAAGGGCTCGGAGCCCGTTGTGCGAGCTAGGTTGGAAGTCCTTGGGAGTGCTGGAACTCACCGCGCTGTCGACCATCCGAGAAGAGAGCTGGGTCCTCAATGGGTTCAGCAACACGCCCTAGGCGGAACGGCTAGATAGACCGTTCGTGCCGGTACCGGGAACCAAGCGGGTCAAGTGGCTGGGGCAGCTCACAGCCGCATCGCTGCCGGCAGCAGGTAGAAGTAGAACAGGCCGATCAGGATGAGGTATCCGAGGATGACCAGCGTCCAGCCGAAGTTATGCCTGATTACCTCGCCTTCCCGGCGCACGTAGCTGCTGGTCGAAACCCCCACGCTGGTGGTCTGCGGCGCAACCGGCTTGCCGACCTCAGCACCTGTTGAGTTGAGCGACGGCAGCAGCAGCACGGGCATGTGCAGCAGGCCGCCAACGGCGTACTGGAACCCGCCGAATAGCGCGTTGGTGGAGGTGTTGCTGCCCGACAGCGCGACACCGATCCAGCCCAGGATCGGTGCCAGCAGAATGAACCAGGTGCCAACCCGGGAGAAGCCGTAGGCCAGCGTGCTGGCCATCCCGGAGTAATTGAACACCTGGGCCAGCCCGAACACGATCGGCGCGACCAGCAGCGCTCCCCACATCTGCGAGAAGCTGCGCTTCAGCGCGGTCCCGAATTGTGTCACCCCTACCCTGAGCACGGCCAGGATTACGAGCAGGGAGATCAGGATCCAGGTGCCGGCGATAGCGGGCGCGAACTTCCAGGCCACCGAGACGGCGTGGTGCGACAGCGAGCTGATCGCGTTGACCTCTGGCGCGACGAACGTGTAGTCGCCGAGGTGGGACCACGGTCCGGTCCCCGCCACCACCACCACGATGAGGATGCCGAACGCGGTGAAACCGGGGACCGCCTCGCGCACTCCCGAGCGTGTCGGCGTAGCGGCCGCGGCCTCGGGTGCGGCGCCAGTGGAGCCTGTGCCCGCTGGCACCGGCTCGGGCTCCGCCGGAGCCGGCTGCGCAGGGACCGGGACTCCCCCGAAGCCAAGTGTTTCGGCGGGCCGCCAGTACCGCAGCAACAGCAGCAGCGCACCGAACGAGACTATGGCGCCGATCACGTCAGGTAGATAGGGCCCGAGGAATTGAGAGGTAGGGAACTGGCCGAGGATGTAGGACAGCGAGCCCACGACGGGCAGCGGCCAGATGCCTCGCAGGCCCCGACGCCCGGTGACCAGGTAGATCAGGATCCACGGGGGAAGCAGGGCAAGGAGAGCCACGATCCGGCCCACCGAGGCGGACAAGCTGAGCAGCGGCACGTTGGTGACGGCGGCCAGGGCGATGATTGGGGCGCCCAGGGCACCGTAGGAGACCGGGGCATTGTTGCCGATGGCGGCCACCCGGATGGCGTCAATCTCCGCCACCCCGAGACCGACCAGGATGGGCGCGATCACGGCCCACGGGTAGCCGAACCCCACCAGGCCCTCCAGCAGCGCTCCCATGGCCCAGGCCATGAGGATCGCCTGTACCCGGATATCAGCGGTGGCCTGGGTGACCAGCCAGTGCCGGAAGTGCGCGAAGGCGCCTGTCTCCACTAGGACGTTGTAGATCACCACCCCCCAGAAGACGATCCAGTCGATAGACCAGATCCCGGTCCCCGCCCCGATCCCCCAGGCCTGGAACGTCGGGCCGGCCGAGGAGCCCCAGATGGTGATCGCCATGACAATCGTGACGACTGCCCCGATGATCACTGCCAGCCAGGCGGTTACCCGCATCACTGCCAGGAGTACCAGCAACAATGCGAGCGGGAGCAGCGCCACCAGGGTGCTGCCCAGGGTCGAGTTCAGGGGATCGAGTTGCTGGGTGAAGTCCGTTGCGGCAAGAAACATGGCGGCGACCTTCCGCTGCGCTGGCTTACACTGCCTAGCCTCTTCTCAGCGATCAGAACGATCGTTACCTATGTGGAGGAAATATTCAATAGGCCATCTCGCAATACCTGGCCCTGGGCGACCAGGCCGTCCGATCGCGTTACTAAGCCGTCGCGGTACGCTACTAATTGTCGGCAGGCCGTTGTTCAATGGTCAGGTGACGACTGATACCGGCCCTGACTTCACCGAGGCGGACCTGCTCGCGAAGGCGGGACAGCGTTCTTTCCTGCGTGGTCAGGACTACCTCGCGACGGTCGGCAGCCTGAAGACGATGGGCGACAAGATCACGGCGGCCGTCCGCGGTTCCGACGTCTACTTCGTGACGCTGATCCGCGGCGGCGAAGGCGGGTTACGCGGGGAATGTGACTGCCCGTATGGCCGGGAAGGCTTCTTCTGCAAGCACTGCGTGGCCGTGGGTCTGACGTTGCTGCACCCGCCGGCTGTCCCGGCGCAGCGTGGCCGTGGCCAGCCCAGGAGACGGATCCGGCTCAGCCGACCGCATTCCTGGCTGGCCGGGCTGAGCCGTGAGGACCTGCTTGACTTGGTCCGCGAGCGGATGGCCGAGGATTACGAATGGCGGCGCAGCCTTGAGTTGCGTGCCGCCGGCGCTGCGGCCGACCTGCCCGGGATCAAGTCCCGGCTGGATGACCTGCTTACGGCAGGCGAGTTCGGCAGGTACGGCTACATCGACGCGGGTGAGGCGTGGCGCTATGCCCGCAGGGTCCGGGAGGTGAGCGGGGCACTCGCCCGGCTGACGGCGGATGGCCAGGCCGCGGCCGCGATCGCGATCGCGGCAGCGCAGTATGCGCTCAACCTGATGGCCAGGTCGTGCCAGCATGCCGCAGACCCGGCCGGGCTGATCCACGATGCGGCAGCCGAACTTACAGCGGTGCATCGCAGCGCCTGCGCGGCGGCACCGGCGGATGCCGCAGAGCTTGCCGATTTTCTCGCCGAGCGCTTGCTCAGCGGCGACGCTATCCCGGTTCTCGAGATCGCCGACTACGACGGCTTGCTCGGCAAGGCTGGCTTTGACCGGATTCGGGCGAGCGTGACGGCGGCGTGGCAGCGCAACCCGGCAGGCCGGACAGAACAGCACGTACTTGAACGGCTGCTGCGGGCGGCAGGCGACGTTGACGCCGTCGTCGCGCTGCTGGCGGCGAACCTGGATCCGCGGGGCCGCCAGCACTGGCGGATAGCCTGCGAGCTTGAACGAGGCGGCCGCGTCGCCGAGGCGCTGGAATGGGCAGAGCGCGGCCTGCGCGCGGCGGCAGACCCCGACCAGCAACTCGCCGATTTCGTCGCTCGGCGGTACGTCGCACTCGGCCGGATCGCCGATGCCCTAGCGGTGCGGCGTGGTCAGTTCGAAGCCTGCCGTGATCTGGCGGCATATCAGAGCCTGCGCGCGACGGCGGAGCAGGCAGGGGACTGGCCGCAGACCCGGCAATGGGCCGTGGGCCTGCTGCGTGCGGACGCCAATGCCGCTGCCCGGTCCGGGCGGCAGCCATCTTGGCCGCCGACGGCGCCGGTGCTGATCGACGTGCTGATCGCCGCGGGGGAGGCGGCGGCTGCCTGGGAGGCGGCGCCCGGAATCGCCAGCGAAGACCAGTGGCTGCGGCTCGCCGACCTGGTCGCCGCAAGCCGTCCCGCTGACGCGCTCGCGGTATACCTGCGACAGATCGAGTCGCTCAGAGACCAGTCCAGTCCGGTGGCGTACCAGCGGATGGTCCGGCTGCTGACCGCCGCGCGCGGTTGTCACGGCCTGCTCGGGACCCGACCGGTCTTCGATGCCTATCTCCGAGCCCTGCGGGACGACCAGAAACGCAAGCGCAAGCTCATCCGCATCTTGGACGAGCACCAGCTAGCGCCGGAAGTCGCGGTCAGCCGCTGAGTGCCCCGCGCAGTGCAGCCGCGCAGTGCCCCGCGCAGTGGCCGGCTGATGACGCTCCTTCCGGCCGATGTCAGGCTTACTCATTGTGGAACCTGACATCGGATGCCGGACATTAACGGGTGTGGGCATCGACTGGCGTGCGGCAAGCGACCAAGAGCTCTGGTCGCAGGCAGCCAACGAGTATGCGGGCGAGGCCTTCGGCGAACTGTTCGAACGGCATGCGGACCGGGTCTATGCGCACTGCTTCAGCCGGACGGGCTCGTGGTCGATGGCCGAGGACCTGACGTCGGCGGTGTTCTTGGAAGCGTGGCGCCGCCGGAACGAGGTCAGGTTCAGCGGTGATTCCGCCTTGCCGTGGCTCCTAGGGGTGGCCAACAACGCCACGCGCAACGCTCAGCGCACGCTGCGCAGGCACCGGGCGCTGCTGGCCAAGCTCCCGCCGCCGCAGGAAGAGGACGACATCGCGGCGGATGCGGTGACCAAGGTGGACCAGGAACGACTGGCTCAGCACCTGCTGTGCGCGATGGGCGGGTTGCGCGAGGCCGAACGGGAGGTAATCGCACTATGCGGCTGGGCAGGGCTGACTTACGCGGAGGCCGCGGTCGCGCTCGGCGTACCAGAGGGCACGGTTCGCTCCAGGCTCTCCCGGGCACGCCAGCACCTGCGGGAGCTGACCAGCGGCGAGAACGCGCCTATGTCGCTGACCGACCCGCAGCGCGCGTGACAGGACCGGAGGCAAGGCCGTGAGCTATTTTCACCCGCAGCAGATGCCGGTTCTTCCGGCACGCCGGCGGGAAGCGGCCAGGCGCCAGCTTGAGCACGTGGTCAAACGATCAGCTAAGACAGGCAGGCGTATCAGGCCGAGTGGCCGGCGGCCCAAGCCGGCCGTCCTGACTGCCGTCGTGGCTGTCGTGGCGATCGGCGCTGGTGCGGCATTCGCGGTGGTGCAGGACCAGCCGGTGACGAACAGATCGGGAGCGCGCTGCTACACAGTTCCCGATCCGAACAGCAGCGACTACACGACCATCGCCGTTGCCGGCAGTCCCACGCCCGGGAAGCCTGTCCCGCTAAGTGACGCGCTCAGCGTCTGCGCTCTTCTCTTCAGGCAGGGCTTCCTCAGACCCGATGGTGCCGGAATCGAGAGGTTTCCGGACACCAGCAAAGTTCATCAGGTACCGCCGCTTGTTGCCTGCATCATGCGGGACGGCACTGCCGCAGTCTTTCCCGGCAGCCACGGCATCTGCGAACGAATAGGACTTCCGGCAGCGACGGGAAGGTGACGTATCCCGGGAGCCGGGCGGGGCGAACACGGCGGTTCCGATCCTCTGAGCCAGGTCGGAACCGCCGTGTTCCAGTCAAAGGAGCGCCACGCCAGCTATCCGCACGGAGCCGCGGGGCACCACTGCTGTGACGATGTCTCGTCGTTGAACGTGCCTAGGGTCGCCCTTCCTGAGTTCCTGCCGATCGAGGTTGTCGATCCGCCGTAGTAGCTGTTCCAGAACAGGGTGGAAGCGCAGCCACCATAAGTCTGCACGGATGACACGACGTCGTTCCAGCCGGAGGGCATTACCGCAATTCCGTAGTATCCGCAGTCTGCTGCGGCCGACCAGAGGTATGAACTACCGCTGTAGTAGGAGTCCGAGTAGTCGATGCCGATGACGACGGAAGAGCCTGGCGTAGCCAAGGCATTGATCTGGTCGGGTGTGATCGAACCGGAGCGGGTCGACGCGGGTAGCCGCAGACCGTCATGAGTCGCAGCCCTGACTGCCTGAGCGAACGTGGCGAAGCAGGTGGCGACGGGGACCCGCGTGCTCCCGAGCGGCGGGGCAGCGGAAGTGCAGTAGTGATAGCGGGTGGTTGCTGACGCGGTCCTGGCAACGGTCGCGCCGGCGGTCGCGGTACTACCGTAAACAATAATAGCGGCGGCGGACATTAGTAATACAAAACGTCGTCCCATTACGGCTCCCCTTTCGGTTGCGTAACGAATGACCTGCGGATCGGGCTGGCCTATGCGACCCTTCTATTATTAGCGAAGATAATTTTCTTGTCAATCTAATACATTGTTGCGAAATAACTTCCATTAGTTTAAATGGCGGTTAAATGCAATTTGGTGCAGGGCAGGAAGATGCTCGGCGCTGGTAGGCGAGCGGGTCAGCCGGGCCAAAGGAGTCAGCCCGAGCGCGCCGGATCAGGCGAAGCCGCGGGATGAGTTCAGGACCGCAGGACTTCAGTGCCGCAGGACTTCAGCCGACTAGGGTCTTGACCGAGGCAGTCAGCTCGGCGAGCCCTTTCTTCGCGTCGGCGAAGAACATGGACGTCTTGGGGTTCGTGTACAGCTCGTTGTCGATTCCGGCGTAGCCGTGGCTCATCGATCGCTTGATCACGATGATGGACTTGGCCGCATCGACGTCCAGGATGGGCATTCCGGAGATGGCGGTTCCCGGCCGGCGGGCGGCCGGGTTGGTGACGTCGTTGGCGCCGATGACCAGCGACACGTCGGTCCGCGCGAATTCCGGGTTGATTTCGTCCATTTCCTTCAGCAGCGGGTACGGCACGTTCGCCTCGGCGAGCAGTACGTTCATGTGCCCGGGCATCCGGCCTGCCACGGGATGGATGGCGTAGCTGACCTCGACGCCGCGCGATTCCAGCAAGTCGGCCAGCGCCGCCACCTCATGCTGCGCTTGCGCGGCCGCGAGCCCGTAGCCGGGAACGATGATGACCTTGGATGCGTAGGCGAGCTGGATCGCCGCGTCGTCGGCGGCAATGGACTGGACGCCTGCTCCGGCGGGGCCGGCGACCGCGACCACTGCGTCGCCCGAGCCGAACCCGCCGAGCATGATGTTGGGAATCGAGCGGTTCATCGCGTCGGCCATCAGTTTGGTGAGGATACCTCCGGAGGCACCCACGAGCGCGCCAGCGATGATAAGCGCGGTGTTGTTGATGACGAACCCGGCCATCGCCACTGCTGTGCCGGTGAAAGCGTTCAGCAGCGAGATGACGACCGGCATGTCGGCGCCGCCGATCGGCATGACCATGGACACGCCGAAGATCAGCGCGGCGGCGATGACCACGCCCAGGCCGATCATGCTGGGCGAGGCGATGACATACGCGCCCACGCCGACCGCCGTCGCGGCGAGCAGCAGGTTCCCGATCCGCGCGCCAGGGAACGTGACTGGTGCCGAGGTGATCATGCCCTGGAGCTTGCCGGCGGCGATGATCGAGCCGGAGAACGTCACCGAGCCGATGATCACGTCGAGCAGCGTGGTGACCGACGTCGAAGCCGCGACCTGACTGCCGAGGGTCATGTAGTCGCGGATGGCCACGAGGGCTGCCGCGCCGCCGCCGACGGCGTTGAAGATGCTGACCAGTTGCGGCATCGCCGTCATCTTGACGGTCCTGGCGGCATACAGGCCGAGCCCGCCGCCGACGAGCACGCCCGCGCCGATGACCACCCAGCCGGTCGCGCTGATCTGTCCTTCGTGGATGACCAGGGCACCGGTCGCGGCGATGGCCGCGACCATGCCAGCGACGGAGACCTGGTTACCGCGCCTGGCGGTAGCCGGGGTGTTCATCAGATGCAGACCGAGCACGAAACAGGATGCGGCGGCCAGGTAGATCAGCTGGATGACCGTGTTGAACGTGCCGCTCATGCCGCCACCTTGCCGCTCACGCTCGCGTCGGACGCCGGAGCCGTCCGGCGCTTGAACATCTTCAGCATCCGGCCGGTGACCACGTAACCGCCGACCACGTTCATGGCCGCGAACGCTACCGCCACGAAGGCCAGGATGTACCCGACGACGTTGTCCGCGGTCGCCGCGATGACGATCGCGCCGGCCAGGACGATGCCGTGGATCGAGTTCGCCGCGGACATCAACGGAGTATGCAAGGTGGCTGGCACCTTGCTGATGACCTCGAAGCCCACCCACAGGCTCAGCACGAAGATGATGAAGTCCGTCAGCAGCATGGATGATTCCTCCGGCTCATTCGGCCGCGGGTGGCTGGGTAGGGTCGGCTGGTTCGCCGGACTGGGCCGGTTCGCCGGATCCGGCGGCCTGGGCGGGCTCAGGTTGCTTCTCCGCCAGCGCGGGGTGGACGACCTTGCCGTCATGGGTGATCACGACACCGGCTACGAGTTCGTCGGCTAGGTCGACGGTGAACGTGCCGTCCTTGACCATGTAGTTCAGCAGCGAGCTCACGTTGCGCGCGTACATGGCGGAGGCAGCCGCGGCCATTGTCGATGGCAGGTTGTCGGCACCGACGATGGTGACGCCGTGGTCGGTGACGGTGGTCTGGCCAGGGGCTGAGCCTTCGACGTTGCCGCCCAGCGCGCTCGCGCCCATATCGACGATGACCGAGCCGGGAGCCATGGCCTTCAGCGCGGCGCCGGTGACCAGCAGCGGCGGCCGCCGACCTGGGACCTGGGCGGTGGTGATCACCACGTCGTGGCGCGCGATGTGATCCGCAAGCTCGGCCTGCTGGGCAGCACGCTCGGCGTCGGTGAGCGCCCGGGCATAACCGCCGGTACCGCCGGCCGGCCCCACCGAGGTCAGCTCGATGAACGTAGCGCCGAGCGACTCGACCTCGGTCCTGGTCTCCGGCCGGACGTCATACGCGCTGACCACCGCTCCCAGCCGCCTGGCCGTGCCGATCGCCTGCAGGCCGGCGACGCCGGTGCCGAGGACGAGCACCCGGGCGGGGCGGGCGGTGCCCGCCGCGGTGATCAGCAGCGGGAAGAACCTGCCGAACTGGGCCGCCGCGATAAGCGCTGCCTTGTAGCCGGCGATGTTGGCCTGCGAACTCAGCGCGTCCATCGGCTGTGCCCGCGAGAGGGTGCGGGGAATCAGGTCCAGGCTCACCGCTGTCACGCCCGCGGCGGCGAGGTCCCGTGTCAGCGCCGGGTCGGTCAGCGGCGCGAGCAGGCCGAACACCGCCTGGCCTGACCGTAGCCTGCCAAGTTGAGCGGCATCCGGGCGGCCCACCATCAAGATCACGTCCGCTGTGGCGATCTCATCGGCGGTGACGACAACCGCGCCAGCGTCGGAATACGCTTCGTCGGGCACGAAGGCGCCAGCTCCCGCACCTGTCTCGACCAGGACCTCATGTCCGGCCGAACTGAGCTTGGAGACAGCTTCAGGGACGAGCGCGACCCGGCGCTCGGCCTGGCCGGCCTCCTTGACCACGGCTACCTTCATCGGGGTGACCTCACTCCGCGACTGGTGCGACGCGACGGTCTGGCCGCTTCGGGGTCGGCCAGCCGCAGTTTCCCAAGTATGGACCATACAACCCGCCGGGTTGCGTGCTGACGGAAGGACCCGGATGGTGGCCTGCGTCGGGCCTTTTGGCAAAGTGGAGACGATGACTGAGCCAGAACCGGACAGTCCGGGCAGCGGACCCGATGCCGCCGCAGGTGACGCGCTCGCGGCGAGGCTTCTTGCCGCGCAGCGGCTCCTTTCTGCGCTGAATGTCGAGGCCGAGGTGCGAGTTCAGCTTCATTTGCGTTTCATGGCTATTTGCACAGCCCTGAAGATGCCTGGCGCGAGCCTGACCCGGGGTGCGCAGCGACTCGACCAGCTCATGGCCGACGCCGAGCGAGCGCAGGCGCAAAGCTCTGGGATGTTTGAGTAAACCTGCTCAGGGTAAGCGAGGCGAGACAACATAACGCCGGCGCGGCCAATTGAATTCGCTAGAGGCAGGCACCTTTTATTACTGAATCGCACAGGCTTTCAGTAGCGACACGCCTCGTAGTCGCGGAGATGATTGTGCTGCGCCGTCGCATCGCCTAATTTCAGGCAGGTCAGAGGTCGCGTACCCGGCCACCAAGGCCGTCCGGTCCGCACGACCTCCCGTTTGGGGGACCGCAGGAGTGAGGAAATGAACAAGCGTGACCTGATCGATGCGATCTCGGGCCGGTTGGGGGACAAGAAAACCGCCACTGAGGCCGTGAACGCAGTTCTCGACACAATCCAGCACGCTGTCGCCAAGGGCGATAAGGTGGCAATCACCGGATTCGGAGTCTTCGAAAAAACGGACCGGCCGGCTCGTACCGCGCGTAATCCAGCGACCGGCGCCGCTATCAAGGTACCCAAGTCCTCGGTCCCCAAGTTCCGGGCCGGCGCCGACTTCAAGGCCCTTGTCAATGGCGACAAGAAGAAGGCTGCCGCTGGCAAGAAGTAGGCACCGCGCCTGGCGCACGCTGGCCACGACGGTGTCCTGGCAAGAGAACAATCTGACGGCGGGCAGCGCTACCGGCTGCCCGCCGTCAGCACGCCTGGCTGCCCGTGTCCTGGCTGCCGTGTCCTGGCTGCCTGCGTCCGGCCCGCTAGCGCAGGCCCTGACGGCGCGACAGTGCGGTCTGCAGCAGCCGGTCGAGCAACTCAGGGAAGGGCAGTCCGGTCGCTTCCCACATCTTCTGGAAGTACGACGTCGGCGACATTCCAGGGAACGTGTTGATCTCGTTGACGAGGATCTTGCCCTCTGGGGTATAGAAAAAGTCCACCCGCGCCAGGCCCTCGGCAGATACCGCATCGAACGCGGCCGCTGCCATCGCGCGGATCTGGTCGGCATCGGCGGCAGGTATCGGTGCCGGGATCAGCATGCCGCTCGCCTGGTCGAGGTACTTGGCCTCGAAGTCGTAGAACTCCTCGCCGCCTTCGAGGCGCAATTCGCCTGGAAGGCTGGTGTCCGGTCCGGCTCCGTCGATGCCCTGGAGCACCGCGACCTCGATCTCCCTGGCGGTCACGGCCGCTTCCACGAGCACCTTGGGGTCGAGCTCGCGGGCAAGCGCGATCGCGTCGGCTAGCTCGCTCAGGTCGTTCGCCTTCGAGGTGCCGAGGCTGGAACCGCCCCTGGCGGGCTTGACGAATAGCGGCCAGCCGAGCGCCGCGATTTCGTCCGCGGTCCGCCGCTGCGCGTCCGTCGGCTGGTGCCCGGCCGGCCAGCCGGCTTCGCGTACCACGACGTACCGGCCGACCGGCAGGCCCCTGGCCTGGAAGATCAGCTTCATGTACTCCTTGTCCATGCTGACGGCACTGGCAAGGACGCCGGCTCCGACATACGGCACACCAGACATCTCGAGCAGGCCCTGAATGGTGCCGTCCTCGCCGTAGGGGCCATGCAGTACGGGCAGTACCAGGTCGACGTCGGCCAGGATGTGCGGGATGTGCCCGGGAACGCTGGCCACGACTGCCGTCTCGCCTTGATAAGCCCACGGCACGACGTGAGCATCGGGCTTGGCGACGGTCTCGACTGAGGGCAGTTCACCGCCGGTGATAGCGAGCTTCTCCGGGTCGTCGATGACCTGGAGCCATGTGCCGTCCCTGGCGATGCCGACCGGGATCACTTCGTACTTGTCACGGTCGATCACTCGCAGCACGTTGCCGCCGCCTAGGCAGGAAACCGCGTGCTCCGGCCCTCTGCCGCCGAACACGACCGCGACCTTGATTCTGCGCTCGCTCGCCACTTGTCCTCCCGGGTGCCCCGAATCGCTTTCCCGACGACCTGCGTCCCTGCGCGCTACCGCCTGCTCAGCGAGTCCAGCGCTGCCATAGCATCGGCGAGCAGGTCTTCGCCATCCTCCAGCCCGATCGAAAACCGCACCGAACCCGGATCAATGCCTGCCGCGGTCAGCGCGGCCTGATCCATCTGCCGGTGCGTGGTCGAGGCTACGTGGCTGACCTTGGTGTGCGTGCCGCCGAGCGAGGTGGCGACCTGCGCGATCCGCAGCCGGTCGGCGAAGGCGAGGCCAGCATCGTGGCCGCCGTACGGCGCGACCGTGACGATGGCCCCGAACCTGGTGCCCTCCGGACCGGCGTCGAACTGGCGTCTGGCCAGTTCATGGCCGCGGTGCTGGGTCAGGCCCGGGTAATAGACGGTGCGGACCGCAGGATGCCTGGCTAGCCCCGCTGCGACCACCTGGGCGGTAGCGCACTGCCGCCTGACCCGCAGGGGCAGCGTCTCCAGGCCACGTCGCAGCAGGTAAGCGTCGTCTGGTGCCAGTGACCCGCCGGTGTCGATCCGAATCCGGCGGATCGACTTGACCAGCTCAGGACGTCCGGTGATGACGCCGCCGGTGACATCGGAATGGCCGCCGAAATACTTGGTCGCCGAGTGCACCACCAGATCCGCGCCGTGCTCAAGCGGTCGGCAGACGACCGGGGGCGCGAGGGTCGAGTCGACGACCAGCATTGCCCCGGCCTCGTGCGCGAGCCTGGCCAGGCTCGCGACGTCGGCGACGGCGACGGTCGGATTCGCCAGCGTCTCGGCGTAGACGACCGAGGTTGTTGACCGCAGCGCGGCCTTGACTTGGCCGAGATCGGTCATGTCGACGAAGTCCGTCTGCACGCCGAAGTTCGCCGCGACGTTTCGCAGGAAGCTGTAGGTACCCCCGTAGACGGCCGCAGGCGCGATCACGTGGGCGCCTGCCCTGGTAAGCGTCCAGAACAGGGTAGAAATGGCCGCCATGCCAGACGCGAACGCCTGGGACGCGACCGGGTAGCTGAGATTCACTCCTTCGAGCGCGGCTACCGCTGAGCAGAACGCCTCCACTGTCGGATTGTCGATCCGGCTATAGCTGAAGCCAGGCGTGATGTCGGCGAGCACAGACGCGTACTCCGCACTCGAACTGAACGCGAAGGCCGCGGTCCGGTAGATCGGCGTGGCCAGTGGCTGCTGCGCCGGAACCGGTGGCAGCGGCAGGTGCACCGACCTGGTGTTCTCGCCTGGCCGCCGAGGCTGTTCGGGCGGACGCCCAGGATCGGGCCGGCCAGCGGGATCGGACCAGCCAGCAAGGTCCGAGGAGCCAGCGGGATCGCTTATGGGCATCGGACCGGCGGGGCGTGGCGGTTCGATCGCAAGCATTCTTCCGGCAGATCGCCGCTGACTGGCCGGCTTGACCTGGCCGGCCAGATCCCACGGGTCGGCCAGGCGGGGGTCGGCCAGGCTGGGGTCACCCGCGCGCGGGTCCGCGAATCGCGGGTCGGCCTGGCGCGGGTCGGCGAATCGCGGGTCGGCCTGGCGCGGGTCGGCGAATGGCGGGTCGGCCTGGCGCGGGTCCGCGAATCGCGGGTCGGCGAATCGCGGGTCGGTGAGACGCGGGTCGGTGAGACGCAGGTCGGTGAGACGCGGGTCGCTGGACAGCCTGCGCTCACTGCTCGCGCGGGGATCGGTAGTCATCTGGACATCCTCGCCGGTCGAGGGAAGGCCGAATCTCGGATCGCTGCGCTGCTGGCCTGGGCGAAGGGGTGCCACGGACGCGGGCGGTTCGCCGGCCGGGGAACCATTGCGGCGCAGCGGATCCAGGCCGGGGTAGGGCGGTTCGCTCGGCCTGGCCTCGCCGTATCCGGGACCATCGCGGCCGGCGCCGCCGAACCGTGCATCGGGGTACCGCGAGTCCACGCGCCGCGGATCGCTGTCTCTCGGTTCCGCGTATCCCGGTTCCGCGTATCCCGGTTCCGAACGCCACTGGCCCGCGTATCCCGGTTCCGCGTAGCCCGGTTCCGTGTATCCCGGTTCCGTGTATCCCGGTTCCGCATACCCCAGGTCACCGTGTCCTGGTCCTGGACGCTCGCCGTTGCGGAACTCCGGGTCAGGACCGTGGCCGCGGTCTGGGTAGCCGGGCTCGGGACGAGGGCCGCCATACCGGGGATCACGCACGGGATTGCCATACCGCGGCTCGTCGTACCCGGCTGGCTCGTACCTGACATCGTCATACTCGAAGTCGCCGCGCCGCGGGCCGGCCGTAGGCCTTGGCTCAGGGCCGGTGCGGGCACCCGCCCCCGACGAGCGCGGGAGACGGCGGAAGCTGCCGGTGTTGCGCGGGTCCCGGGGCTGACGGCCCCGCTTGTCAGACGCCATAGCGCTCTGGCTTGGCCGACCTGCTGGCGAGCATCAGCGCGGCCTGGCCGACATCGAGTCCCTCGTAGACAACCGAGGCAACTACCTCCGTGATGGGCATCTCCACAGAGTGCCGCCGCGCCAGCTCCAGAACAGACTTCGACGAAGTCACGCCTTCAGCCACCTGGTTTGTGTTCGCGATGATGTCGGCCAGCGGTATGCCGCGGCCGAGCTTCTCGCCGAAGGTCCTGTTGCGAGCCAGCGGCGAGGAACAGCTAGCCACCAGGTCGCCCATGCCGGCCAGCCCCGCGAAGGTGTGCTGGTCGGCACCGAGCGCCGCGCCGAGCCTGGCGATCTCGGCCAGGCCGCGGGTGATCAGCATGGCCCTGGTGTTGTCGCCCAGGCCCATGCCGAAGGCGATGCCGACGGCGAGGGCTATCACGTTCTTGACGGCGCCGCCGAGTTCACAGCCGACCACGTCAGGATTGGTGTACGGGCGGAAGTAACCGGTGTGGCATGCCTTCTGCAAGTTCTCGGCGGTCTGCTGGTCGGTGCAGGCCACCACGGTCGCCGCGTACTGGCGCTCGGCGATCTCGCGGGCAAGGTTAGGCCCGGAAATGACGGCGGTCTGCTCGGCTGGCCAGCCGGCGACGTCTGCTATGACCTCGGTCATCCGCTTGCAGGTGTCGAGCTCGATGCCTTTGATCAGGCTCGCCAGGATCGCACCGGACGGGATCAGCCCGACCCAGCGGGCCAGGTTCTCGCGCAGGGTCTGGGACGGCATGGCGAGCACGACGAGTTCCGCGCTGGCCAGTGCCTCGGCCGGGTCTGCCGTCGCCCGCAGCGAGGCGGGCAGCGTGAACTCCGGCCAGTACTCCTGATTGCACCTGGTGCTGTTGATGGTCTGCGCGACTTCCGGCCTGCGGCACCACAGCACCGCTTCGGTTCCGGCATCACACAGCACCTGGGCGAAGATCGTCCCCCAGGAGCCCGAGCCCATCACGGCCGCGGTCACGAGCCGGTGACCTCGGGGTCGGCGGGGCTATCGCCTTGTGCCCGCTGTTCGGCGAGCGCCCGAAGTGCGGAGCGCTGCATGCGGCGTGCGACCGCAGGATGGTAGGGCTCCGCCGGCGGCACCTCGCCGCGCAGCTTTCCAACCAAGGCCGTGACCTCCGCCATGATCTTGTCCGTGGCCGCGCGCAGGGTCGGGGTGTCGAGCGGCTTGCCGTCGAACTCTGACAGGTCTACCGGAGGCCCGGCCAGAACGCGGACCGTCTTGCGCGGCAGCAGGTGCGGCCGGAACGAGCCGTAGGCCAGGATGTCCTGCGCGCCCCAGTGCGCCACCGGGATGACCGGGGCGCCCGTGGCCAGGGCGAGCCTGGCAACGCCGGTCTTGGCGAGCATCGGCCAGAGGTCTGGGTCCCTGGTGACCGTTCCCTCGGGATAGAAGACCACGCAGGCGCCGTCTTTGACGCCCTGCTCGGCGTCGCGCAGCACGAGTGCAGCGTCGGACTGGCCGCGGTAGACCGGAAGCTGACCCAGCTTGGCGATGATCGGCCCGAGTATCTTTATCTTGAATAGTCCGGACTTGGCCAGGAACGTGGGATAGCGGCCTGCCTGATCGCAGTACAGGGCCAGTGACAGGACGTCGGCGTAGGAGAGGTGGTTGGCTGCGACGATCATTCCGCCTGACGGGAGGAAATGCTCCTGGCCTTGCCAGTCATGCTTCATCAGCGCCCGGATGGTCGGCCGCAAAATGATCTTCGACACTCCCCGCCAGGCGTTGGAATAGCTACCGTCCGCGCGCTTGCTCATGTATGCACTCTCCCGCACCCCATGGTGCCAGTCTTCCCGCTCGCTCGACTCCCTGTCGAGGCAAGATCGGATGCTATGGCAATCGATACCCCGCTGAGCTGGTCGGTGGTGGTTCCGGTCAAGGTACTCGCCGTGGCCAAGTCACGGCTCGCCGAACTGCCGCCAGCGACCAGGCAGCGGCTGGCACTTGCCATGGCCGTGGACACCGTGGCGGCCGCGCTTGCCTGCCCGCTGGTCGGGCCGGTGCTGGTGGTCAGTGACGACCCGGCCGTGCGGTCGCAGGTCGCGGCTCTCGGCGCCCGGGTTGCCGCTGACAGCACGGATCCCGGTCTCAACCAGGCGCTCATCGTCGGCGCGGAGCTCGTCACGGCACGCTGGCCAGGCCGGGGACGTGCCGCGCTCACCGCCGACCTGCCGGCCATGCGTGCCAGCGAACTGACCACCGCGCTGGCGGCGGCTTCGTCGGCAACACAGGCTTTCCTGGCTGATGCGGACGGCTCGGGCACGACGCTATACACGGCTGTGCCAGGCGCGGCGTTCACTCCCCAGTTCGGCCAGCGGTCGAGCGCGCGCCACCGGGCATCCGGCGCTCGCGAGCTCGATCTGCCTGGGATTGCCGGGCTGCGGCGGGATGTCGATACGCTGGCCGACCTGAAAGACGCCGCAGAAATCGGACTCGGGCCTCGTTCCGCGGCCCTGGCCGCGGCCTTGCTCGCCGGAGAGATGCCAGCTCGGCAAGAGCCTCGACACGAGCATTGAGCGGGCACGTCATGCCGCGCTGCCGGCCGGCCGAGTTCGCCGCAGTGCCGGGCTACCTGGCGCTGATCAACGCCGTCATGCACATCGTGCGGCACGAGCAACAGGCCGCCCGGCGCGCCCTCGGCTCGGACGCCATCGCCATCGCCCTCGCCGCCATCGCCCTCGCCGCCAGCTCCTCGCGCCCCCGCCAGCTCCTCGCGCCAACCGCCAGCTCCTCGCGCCAACCGCCAGCTCCTCGCGCCAACCGCCAGCTCCTTGCGTCCCGCCAGCTCCTTGCGCCAACCGCATCGATGGCCCGTTGGTGTCCCTATAGCAGCACCAACGGGCCATCGATGCGGTTGGCTTACCCGGGGGGCGGGGGGTGGGGGACGGGCGGGCGGGCAGCGACTGGACCCCGCCGAGTGACTCGCCCAGGGTGAACAGCCTGGTCCGGCCGCACATCGCCACGGCCGCCTCCTCGCCGCCGGCATGCCGGAATGACACCATTCCTCCGAAGCCCCGCATCTGCTTGGCCGCCACCTCGTGCCCAGG
>DATLSX010000054.1:0-13776 GCA_035533915.1 Streptosporangiaceae bacterium
GCGTCAGGCGATCGCCGGCGCGATCGCCTGACCGCGCGGGCGCGGCTAGCCGCGGGTCACCGAGACAGGCGACTGGCCGCCCAGCCTCCCCTGGCAGGTGACGAGACCGCCCCGCCGGCTCAGCGCGGGGCCGAGCGCCACGACGGCGAGCGCGGACAGGACCCCGATCCTTTTTGCCATATTAATGTCTTTCTAACCGCACGGGAGTAATTACGGCTCATGAGACGCTGTACGGCTGCCGTTGGTTGCCGCGAACTCTCGCGGCCGGCCCGGATGCCTGGTCAGCTCGCGGCGGGCAGGATCCGGTCCAGGTCGGGGCGATCGCGCCGGAGCTCGGCGAGCAGCGGATGGGAGGCTTCAACGAGGCGTTCGTGCTGCTTGTCCAGGGCGGCCCACCGCTGGCTGCCTTCCGTACCTGCCGTGCCTGACGTGCTCATACCTGACATGGTGCCTCCCGCAAACGACCGACCGCGCCAGGGCCCGGCCCGGCACCCGCGGTGCCGTTTCTGCGCCCTCTACTAATACAGACGCCGCAGAGGTGCCCCGCGGCCTTAAAGCGCGTGTAACGAGATGGCAACTCTTCGCGATGAGTCCGGACAGACGAGCCCTTTAGGTCCTCCCAGGTCCCCGGCGGACACCTCCGGCAGCGGCTCTCAGCTTCCGTAGCGGAGGATAACGGCCGTCGTCGTCTTCGCGCTGAACGACTTGCGCGTGTAGCCGACGGCGACCGCCGCGGTGGTGTGCTTGCCGATCGCCGCCGCGACCAGCAGCAGGTGCGGGGGCGAGAACGGCAGCCTGACGCTGCTGAGGGCGCCATGCGAGTAGTGCTCCATGCTGCCGTCGCCGGGAAAGGCAGTTCGGACGGGGATCCACACGCCGCCGCTGCCATCAGGGATGACCGCCGTCGGGTCGCCCAGGCTCGTGTTCTCGGCCACCCGGCTCCAGGCATGGCCGTTGTAGTGCAGCAGCACCAGCGGGCCGCCCTCGTCCTGGCGGCCGCCCGAGCCGATGGCGTAGACGTTGCTGGCCGAGGCGGCGTAGATGCCGCCCACGAACGAGTGGCTGAGCTGCGTGTTCTTAGGCAGCAGGCTGGCGACCGAGGTCTTGGTCCAGGTGCTGCCGTTCCAGTGCGCCACGCTGGTGCCGCCGTACGCCCAGATGCTGCTCGCCGACAGCGCGCTCCCGCCGTTCAGCCCGCTGCCCGAGGTCGAGTGCGTCCAGCTGTGGCCGTTGTAGTGCCAGGTGCCGGGGCCCGGTGATCCGAACACCCACACGTCGGTGCTGCTGACGACGACGCCGGAATTGATCACCTTGCTGAACTTCTTCACCGCGGCCCAGCTGCTGCCGTTGAAGCGCAGCACCTGACCCGTGAACGTGAAGGCCCACACGTTACTGGCCGACGAGGACGCGGCGGCCTGGACGGAGTCTCCCGCCTTGGCCGGGAACGAGTGCGACTTCCAGCTTGATCCGCTGAGCTGATAGGCGACCGGCGCCTTGCTGCCGACGGCCGCGAATGCCCACGCGCTGCTCCCGCTCGTGGCCGTGACGGCCGTGAACTCGGGGAAGCTGGACCCGGGCACCTGGAGTGATACATGCCATGCCGCCGGCGCGTGCGCCAGCGAGGCGCTCGCGGCTGGCATCGCGGCCGCGAGCACGACGGAGCCGGCCGCGGCCGTCGTGGTCAGCAGGAACCTTGCCGGGCTGATCATGCGCATGGAGTCCTCCCGCCCCGGGACGCGACGGCACGCGTCGCGCTCTCTTCCAGCGCACTATCGCACGGCCATCTCATGATCGTGGCGGGTTTCCGTGGCATAGCAAGGAATACCCGCCACGATCATGAGGCACGGGAACTGCTTACAGGCGCGACCAGGCCTCAGTGAGCACGCCGCGCAGGATCTGCTCGATCTCGTCGAAGTGCTCCTGGGTGCAGGTAAGCGGCGGCGAGAGCTGGATCACCGGATCGCCGCGGTCGTCGGCGCGGCAGATCAGCCCGGCGTCGAACAGCGCGTGCGACAGGAAGCCGCGGAGCAGCCGCTCGGACTCGTCATCGTCGAACGTCTCGCGGCTGGCCTTGTCCTTGACCATCTCGATGCCATAGAAGTAGCCGTCGCCGCGGACATCTCCGACGATGGGAAGGTCGTTCAGCTTCTCCAGGGTCGCGCGGAACGCGCCCTGATTGGCCCTGACATTGCCGAGCAGATCTTCCTTCTCGAACACATCGAGATTGGCCAGTGCGACCGCGCACGAGACCGGGTGCCCGGCGAAGGTGACGCCGTGCAGGAACGTGTGCTCGTCCTTCAGGTACGGTTCCATCAGGCGGTCGCTGACCATCATGCCGCCCAACGGGGAGTACCCGGACGTGACGCCCTTGGCGAAGGTGATGATGTCCGGCGTATAGCCGTACCGCTCGCTGCCGAAGATGTAGCCGAGCCGCCCGAACGCGCAGATCACCTCGTCGGAGACCATCAGCACGCCGTACTTGTCGCAGATCTCCCGCACGCGCTGGAAGTAGCCGGGCGGCGGCGGGAAGCAGCCGCCCGAGTTCTGCACGGGCTCGAGGTAGACCGCGGCGACCGACTGAGGGCCCTCGCGCACGATGGCCCGCTCGATCTCGTCCGCGGCCCAGACGCCGAACGCGGTCAGGTCGTCGGCGACGAACGCCGGGGCGCGGTAGAAGTTCGTGTTCGGCACCCGGACACCGCCAGGCGTCAGCGGCTCGAACGGCATCTTGATGTCGGGCAGGCCGGTGATGGCGAGGGCGCCGTGGGTGGTGCCGTGGTAGGCGATGTACCGGCTCAGCACCTTGTACCTGGTCGGCTGGCCGGTCAGCCTGAAGTACTGCTTGGCGAGCTTCCAGGCGGACTCGACCGCCTCGGAGCCGCTCGTGGTGAAGAAGACGCGGTTCAGGTCTCCTGGCGCGTAGCCGGCCAGCCGCTCGGCCAGCTCGATCGCCCGCGGGTGGGCATAGGACCAGAGCGGGAAGTACGCGAGCTGGCCGGCCTGGCGGGCACCGGCCTCGGCGACATCGGTACGGCCGTGCCCGATCTGGCTGACAAACAGGCCGGACAGCCCGTCCAGGTAGCGCTTGCCGTGCTGGTCGAAGACGTACTGGCCCTCGCCGCGCACGATCATCGGGATGTCGGCATCGGCGAACCCCGAGTGCCTGGTGAAGTGCAGCCACAGGTTCCGCTTCGCTGCCTCCTGCAGGGCGGCGTGGTCGAGTGCCGGTGTGCCGGTCATCTGGTCCCCCAGTGATAGGTCTGCTTACGCAGTTTCAGGTACACGAATGTCTCCGTTGTCGTCACACCCGGCAGCGAGCGCACCTGACCGAGTGTCTCCAGCAGGTGGTCGTCGTCCTCGCACACGACCTCGATCAGCAGGTCAAACGAGCCGGCCGTTATGACCACATAGTCGATGGCTTCCATACCCGCCAGCAGGTCAGCTACCCGCTGCAGGTCGCCGTTGCAGCGGATCCCGATCATCGTCTGCCTGCGGAAGCCCAGCGACATCGGATCGGTCACCGCGACGATCTGCATCGCGCCGAGATCGATCAGCCGCTGGACGCGCTGGCGGACCGCTGCCTCGCTCAGCCCGACGGCCTTGCCGATCGCCGCGTACGAGCGCCGCCCGTCCTGCTGCAACTGCTCGATGATGTGCCGGGAGACCGCGTCGAGGACGATCGGAGCCTGGTGCCGGTCCCGCCCGCTCGTGCGCTCGGCAGCCGGTTCGGCAGCAGGCCCTGCGGCCTGCAGATGTGCCATCTGATGTGCCTCCTTGCACCATCCATGCTGCCACGCAGGCGCTGCATGTCAACTGATTTCGTTGTGATCAGGCTCAATGAGTGCTGAATCGCTTGTCTACTGACACAATACGTGTCAAAGTCGTAGCCCGTGACCTGAGGAGGCCCACCATGACTGCCCTGCGGAACTTCGTCAACGGCCAGTTCGCCGACGCCTCCAGCGGTGCCGTCAGCGAAGTAGTGGACCCGAGTACGGGCGAGGCGTACGCCACGGCACCGCTGTCCGGCGCCGCCGACGTCGACGCGGCGCTGCAGGCGGCCGCGACGGCCTTCGAGACCTGGCGCGACAGCACTCCGGCCGAGCGGAGCCTGGCGCTGCTGAAGTTCGCCGACGCCATCGAGGCCAGGGCCGACGACCTGGTCGCCGCCGAGAGCCGGAACACCGGCAAGCCGGTCGCCATGACGCAGGCCGACGAGGTGCCGCCGCTCGCTGACGAGCTCCGCTTCTTCGCCGGTGCCGCCCGCGTGCTCGAGGGCCGGTCCGCCGGTGAGTACCTGGCCGACCACACCTCCATGATCAGGCGCGAGCCGGTCGGCGTCTGCGCCCAGGTGACGCCGTGGAACTACCCGATGATGATGGCGGTCTGGAAGTTCGCGCCGGCCCTGGCGGCGGGCAACACCGTCGTCCTGAAGCCGTCGGACACCACGCCCGTCTCCACGCTGCTGCTGGCCGAGATCGCCGCTGACTTCTTCCCGCCCGGCGTCTTCAACGTGATCTGCGGCGACCGGGACACCGGCCGGGCGCTGGTGTCGCACGACATACCGCAGATGGTCTCGATCACCGGGTCGGTGCGGGCCGGGATCGAGGTCGCGCAGGCCGCGGCGGCGAAGCTCAAGCGGGTGCACCTGGAGCTCGGCGGGAAGGCGCCGGTCGTGGTGTTCGACGACGCGGACGTCGAACGGGCGGCCCAGCAGATCATCGAGGCCGGCTACTACAACGCGGGCCAGGACTGCACCGCCGCGACCAGGGTCCTCGCCGGGCCGGGCATCGCGGCCGATCTCACCGACGCCGTCGCCGCCCTGGCCGCGACGGTGAAGACCGCCGGACCACACGAGACTGACGCGTATTACGGCCCGCTGAACAACCCGGCCCAGCTCGCCAGGGTAGCCGGGTTCGTGGAGCGGGCACCTGATCACGCCGAGGTCAGGGCGGGCGGCCAGCGGGTCGGTGACTCCGGCTTCTTCTATGCCCCCACGGTCGTGGCCGGCCTGCGCCAGGACGACGAGATGATCCAGGAGGAGATCTTCGGCCCCGTCGTCACCGTGCAGCGGTTCAGCTCGGAGGACGAGGCGGTCCGCTGGGCCAACGGGGTGAAGTACGGCCTCGCCGCCAGCGTGTGGACCCGTGACCACGGCCGGGCGATGCGCACGGCCCGCCAGCTGGACTTCGGAGCCGTCTGGATCAACACCCACATCCCGTTCGTGTCCGAGATGCCGCACGGCGGCTTCAAGCACTCGGGGTACGGCAAGGACCTGTCGATGTACGGCTTCGAGGATTACACGCGGATCAAGCACGTCATGAGCTACATCGGCGCATAAGCGCCGGACAGCGGTAAGGCACGCGACCCCTGGGGTAGCGGGCAGCGCGGCGCGCTGTGACCGGACCGCTGGAACCCGCGCCTTCCGCCGCCCTGCCCATGCGGAATCAGTCGCTTCGTGCTCAGATTGTTACTGAATCAGTGGATCTAGATATACTTCCATGCAAACATCGCATGAATATCTGCTCGTCAGCTGCGAGCTCATCGCCGAGCGGGACGCAGCGCTCGCGGAACGCCGAGAACAGGGGACACGTCAGGAGATGACCGACACGCACGCGCAGGGTCTTGCCGCCGCCGACCAGCGCGCGTACCCGGCCGAGAATGAGACGCTCCCGGCCATCGAGCTAGCGGGCGTGTCCAAGGAGTTCCGTACCGGGGGCGACATCGTCGCCGCCGTCCGCTCCATCGACCTGCAGATCGTCGAAGGCGAGTTCTTCTCGCTGCTCGGACCGTCCGGCTGTGGCAAGACCACCACCATGCGGATGATCGCGGGGTTCGAGGAGCCGACCGGCGGCACGATCTGGCTGCACGGCAGGGACGTCATCGGCACCCCGCCGAACAAGCGCGACGTGAACATGGTCTTCCAGTCCTACGCCCTCTTCCCGCACATGAATGTCTTCGAGAACGTCGCGTTCGGGCTGCGGCGCAGGAACGTGGCGAAGGCCGAGATAACCCGGCAGGTCGACGAGATGCTCGAGATCGTCAACCTCGGCGGCCGCGGTCACCGCCGGCCAAGGGAACTGTCCGGCGGTCAGCAGCAGCGGGTCGCGCTGGCCAGGGCTCTGGTCAACCACCCTCGCGCCCTGCTGCTCGACGAGCCGCTTGGTGCCCTGGATCTCAAGCTCAGGCAGGCCATGCAGGTCGAGCTGAAGCGGATCCAGCGCGAGGTCGGCATCACCTTCGTCTACGTGACGCACGACCAGAACGAAGCGCTCACCATGTCCGACCGGATCGCGGTCATGAACGATGGCCTGATCGAGCAGCTCGCCTCGCCCAGGGAAATCTACGAGCACCCGGCCACCAGGTTTGTGGCCGGCTTCATCGGCACGTCCAACCTGCTGACCGGGACGGCGAGCCAGATCACCGGTACCGAGGCGGTCATGTCGGTGAGCCAGGACGAGCGGATCGTCGTCCCGGTGCGCGACCTTCGCGTCAGCGAGGGTGACCAGCTTGAGCTCACCGTCCGGCCGGAGAAGATCGAGCTCACCGTCGAGCCGCCGGCCGGCAGTCGCTGCGCCCTGCGCGGCACCGTGACCGAGGTCGTCTACCTCGGCACCTCCACCAACTTCGCGGTCTCCACCACGACGGGCGCCGACATCGTCGTGTTCCAGCAGAACTCGGCATCGGCCGGCGATGTGGCCGGCCGCGGTGACAGCGTCTGGCTGTCGTGGCAGCCAGAGCACTCCTATCTCATCGGCTAGCGTGCTCAACCCCCCGGAGGATACACATGAACGAGCAGCACAGCTCAGACCCCCGCGAGTCGGCGATCGACCCGTCGGTGTGGCGAGGCATGACCCAGTCCAGGATGTCCCGCAGGCAGCTGCTCAGCTCAGCGGGCACCGGCGCCGGAATGCTCGGCCTCGGCGCCATCCTCGCGGCGTGCGGAGTAAAGGGCACGCCCACCGGCGGGAGCAGCACGGCGCCCGGCGGGATCGGAACCGCGGCATGGTGGGCGAAGCAGAAGTCCAACAAGACGGTCAACTTCGCGAACTGGCCGTACTACATCGACGTCCTCAAGGGCAAGCACCTGTCGCTCGAGCACTTCACGGCTACGACCGGCATCGCGGTCAACTACACCGAGCCGATCAGCGACAACCTGCCGTTCTACGCCAAGATCCGGCCGTCGCTGGCCGCGAAGCAGTCCACCGGCTTCGACATCATCGTGATGACCAACAACAGCCCGCCGCTTGGCTACCTGATCGACTTCGGCTGGCTGATCCCGCTCGACCGGAGCGCGATGACCAATTTCAACAAGTACGCGGGGCCGCTGATCAAGAGCCCGTCCTGGGATCCCGGCAACAAGTACACGATGGCCTGGCAGTCCGGCTGGACAGCGATCGGCTACAACTCATCGATCGTCAAGAACCCTGGTAACAGCGTCGACATCCTGTTCGACAAGAAGTATGCCGGCAAGGTCGGCATGATGAACGACCCGCAGGAACTCGGCAGTGTCGGGTTGCTCGCCATCGGGGTCGACCCGGCCACCTCCACGGAGTCCGACTGGGCGAAGGCCGCCAAGAAACTCCAGCAGCAGAAGAGCGATGGCATCGTCCGCGCGTACTACGACCAGAGCTACATCGACCACCTGAAGAACGGCGACACGCTCGTCACCCAGGCCTGGTCGGGTGACATCTTCCAGGCTGACCTCAACAGCAAGTACCGCGACCTCAAGCTGATGATCCCGAACGAGGGCGGCATGTTCTGGACGGACAACATGTGCATCCCGTTGTACGCCCAGAACCCCAAGGACGCCATGATGCTCATGGACTTCTACTACGACCCGCAGTCCCAGGCCGTGGTGGAGTACTACGACGACTACGTCTGCCCGGTGCCGGCCGCCAAGCAGGTCCTGCTCAACCCGACTGGATGGGCGCAGACAACTCTGAAGGAAATGGCGCCGTCGATCGGCCTGGCGACGTCGGTGACCGCGAACGCACCGACGGTGTTCCCGACCACCGACTACATCAAGAACTCCCGGCCCTACTACCAGTACAAGAGCCAGGAAGAGCTGAACGCGTGGAACAACCTGTTCTTGCCAATCACCCAGGGCGCATAGGCCCCCGCCGCGGCCGGGTCAGGCTCGGGAAGGCGCTCGCACCCTATCTCCTGAGCCTGCCCGCCGGGCTGTGGCTGCTCGTGCTGTTCCTGATCCCGCTCGTCGTGATGCTCTCGCTGTCGTTGCAGACCTGCAACTTCGGCACCGGAGCCTGCGTCATGACCTGGCACTGGGCCGAGTTTCCCCAGCAACTGAGCCTGTACCATGCCCAGTTCCTGACCAGTTTCTACTTCGCGGGCGCGGCGACGCTGATCGACCTGGCGGTGTCGTTCCCGATCGCGTACTGGATCGCCTTCCACGGCGGGAACAAGAAGAACTTCTTCCTGCTCATGCTGCTGGTCCCGTTCTTCGTCTCGTTCGTGATCCGCACGGTGGTGTGGGAGTTCATCCTGTCGGACCAGGGCATCATCCTGGGCAGCCTGAAGAACGCCCACCTGCTGCCACAGAACTTCCACGTGCTCGCCACCGGGTACGCGGTTGTCGCGGGCCTCGCCTACAACTACCTGCCGTTCACCGCCCTCCCGCTGTACGTGGCCATCGAGCGGATCGATAAGCGGATACTGGACGCCGCCTACGACCTGTACGCCACCAAACGGGAGGCGTTCACCCGGGTGATCCTGCCGCTCACGATCCCGGGCGTCTTCGCGGCGTTCCTGCTCACCTTCGTCCCCGCCCTTGGCGACTACGTCAACCAGCAGGTGCTCGGCGGTACCAGCAACACGATGATCGGGACAGTCATCCAGAACGCGTTCCTGGTGAACCTCGACTACGCCGGCGGTTCGGCGCTGTCCGCCGTCCTGCTGGCGATCGCGCTTGTCGGCATCTTCGCCTACGCCCGCCTGCTCGGGTCGCGCACGATCGAGGAGTACCTGTGAGTGCGGTCGTCACGGCCCCGGCCAGCCAGGACGTAGCCCCGGCCCGGCCGCCGCGCCGCCGCCGCTGGACGCGGTTCATCCTGCCCGCCTACTCCTGGCTGATCATCGCGTACCTGGTCTTCCCCATCGCGGTGATGGTCCTCTACAGCTTCAACAAGGTCACCACCGGCCTGCCGCAGGTCAGTTTCGCCTGGAACGGGTTCACCCTGCAGTGGTACCAGCAGTGGAACAACATTCCCCAGCTCACCTCAGCGTTCTGGCTGTCCATCCGGCTCGCGATCGTCAGCAGTCTCTTCGCCACGGTGCTGGGCACCCTGCTGGCGCTGGCCCTGGTCCGCTACCGGCCGCCTCGCTTCCGAGGCAAGACGGCCGTGGAGCAGATCATGTTCCTCAACATCGCCGCGCCCGAAATCGTGCTCGGCGCCTCACTGCTGGGGTTGTTCGTCACCATGAACCTCGCCCGCGGCTTCGTCACGTTGCTGCTGGCACACGTCGCGTTCAGCATCGCGTACGTCGCGGTCACCGTCCGGGCGCGGATGGCGGGCTTTGACCGGACGCTGGAGGAGGCGGCCGCCGACCTGGGGGCGAACGCCTGGGTCACCTTCCGGAAGATCACCTTCCCGCTCATCATGCCGGGCATCATCGCGGGCGCCCTGATGGCGTTCGCCCTGTCCATCGACGACTTCGTGACCTCAAACTTCGTCAGCGGCTCCGCGGTCCCGTTCCCGGTCTGGGTGTACGGGGCGACCCGGATCGGCATCCCGCCGCAGGTCTTCGTCTTCGGCAGCGCGATCTTCGCAGTCGGAATCCTGTGCGCGCTGACCAGCATCGTGGTAGCCAGGAAGCAGACCTGACTTAGACGGGGGCGATGACTGACGGTGAGCGTCCGGTGGATCCCGCGCTGCTGCGGGGAATGACCCGGGCGCGCGCAGCCCGGCTGGCGCGGCCGCGCCGCCGGGACGTGCTGGCGCTGGGCGGGCTGGCCACCGCCGGGGTGGCCCTGGCCGCCTGCACCGGCAGCGGCGGCACGAAGCCTGCTGCGGTGCAGGCGGAGACAGCGGTTGAGCGGTTCTGGGCGGGCCAGAAGAAGCACGGCCACGTGAACTTCGCGAACTGGCCGCTCTACATCGACACCGGCCACAAGACGCTGCAGGAGTTCACCGCGGCGACCGGGATCACCGTCTCGTACGCGGAGGTCATCCAGGAAGACCCGTACTGGGTCAACAAGATCAGTCCGATCATCCGGGCACGCGAGTCGATCGGCTACGACCTCATGGTGGTCACCAACGGGTTCTGGTTCGCGGAACTGCTGACCCAGGGCGAGCTGATTCCGCTCGACCAGGGCATGCTGGCCAACTTCCATTCCTACGCCGCGGCGAAGTTCCAGCGCCGGTCCTTCGACCCCGGGAACACCTACAGCATTCCCTGGGCATCCGGTACCACTGGCATCGCCTGGAACCCGCAGTTCATCCACACCCCAATCACCAGCATCAACGAGTTGTGGAACCCGGCATACCAGGGCCGCGTCGGAATGATGGCCGACACCCAGGACCTCGGGAACTTCGGCATGCTCAAGCTCGGCATCGATCCGGAGACATCGACGCCGGCTGACTGGCGCGCCGCGGCCAAGGTGCTCACCCAGCAGCGCGCGGCGGGTCTGGTCCGCGGTTACTACCAGCAGTCCTACATCGATGAGCTGACCAGCGGGCGCACCTGGATCTCGATGGCCTGGTCCGGTGACATCTTCCAGCAGAACCTGACGTCCGGCACCGGCCTCAAGTTCGTCATCCCGGACGAGGGGGGCACCTTGTGGACGGACAACATGATGATCCCCAAGTACGCGCAGAACCCGGTGGACGCGATGCTGCTGATGGACTGGTATTACCGGCCTGAGATCGCGGCACAGCTGACCGAGTCGATCAACTACATCAGCGCCGTGCCCGCCGCGCAGCGGATCATCGCCGCGGCCGCGGCGAAGGCCACCGGCAGCGCCAGGCAGACGCTCCAGGAGGTGGCCACCAGCGATCTGGTCTGGCCGACCGCCGCGGAGTACCGGCGGCTCGTCAACTACGCGGATGTGAGCGGCAAGCTGCAAGCCGAATATGAGTCAGTCTTCAACCCGGTCATCGCGGGCTAGCGCTAGCGCGGCAGCGGCTGGCGCCGATGCCCGCACCGGCGCCCGCCCGGTGCCCTACTGGCTCGACCGGCCGCAGGCACCGCGGCCCAGCGCCGGCCCTCCGCGGTGCCACCACCGCTGACCTGGCCGTGGTCGGCGGCGGGTTCACCGGGTTGTGGACCGCGCTGCTGGCCAAGGAGCGTGACCCCGCGCGTGAGGTGGTGCTCCAGTTGACGGTCGCAATGCGGGACTGGCACCTGGCCGGCCTGCGGGACAGCGCAAACTCGGCGGCGACCCGGTGCTGCTGGACACCGCCGGGGTGCGGGCCGAGATCGACTGCAACTGGCCGGCACCGGCACGCCCCCGCTGATCGCCTCGTGCGCGCGGCTGCGCCCCGCAGGTGACCCGGCCAGCCCCGCGCACGCCACCAGGACCGCGCTGCGGAGCCTGGCCCGCCGCTGCCTGGCCCTCAGCAGCGAGATCACTGCCTTGGACAGCCAGCTGGGGCCGCTGGTCACCAGAGCCTGCCCGACCTTGACCGCCATCGGCGGCGTCGGCACCGAGACCGCCGCCCAGCTGCTCATCACCTGCGGCGGCAACCCCGGCCGGCTGCACTCCGAAGCCGCCTTCGCCGCTTTGTGCGGGGTTTCCCCGATCCTGTCCCGCCTCCAGCGGCAAGACCAACCGCCACCGGCTCAACCGCGGCGGCGACCGCCAGGCCAACCGCGCCCTCTACATGATTGTCTTGGGCCGGATGGGCTGGTGCCCCCGCACGCGCGCCTACGTGGCCCGCCGCACCGCCCAGGGACAGTCCACCAAAGAGATCATCCGCAGCCTGAAGCGTTACCTTTCCCGCGAGATCTACAAGGCTTTCACCAGGCAAACACAGATCCAAAAGATCTTCAACTAGCCACTTGACAAACCATAGGAGCATCGATCTGTCGCTGTCGGAGGACCCAGGGTACCTGCATCCCGCTCACGCTACGTAGCGGCGGGGTAAGGCAGTCGCTGGCTGCGGACACGGGTCACCGGGGCCAGTTGACGAAGCCGCTGCGCCGGAATCATGGCCGGGCCGGAGAATACGCGGAGAAAGCCCTATCGCACTTACGTTGTCGCAGGTAAGGGGGCTGTTGGCAGATATCTGTAAACCGTCGGCTTAGCCTACGTTGGTTCGAACCCAACACCTGCCACTACCTGCGGAAACAGCCCCTGACCAGCGGGAACGCGGTCGGGGGCTTCGCTTGTCCGGGTCCGGTGGAGTCCGGCCGGATCCGGGCGTTGGCGGGTGCTCGTGGTTGAGCAGTGGTTGAGCGCCCCGTCCCTGAGTCCAGCCAGATGACGGTTTCCGGGTGAGCATGGACAGGCCCTCAGAGGTCCGCCGTCTGTTAAGCCGAGTGTCGCTTGTCATCGGCTGGGCTCTGGCGCGATTTCCTTGATCGGATCACGCTGGGTGGCAGGTGACGCGGTTGCGCAGAGGTCGAGGCTAGCGCGACCGAACATCTGCCTCTTGAGGGCTTTGAGTCGGTTGACGTTGCCCTCGGTGGCACCTGAGTTGTAGGGCAGGGTGAGCCCGGCGGTGACGGCGGCCGGGTCCTAGCTAGATCCCGGCGGCGCTCGGTGCTGCCCGCTGGCGAGTTCTCGGCCTGACTGATCATCATGGCGACGCTACTTGGTCCGGGCTGCGGGCGCATCCGCGCGGATCCGCGGGCGGCGGGATACTATCGGAGGATGAGCATAAACCCCGAAAGGGAGTAGCAGGCATTTCCGAGGTAGCTGTACGCCCTGCCAGCATTGCCGACTGTGCAGCCATTGCCGGAGTCCACGCCCGGGCCCGTAATGCGTATTATCGCGGCCTCATCCCGGACCAGAATCTAGCCGAATACGCTCGCACGCTGCCTGACAGGTACCTGGAAATATTGAATCTGCCCAGGATGACCGTGCGCTGTGCTGAGCGGGGCGGCACCGTGGTGGGTGTCACAGTCACTGGTGTGGAGAATGAGCCCGCGGCAGGGCAGGCCGCGATCATGCGGCTCTATCAGATTCAGGTCGAGCCGAACTGCTGGCGGAGCGGGATCGGGAGCAGGCTGATGGCCGCCTGCGTGCGGGACTTCCAGACCGCCCAGATCACCCATGCCCGCCTGGACGTCTGGGAGAACAACACGCGGGCGCGGGCCTTCTATGCCCGGCACGGCTGGCGGCCGGACGGCCGCAGCCGGCCAGGCCCCGACGGATCCCGTTACCTGGGCCTGATGCTGCCCGTCCCGCCGGCTGCCCTGCGCGAGCCGACGGAATCTGGGTGAGTCATCGCACGAGTTCAGCGCCCCAGCCAGGCAGCCCGCGCCCGACGACGTCGGCGAGCAGGCCAGCAGGCTCAGTAAACAGGTAGAAATGACCGCCCTGGTACAGGGTGAGCGACGATCCTGTCCCGCTCGAAAATGGGATTCGGCTGGTGGCCTGCAGGTCCTCCGCCCCTCAGGCGGCGTGCGTGTATTCGTTGATCAGGCCGTTGAGGACAGGTTTTCGGCGGATCTGCTGTGTATCGATGTCGGTCAGGGTGGCGCGGGGAACGTCGCGTTCGCCGTCGGGGACGCTCTGGCCTATGCCCTGGTGCGGCCGGGCCGTGTTGTAGTGCACCTGGTAGTCAGTCAGGACGGCGCGCAGGTGCCGCTCGC
>DATLSX010000055.1:0-74637 GCA_035533915.1 Streptosporangiaceae bacterium
CTCGCCAACCGGCTCGTCGGCATCCTCCACGGCTGCCTCAAGACCAGCACCCTCTACGACGAGGACACTGCCTGGCAGCACCACCGCCCCGACACCCAGACCGCCGCCGCTTGACAAATTTCAGGATGGGATGTCTGCCAAGCTGTCGTGAGGCACCCGCCCCTCAGTAACCACTGACCTCCCCGAGGGCGGGGATGGAGACAACTTCCCGAGATGACTGTGACCGTGCTCGACCGTGCCCTGGTGGCCGGCGATGCTGGGCGAGTGACCGGCGAGCGGCAGGAGCGCCCGGATCCGGAGGTGCCTGAGAAGGCTCGCCGGCGGACGTTCACCGCGCAGTACAAGCTGGATGTCGTGGCGGAGTATGACGCGGCGGCGACGGGTGAGAAGGGCGCGGTGCTGCGCCGGGAGGGCCTGTACTCCAGTCACGTGATCGAGTGGCGGCGGGCCCGGGACGCGGGCGTGCTGGCGGGCCCGGCGCGGCCTCCGGGCCGCCCGGCCCCTGATCCGCGAGACGCGCAGATCGCCCGGCTGACCAAAGACAAGGCCAAGCTGGAGCAGGAGCTGGCTAAGGCCCGCTTCGTGGTGGATGTCCAGGCAAAACTTCAGGCGCCAACAGACGATCTCCGAGAGCGCGGACACCACCGGCGGGTCGGGTTCGTGACCGACGAGGCGATCGCGGCCATGTCGCCGATGATCGGCACGCGCGCGGCGTGCGCGGCGGCCGGCGTGGAGCAGGCTAGCTGGTACCGGCGGCACAGGGCCAGCCCGGCACCGCCGCGCCCGGCGCCGGTGCCGCACCGGGACCGGGCGCAGCCCCGTGTCCTGGCGGCGGCCGAGCGCCAGGCCATCCTGGACATGCTGCACTCGGCGCGGTTCGCGGACACCGCCCCGGCCGGGGCATGGGCGGTCCTGCTGGACGAGGGCACCTGCCTGGGATCGGTGTCCACCTTCTGCCGGGTGCTGCGCGAGGCAGGCGAGAGCCGGGAACGCAGGGCGCAGGCTGCTCACCCGGCGGCCGTCAAGCCCGAGCTGGCGGCGACCGGGCCGAACCAGGTCAATTCCCGGGACATCACCAAGCTGCACGGCCCGGCGAAATGGACCTGCTACCACCTGTACGTGATCCTGGACATCTTCAGCCGGTACGCCGTCGGCTGGATGGTCGCCACCCGCGAGTCCGCCGTCCTGGCAGAGAAGCTGATCGCCGCGGCCGCAGCGAAGCAGGGCATCCCCCGCGGGCAGCTCACCATCCACGCCGGCCGGGGCTCCTCGATGACGTCCAAGCCGGTCGCCCTGCTGCTGGCCGACCTCGGCGTCACCCAGTCCCGCAGCCGCCCGCACGTCAGCGACGACAACCCGTTCCCGGAAAGCCAGTTCAAGACCTTCAAGTACCGGCCGGACTTCCCCCGCCGCTTCGACTCGATCGAGGCAGCACGAGCGCACTGCCAGGACTTCTTCCCCTGGTACAACAACGAGCACCGTTCTCCGGGGGTCCCAGGATGTCGTGCGTCGTCGCACGAGACTTCGCATACAGGACTGTTCGCCCACGTGCACGTCACCTCTACGGGGGCGTCGTGCACGTCCTCGTCGCTGCCATAGAGCGATCCGGGCGCGAACCTGCACGTTGTGCAACACCTGTCGTGCACGTGCTGCCCTCGAAAGCTCCGATGGGCACGGCCAAGCGGTTCAACTGTCCGCTTTGCACCCCAGGAGAACCACCGCCACGGCGGCCTCGGCCTGCACACCGCCGCCGACGTTCACCACGGCCGGGCCGCGGCCGTGCGGGCCGGCCGGGCACTGGTGCTGACTGACGCTTACCACGCGCACCCGGAGCGCTTTGTCCGCAGGCCACCCACCCCGCCAGAGCTGCCGGTCGGCTCATGGATCAACCCACCCGATGACAACCCCGAAGAGAAGGAAGCCGCCGCTCGGTAAGACACCCGCGATAGTGCCTCGTTCAGGTTGACAGATTCCGCGACCGCGCGCAGTCGGCCCCGAGCCCGATGTGGTGTCGGTGGCTCGCCCGCCCGGCGTCGCCCGGTAGGGCGATCAGCTTCCTGAACGGAAGGCGCTGCGCACATCAACGATGTAGGCCTGGCACGTGTCGTAGTCCGGGAGCAGCCCGGTCGCTTGTGCAGGAGTCGTGACGGCTTCTAGAAATGATGATCATGCCCCTGAACTGGGCTGGAGCGAAAGAAAGAGCGGGCGAAGGGAATCGAACCCTCATGACCAGCTTGGAAGATCGGTCGTGCGGGATGACGGGTGACCTGCGCGAAGGTTGCCGCTAGTCACAGGTGCGCGAGTTCCCGTGAGTTGCCGTGACTGACCCTCGATCACCTTGGCACGTAGCACGTATGTGGCACGCGACGTGCGCGCGATTGCCGTCCGCCGACATAGCGTGGTCCTGGCCGACGGCCAGCGACGAGCGTGACGAACTGATCACAGTACAGTTGAGCGCGAAGTGGTTAGTCAGGTTTCGGACTAACCCGGTCTATACTTGTGACCATGACGATCGCAGCCACTCCCATCCCGCTGTCGGAGGCCAAGGCACGACTGTCCGAGCTAGCCCGGCGCGTACGTCGGCAGCATGAGCGGATCACATTGACCCGCAACGGCGAAGCAGAGGCCGTCCTGCTGTCGGTTGATGACCTAGAGGGCATGGAGATGACCCTGGAGATCCTCGCCGATGCCGAGGCTGTCGCACGGATCGGCGAGAGCCTGGCCGCCCTCGGCCGTGGTGAGCCAGGCGCCGACCTGGAGACCGCGCGGCAGGATCTCGCACGACGTAGAGCCGCCGGCAGGTGAGTGAACCGCTTGGGCTGCGATATGAGATCCGATTCCAGCCCGCAGCGAGGCGGGCTATAGCTAGTCGGCTTCCTGAGTCCGTAGCCGCCGCCGTGATCGAGTTCTGCGACAGTGCTTTGGCTGACAATCCCCAGCGCGTCGGCAAGTCCCTGGTCGGACCACTGGCTGGGTGCCATGCCGCACGGCGTGGAACATACCGCATTGTGTACCGGATCGATGAGACCACTCGGATCGTCCATATCCTCGACATCGACCATCGCTCCGAGATCTACCGATCCCGCTAGTAACCCTGGTGTGACGTCTGACCGCAGTGGGACGCGCACGGAGCGAGGGATTGGGTATGCGAACGGGCACGCCGCGTCAAGCCGACGTCCTGACAACGGCCTGAGAAAGAACGATCATGACCCTGACCTGGGTTTTTCGGGTGGAGCGGGCGAAGGGAATCGAACCCTCATGACCAGCTTGGAAGATCGGTAGCACGCCACGCCAGGTGACCAGCGGAATGTCGGTGCAGGTCAGGCCGGTACTCGTGCCCATGAGTTACCGTGGCCGACCGTTGGTCACCTTGGCGTGTGGCACGTATGTGGCACGGCGTTTAGTCGGGCTAGGAGGCCATGCACCTTGGTCGCTTTGGTGTGTGGCACGTGTGGCACGCAGGGACCGGCTGCCTGACGGCGTGTCAGCGTATTATTGAGCCATGAGCGTGCAGCGTGAAGAACTGCTCCGCCTGGTCGAGGAGCTGCCCGACGAGGAGGTGCCGGTGGTGCTCGATGACGTGCGGCGCCATCTTCGGGTCGTTCGCGGCCGGTCCTGGCCGCCGGCGTGGTTCGGTGCTGGGCAGGGCCGGACTTCTGACGTGGCGGCCCGCTCCGAGGAACTGCTCGCGGAGGGGTTCGGCCGGTAGGCGTGATCGTCTGTGATACGGGTCCGCTGGTGGCGGCGGCGCTCTCGAACGACGCTCACCATGTCGCGTGCGTGAAATTGTTCACAAGCCTGCATGAAGCTGGGATTGAGCTCTTGGTCCCCGCGACAGTCGCGGCTGAGGTCGGGTACCTGCTAGCCCGCGAGGCCGGTCCGCGCGTTGAGTCGCTGTTCTTGCGGTCGCTGGCCGTTGGCGACTTCTCGCCCGTTGATCTGACCTCGGAGGACTACGCGAGGATGACGGACCTGGTCGTGAGGTACGCAGATCTGCCGCTGGGTACCACCGATGCGTCTGTCGTCGCCGTGGCTGAGCGGTTCAAGGTCGATGAGGTGGCTACGCTGGACCGGCGGCATTTCTCGGTTGTCCGGCCGAATCATGTGGGTGCTCTGAAGCTGCTGCCGTGAGGACGAGTGGCCCGAGCAGGACAGCGGGTGTCATCGGGCACGAACGTGGCACGAGTCAGGAGGGCAGGCCTGCCAGTGGCGGGCCGCATGGCTTGCCGGGACGCCCCTGAACTGGGCTTTTGGGTTGGAGCGGGCGAAGGGAATCGAACCCTCATGACCAGCTTGGAAGATCGGTAGCACGCCAGGCCGGGTGACCAGCGGAAACGTTGGTGCAGGTCAGGCGGGTGCTGAGGTCGGTGCGTGCCATGATCCCTAGGCAGGGGACGAGCTAGCCGTTACTCCAACTACCGCGAGGAGAATCACAAGCACGAGCTTGTCGAACCTAGCTGCGATCAACCGCGCCACCTCCTTCAGAGTTGTCTTGACCAGATCGAAATTGATCATGACGACTGACAGAGCCAGCACGCCCCAGCACTCCGGCAGTCTCGGACTCGAACCGAGACTTCCCCCGGCTAGGGATCACGGAGCCCAAAGCCTACTTGACGCCGAAACCCGCGATCGCCGAGCGACTGCTTAGGAGGTCTTAAGCGGCAGGTGCCTGACCTGCCCCGCCGCAGGTCAGCGGCACATTGGTGTGCCCGTGACGGACTGCCACTAGCCGTCAGTCACTGCCCCATCTGGCACGCTACGGGCACGCCAGGCCGGACGGCGCGACCTTCTGATCCGTAGGCACCAGCAGAACCCCAAGGATTAGTTCAGACCCGTGCGTACGCTCGGAGTTGCGCCGGGCTGCTGTCCGACCTAGCGGAAGGTCGTTCGGTCGGGTGGCTCCCAGCGCGGCTCCCCGTCACCAGTTCGACCACCTGCTTGCAAGGATCGTGGGCAAGAGGTCCTGACCTGTCCCACCGCTGGTCACCGCCGTGTTGGCTTCTCCGCGAGCGACCGTGAAGTACCGGTGGCCAGCGCTCGATCGGGCATGCAACAGGCACGCCACGGCGGTTCTCGACCTGGCGGCCTGGGACAATCACGCTATGTCAAAAGCTCCTGCTGCAGAGCCACGCAAATCCTTTGACAGTGCCGCAGAGATCTACCACGCGATACGGCCCAACTACCCGCCGCCCATGTTCGACGAACTGTTTCGGCTCCTGCCTAACCGTCCGGTAATCCTTGAGGTCGGGCCGGGTACTGGCCAGGCGACCCGCGACCTTCTCCGTCGAGGGGCAATCGTTCACGCTGTCGAGATCGGCCCCGCGATGGCCGCCAAGCTGCGCAAGGTTCTTCCGTCGTCCGCGCTGACGATCACCATCGGTGACTTCGAGGAAGTCGACGTGGAGGAACACGGTTTTGACGCCGTGTTCTCGGCTACCGCTTACCACTGGATTTCCCCGAAAGCGCAGGTCGACAGACCTGCACGTGTCCTGAAGCCCGGCGGTGTGGTTGCGATCGTCGACCTGAACCAAGTCAGCTCACCCGACGACAAGGGTTTCTTCGCTGCGGCACAACCCATCTACGAGCGATACGGCGAGGGACATACCGGCCCGCAGGCGCCTGAACGCAACGCGGTAGACCCTCCGATTCACCTGGTGCTACGTGGCGACCCGCGGTTCTCGAACGTCGAGGTTCGCGCCTACGACTGGAACCAGACCTACAGTGCGGCCGACTATCGCAAGCTGATGCTCTCCTACTCCGGCACGCAGATGATGACGCCTTCCGCCAGGCAGGGACTGCTCGATGACATCGAGAATTTCATCCAGCAACAGTTCGGCAATCAGGTCACCAGGCCGATTGTCGTTACGTTGACTACCGCAAGATTGGCCTGATGCCGGACTCGGCGAAACTGACGTTGGTGAAGCGCCGCTGACGTGTGCCGCTGGTTCGCCCGCCTAATCGGCGGACGCCGAAGTCGCGAGCTGGCCGCCGCACGGTCGCGTTCCCCGCCGAGCTGGTGCCCGAGCTGCGCTGGCATCTCGACCGGTTCGCCGAAGACGGACCTAGGGGAGTGGTGTTCATCGGACCGCAAGGCGGACGGCTGCGGCGATCGAACTTCAGGAAGATCTGGAACAAGGCGCGGGCGTCGGTCGGGCTTCCCGATCTTCATTTCCATGACCTGCGTCATGCCGGCGGCACGCTCTCGGCGGCGACGGGCGCGAGCCTCAAGGAGCTGATGGCCAGGCTCGGGCACTCCAGCGTCCGGGCCGCGATGATCTACCAGCTCGCCGCCAGAGACCGCGACCAGGCCATCGCGACAGCGCTCGGAACTATCAGCCGCGAGGTCCAGGGCGAAGGTGAGAACGGCGGCGCTGACCAGCCGGAACTGTGCGAGCGCGAAGGATGAGCGTCGCGGCTGTGGCACGTGTGTGGCACGAAGCGGACAGCAGGTCCCCGCGCGGCGCGGCAAGGCGGCCGGTAGCGCCGGTCGAACTTCCGCCGGATCTGGACCAGGGTACGCAACGCGATCGGCATGCCCGATCTGCATTTTCACGATCTGAGACACACAGGGAACACGATGGCGGCGGGCCAGGGCGCGAGCCTGCGCGTGCTGATGGAGCGCATGGGCCACTCATCGGCACGGGCCGCGCTGATTTACCAGCACGCCACGCGGGCACAGGTGAAGCCTGGTCCAGCCGCTTTGCAGTCCCGTACTACAGCGTGGTACTCCGGGTATGCTTGGGGCATGGCACTTGATCAGCCGACTGACGTCAGCGTCCGCCAGTTCGTCGCGGACTCTGGGTCGGTCACTCGTGGTCTTCGGCAAGGACGGGCGTACACTCTGACGCTGAACGGGGAGCCGCTGGCGAAGATGATTCCGATCCGTCGGCGCCGGGCGGTTCCCAAGGAGGAAGTTCTCGCTATCTTCGCCACGGCGCCCGCGATCAATGTCAGCGATCTGCGTGCCGATCTAGACGAGACTGTCGGCCAGGGCCTGGATGATCCGTATGAAGGTACTGGCCTGTGACTGTTCACCAGGCTGCGGTCGTGGATACCAGCATCATCGCGGCGATCCGGCTCTATGAGCCGTCGGAGTTGCCTGACACGATGCTGATCACGTCGGTTACCTTGGGCGAACTGTCGTATGGCCCCCATGCGACGGACGATCCGGGGAAGCGGGCCGGCCGCGTGGCCGTGCTGCAGCACGTGGAGGCGACCTTTGATCCGCTTCCATATGACCAGGGCTCGGCGCGTCTCTACGGCCAGATTTGCGCAGCGGTCCGAGCCGCAGGATGTCAGCCGCGCACGCGGGCCTCAGATCTTATGATTGCCGCTACTGCGGCGAGTAACGGACTGCCTCTGTACACGGCTAATCCTGACGACTTCAAAGGTGCTGAAGAACTTGTCGAAGTTGTCGCTGTTCACGCACGGCCAAATAGCCTCTGACCCACCCGGCTCGAGCGAGTTGTCATGAGAGCGTTGATGTCGGGCCCAAACAAGCGCGACGCTTGGCACTCAACGGGCACGCACTCGCCGAGAGGCATTCCCAGCCGATCGACTTGGAGATGATCATGCCTCTGACCTGGGCTGACGGGAGCGGGCGAAGGGAATCGAACCCTCATGACCAGCTTGGAAGGCTGCGGACCGCAGGCTCCTGAACTGCTGCGGTCCAGGTCAGGACATGTTTGCCAGTGACCGGGAGTGCCCGTGAAACACCGCCGCTCACCGTCCTATCGGGCACGCGACGGGCACGGGGGATGCCCGGACCAGTCGCTGATCTTCCTGCTGGCTTCGCAATCGTACACTTGGGGGTATGACTGTGGCGCGCGAGGAACTTCATCATCTGGTGGATGAGCTTGACGAGGAAACTGTGCCCAGTGCCACCGAGTTGCTTCGCGAGCTAGCCGTCAGGCGAAGCCGTCAGCGGACCCGCCCGTCGTGGTTCGGGGCGTTGCAGGCTGGTCCCGACTTCGCGGAACGCTCGGAGGAGATTCTGCGTACGGAACTTGGCCGGTCAGCCTGAGGGCGCCCGCATGATCGTCGTGGACACTGGTCCGCTTGTCGCGATGGCTAATGAGCAGGACCGTCATCATGCGCGCTGTGTGGACTGGTTCGATGTTGCCCCGCGTCCGTTGCTGATGCCAGCGCCAATCCTCACCGAGGTCTGCTATCTCCTGGAGCGCGAGCGCGGGGCTGCCGTGGAAGCTGCATTCTTGCGTTCGGTGCGAGATGACATCTTCACCCTTGTCGCGCTTTCGCACGCCGACCTTGATCGCATGGCCGAGCTTGTGGAGATGTATTCGAGCCTGCCGCTCGGTGCCGCTGATGCCTCCGTGATTGCTGTCGCGGAGCGGCTGAAGCTTACCGAGGTAGCGACTCTGGATCGGAGGCACTTCACGGTCGTGCGGCCAAGCCATGTGGATGCGCTGACGCTTCTGCCGTAGACGTCGGCTTTGCGGCCATGCGAATGGCACGTGTGTGGCACGAGACGGAGTCGGGGTCACCCGGAGGCAAGGCAAGGAAGCTGAGAACAGGTCTGCGGCCAGGGCTGGGGCATCGGAGCGGGCGACGAGAATCGAACTCGCATGACCAGCTTGGAAGGCTGGGGCTCTGCCATTGAGCTACGCCCGCGTTGCGGCTGCAACCGCTACGCCGTAGCGTACCGGTTTCTCGCGGGTGCCGGGACGCGGCCCGCGTTGCGAGCGCGGTCCTGACCAGGACGTCGTGCGGCTGCTTCGGTAGCGCGCTGTCATGTACGCGTCCGATGAAGCGACAGTATAGGATTCGGGTGCTAACGGGATGTGGCGCAGCTTGGTTAGCGCGCCTGCTTTGGGAGCAGGAGGCCGCGGGTTCGAATCCCGCCATCCCGACCAGGTCAGAGTTCTGTTTCCTAGGGTCGGCCTTGGCGCGCCGATCGATGACGAATTCGGCAGTTTCGGGCGAGTCCACCGAACCCGTGCTTCTTGCCGCCCGCCTCGACTAGGGCTTGGCGGTCCGGACCTGGTCACCTTCCGCGGCGCGTATGTGACGATCGAGGTTGTCGCATGCCGGCCCCTGCCGGGTCCGGCGGCCACGTGTGCCGGTAAGGGGTGGACGGCAAAGGGTCCAGCAAGGCGCCCATGTGGCGCGCAGCGCGCTGGGACGGCGCAGTACCTCGATCCCAGCGGAGAACTGGAAGCCCGTCCACCGGCTGCCGCCACCGTCCGCGCCCTGCGTGCCTTTCTCCGGCGATGCAGCTGCACGTGCGGCGAGCATTGTCACCAAGGTGGCGCAGGCGGTCATTGGGAAGCGAACTGCCGGGCGAGGCGGCCGCAACGAGTTCCTCGACCGCGAAGGGCTCTAGGCCAGGCCAACCCTGGTCAGAGCTGACCCTTTACGGGATCGCCGGCCGGTACCTGCTGGAGCACAAAAATCTCAGGAGGACGGGCGACCTTGCCGACCAGCTTCGGGTTAAGCGCGGCGAGATTTCTGCCATTGCTATGCGCGGCGAGGGCCTGAGCATTGGCCCATTTCTCGATCATGATCAGCCGGTCTGGTGCCTCGTTCAGCGTGTAGAGTTCGCAGCCATCCTCGCCATGTACCTGGCCGATCGTTTCCTTGATCGCGGCGATGACCTCGTCGCGGTGCTCGGCCACGGGCACGATGGTCGCGACAACAACGACAGACATGGGCTTCCCTGTCCTCAGCCAGCGATGAAACGCGCTAAACGCGGGCGCGAAGTTTATGGTAACCCTGCCTGGATGCGCTCCAGGACATCGTCCGGATAGGCCCGCGGAGTCGCGCGGGGGTCGGAGCAGTCTGATGCCGGGGGTTTCCCGGTGTCAGACTGCCTGGATGCCGGGTTGGGTGAAGGCGAGGCGCTAGTCTCCGAAGTCGGCGATGATCTACGACCCGGCCGCCGAGGGCCTCGACGTAACTGGCGAGGGTGCGTAGTTCGGTGGCGCCGGGGCTGGCGTGCTCGATGGCGGAGACGCCGCCCTGGGTGACGCCCATCCGGGCGGCGACGTCGGCCTGGGTGATGCCCAGGCTGCGGCGCATGTCGGCGACGCGGTAGGCGCACTGCTCGGCTCGGACCTGTTCCATGCCGACGGCGATGGCGGCCTTGTCCTGGCGTCGGGGAAGAACTCGTCGAGGAATTCGTCGCGGGTGTAGTGATGGAAGTCCTGGCTGCTCACCGGCTGCCCCCTTGCTTCAGGTAAGTCTCGTAGCGTTCTTCGGCCCGGAATCTAATGAATTCAGCCGAGCCTTCTATGGGAGGGCGGCCGCAGCAGACCTGATTTCCGGTGATGTGCTTCCAGCCGTCGCGGAAGTAGTTCGCGTACCGGTCCGGGACCACGACGCCGGCGAAGGCGGGCAGGATCCCGAAGTCGCGGAACGATTCCAGGGTGCGCCGGCCGAGGAAGAACAGGGAGTGCAGCTCGGTGACGGCGGCCTGGACGTGCTTCTTCGTCCCGGCCGGGCCGCACCGCAGCGTGGTCTCATCGAAGCCGGCCACGTGAGCGGCGGTGATCAGCGTCCTGATCAGCTTCACCACACCGGCGATCACACCGGCGGCTTTCGCCAGGCAGGAATGGATGAACCCGGCCGAGACCCGGGCGCCGGTCAGGTCCGCGATCAGCTCCGCGCAGCGACCGGCTGGCACGTGCTGGTAGACCACCAGGTAAACGGCCAGGGCGCGCAGGTCCGGGCCGATGCTCACCGCCGACGCCGGCACCCCGGCCGGGCGGTCCGCGACACGCACCTCGCCGCGGCCGCACCTTGCCTCATGAAGGTCGTGCTGGATGCGGCGCGCCGTCGCCAGCGGCACCTCAAGCCGCTGATGCGACCGGGCCGCCCCCAGGTCCTCGGCCAGGGCCAGGTCCGCCCCGCGGCCGCACGTCCCGGCGGGACGGTGATCTATCACCTCACCGGGTTCCGGCCAGGTCATCGACGTTCCCGGCGTTCCCGGCCGCTTCCCCCGGCTCCGCCCGCCGCCCTTGCCGCGCCGCTGGCGCTCCGGCGGCACCCGCCCCGGCAGGTCATCGGAAGAGGGCGGCATCGACGAATTCCCGCTATCGCGGCCCGGGCGGCGCCTCAGATCCCGGACCTCCGAGGCCAGGGCCACCAGGTCCGCGCGTAGCTCCGAGATCGCCGCGCCCTGCTCCGCGATCACCACGTCCCGCACGGCGCACGACTCGCAGCCCGGCGCGGGAGGCCACGACTCTCGCTGCGAATGGGAAGTCATGACCGAGGCAACCCGCCGCATCGCGCCCACGCCCCACCCATGCAAGGCAACTTGAATACGCTTACACCTCGAGCAATGTGTATGCCGACGGGGCGAGCGTTTTTTCACGGCCGTCAAAGGCGCGCAGTCGCGCGCCAACCACGAGCTTGCCTCGAACGATAGGCGCAATTCCGCGCCTATCGAGAAAGAGACAACCCGCTTGCCGTGGTCTCACGTCTCGATCAGCGTCCAGTTCACCTGGCTACTTGGAGTTCTTAATATCGAAGTAACGATAAAGGTGCTCTCTGTAAAGACCGCCGATAGCATTTGGCATCGTGGACTTGTCTCGTATAAATATCGACGAAGAAAGATGCTCGTCATTCAGGGTCACTTGATCTATCTCAAGCTCAAATGCATAGCATGTCGATAGATCCTGCCGCTCATGATGGGTCTTGAACTTCGCAATGGCTTGATTGATGAACATGCCCTGCGCTGGACTGATCTGAAGGCCCACTTCGTCGTGTGCGATTCTCTCAAGGCAGGCCTCGATAGCTTCACCCTTAAGAATCCGCAAACCGGGAAGTGCCCACAGGTCACGGTACGGTGCAATTCGTCTACGGACAAGCAGAATGCCTTCCACGCCTTCGAGGATTAGATCAAAAGTTGGAATAACGCTGTATCGCAAGATCGACTCGAAGACGTCATCAGGCGCCCATGCCTCGACCCGAGCTTCACTCATCTCACGATCACCAGCATCTCCCATAACCTGTCTCCTCCCGACCACGGCGAGGCTGTGCCGCGAGCACTGGGCCTCACTGGCGAAACTCCAGCGCGCAGGTGGCATGGCACCACATCATGTCACATCACGGCCGGTGAGAGGACCGTAGAGCCAGACTTGGCGCCACAGATGCCTCGGGCGCTACCATAATTGACATCAGCAGTCATACCGGAGGCGATCGTCGTGACAGACCCGGGCAAAGACGATGACCGAAGTTTGCTCGATCACCATTGGCCTTTCGCTGTCAGCATTCTGGCCATCACGGTATTGTGTTTTGTGTATTTTTCCGTCTACTCCAAGAAGCCAACTGCATGGCAGTCGCTGTCGCTGGCAATAATTCCTGCCGTTGCCGCTAGTCTCTTGATTGCTTCAGCACTTTATGTTCTGCTAAATCGCGATTTCAGGGCAATCCGCTCGACGCAGCCCCAGAGCGATCTGCGACAACAAATCAAGGCGGAGATAGAGACCCTAACATCTATTATACAAAGGCTTTCCGATAATAGTGGGGTGCTTAAGAGGCGGGCAGCGATACCGACACTGCCATCCATGTTCGATGGAGCCGATACCATATCGATCGCGGCAGTCTCCGCGCTCGGCTTAGTTAACCATCATCGAGGGCTCCTAGAAGAGCAGCTGAGGTTTGGCAAAAAGCTGCGCGTCATCCTCTTGGATGCGGATCGTAAAGATGCACTGGACGCTTGGGATCGTTTGTCAAATCCTCCAATGAATACGCCGGAATCTGACATTCGCAGCAGCATTCATATGCTCCGTAGTCTCGCCGGGCTCCGCAATTATCCGGGGACATGTGATGTTAGACTTCTGGACACCTCTTTTCCGTACTCCCTAATCATCTGCAACAAGCCGTCTATCAGTGAGATTCAAGTAGAACTACATGCTTACCGGCGGGCACCGGAAGATCGCCCAAATATTCTGCTGACGAATATCGCCGACCCGCATTGGTTCCGTTTTTTTACGGAGCAATTCGAACAAGCGTGGGCCAATGCGAAGCCATCACGTTGAGGTGGCTGACCGGGTTTGAGGTGATGCTCACCTTCGCTAAGTGCCCTAATCGGTCAGAGTAGGTGAGCCGCCGCCGTGGGCACCACGCGTGGGCGAGTGGATGCGGCAGAGCGTCTGCCGGTCGGAGTTCAGTAGCACCTGGCATCAAGCCGAGCAGCAGTTCCGGCTTCTCATGGCACAACAGGAGCAGGGCAGGTTGCGCTTGAAGGTTTCCAAACTTTGGTTTGACTTGTCCCGCCCATCGGGCTGATCAAGTGGCGACGGACGTCAGGCGACTTAACGACCGCGATTTGCCAAGGCTAACTGCACATAACCGCTCGTCCCGCTCGGTTCTCGGCCGGTCACTGTGTCCCGGCGCGTCGACCGCCGCCACCGCGAAGCCGCAGGCCGTCACGTAGCGGTGGGCGCGGGCAATGAGGCCCTGGGCTTTCTTTGTGCTGCCCGCCGCCATGGCCGAGCAGTACCAGGGGGCGGCTCCCGGTAGCGCCGCTGAGTGACCAGAGGACGCCGTTGATGCCGTTGAATGTGAAGAGACGTTCCGAGACGCCGTTCGAGATCGTGTCCGAGGTGAAGCGCATAGGTACGTTGCCTTGCGGGCGCCAGACGGCCACCTATGCCGCCACTGCGGAGCGGCTCAGCCAGCTGGTCAGCCGGACTCTGCGTGATTTTGGCCGGCTGACCGCCGAGGTCGGAAGGCTATGCTGCCTGACCTGATCCCGATCGCTATGCCCGCGGTGAGAAAGGCGGCAGCGCCGCCCGGATCCGGGCCGCCCGGGCCAGCGACTGACGCTCAGGGAGCGTACTTCAGCACCAGTTCACCGACGCGGGGGAGCGATGCCTCGACATGCTTGGCCGCGCTGCCGCGGACGGCACGGTACGCCTTGATGATCGTGGGCCGCTCGGAGATCGCTGCGAGAGCGTCGGTGATCGAGAGCAGAGCCTCCGACACCTCGTCGCCGCGCTTGGCCAGGTAGTCACCGAACTCGGAGCCACCGGAGGTGCTGAAGTCCGCCCAGAACGGCTCGATCTTGTCCACCATCCGCGGCAGCAGGTCCTCCACCGTCTGGTGGAAGTAGCCAGGGGCGAAGCTGGTAACCGTTTTATAGCCGAGCTTGAGCGCGTTCCCGGCGACCCCTGACTTGTCCGAGAGTTCCTGCTCAATCAGCGTGTAGCAGTCGGCGATCACCTTTGGCTGGGTGTCCGGCGCGAGCAGGATCTCTCGAAGTGCGGCTGCCATGGGTATGTCCTTTCCTTGTGGCTGGGGTGTCGTTCGTTGAATCTCGCACCCATACCGGAGTGGGTCCCTTCCGAGGCATACGGCCCAGCTCCGTTCCGGTTAGGACCCGCTTAGGTTACCGTGCTGGGCGCGGAGTTGAGGTCGCTATTAGCGCACATGGCGTCTATGTTCGTGTTGTGCCTGCTATTCCCATCGACCCGTACAGCCGCGAGCATGCCTACCTGCAGATTGCCGGTGATGTCGCGCGGCGGATCGAGTCGGGAGAGATCACCCGCAAGCTGCCGGCGGAGCGGGCTCTGGCCGAGGAATACGGTGTCGCCTACATCACGGTGCGCCATGCGATGCAGATCCTGCGCGAGCGTGGGCTGATCGTGACCATCCACGGCCGCGGGACCTTCGTCGCGGGATCGACGCCTTGAGCGCTCAGCCGAGCCGTCCGGCCAGCCGGCGGTAGGTGGCCGGCGCCAAGGCGCGACGGTACGGGCGTCCGGTGCTAGCCGGGAGTGAGTTCGTTCAGTACGCTCGCCAGCTTGTGCAGCTCCGCGATGTGTGCCGCGGCCAGCGTGGTCACCAGGCGGTCTCCCCGGCTGGTCAGGCGTACCCGCGCCACCCGAGCGTCCTGGGCGTCGCTGGTGCGCTGGACCAGGCCAGCCGCTTCCGCCCGGTTCACCAGCTCCACCGCGCTGTTATGGCGCAGCAGCAGGTACTCGGCGAGGTCGCTGATGGCGGGCGGCTTGTCGCCCGCGTGACCTTTGATCGCGACCAGGAGCTGATGCTGAGCGTGGGTCAGGCCCGCGGCTCGGGCCTGGCCTTCGCTCCAGTGCTGGAAGCGGCGCAGGCTTACCCGGAAGGCGAGCAAGTGCTCGAAGTCTGCTCGGGTTGGCTCTTGCATCGCCTTACGATATGGCAGCGGTCCGGCGGCAGGCGCGCGGCGGCGTTCTTCAGTCTTGCTCGGTTCTTCAGTCTTGCTTGGTGCCGTTCGGCTGCTCGGCGTCCTGGGCAGGGCATGGTTCGATGCGCACGCCGCCGATCGCGGGACCTCTGGCGACCAGGACGACCCCGGTCACGAGCGCGGCGAACCCGGCGGCCTGCACGCCGAGCAGGACGGGAGTCGTGTGCAGCCGGTCACCGAAGACGACGATGCCCAGCGCGATCCCGGTCACCGGCTCGCCAGCGGTAATGGCAGGCAGCGATGCGTACAGCGGGGCCGCGCTGAACGCGCTCTCCATCAGCCACACGGCAGTCACTCCGACGACGACCACGGCATAGCCCGGCCAGCTCGTGAGCAGCCCGGCCAGGTGGCCCGCTGCCAGCGTCTGGACCGCGGAGCGGGTCAGCGCGTCTTGCAGCCCGAAGAGCAGGCCAGCGCTTACCCCGGTCAAGGTGGCGCGCAGGTCGCCTGACCGGTTCTGTCCCAGGACCGCGAAACCGTAGCTGACGAACGCGACGACGGTGGCGGCAAGCGGCCAGTTGCTGAGCGAGCCGACTGAGATCTCGGCAGCGGGCGTCGAGCGAGCCAGCGACAAGGCGGCCACTCCGGCGATGAGAGTGAGGGCTCCGATCAGTTCCGTCCTGGACAGCCGCTGCCTGGACAGCGGCCATGCCAGCAGCAGCGCGAAGAGCAGGTCGGACGCGAGCAGCGGCTCTGCGATGGACAGCACTAGATGTCCGATGACCCAGGCGGATACGAGCTGGCCCGCCACCATGATGAACAGCCCGGCCAGCCAGCGCCGGTCACGCACCAGGTCAGCCATCAGGCGCACGCTCAGGAAACGCCCCTTGGGCAGTTGCTCGGCTACACGCTGCTGGAGAACGAAGCCGATGCCCAGCAAGCCGGCTGCGATGACCGCAAGGAGGTAGTTCACGCTGCCTTCGTAACTTGCCCGGGTCCTGTCACCTGGCGATCTTGCCAGCATGATGGCCCCGGCGCCCAGTGCCGCGCCAGAAAGTGTAGGGCAGGCGTTACTCTAAGGAGCGCGGCTGATGCGCCCGGCTCTAGAGGCTGATTAGTCCCGCGTTCGTCTGCTTGAACCCGCAACTGCCGAAGTAGAACTCGCGCAGGTGATCTTCGAAGTCCACGTGCAGCCATTCGCAGTGTGCCGCTCGTGCCCCCCGTATGGCGAATTCCACCAGCCTGGTGCCGATGCCCTGCCGCCGCAGGCGGTCGGCGACCAGAGTATCGAGAAGGAATGCGTGGACGCCTCCGTCCCAGGCGACGTTGACGAAGCCAACCAGCTCGCTGCCTTCCCGTGCGCAGACCCAGCCGAGGCTGTGCCTTTCTAGCTCCGCCTTCCAGTCGTCATCGAGCACGTCATGGCCGAAGCCTTCCGCGTGCAGAGCCTGGACCTCAGCGTTGGTGAAGCCGCCCCGCCACTGATAGCTGATCACCGTGTCACCGTAGGGACCTGCTGCCGCCCGCCGCACCTCATTTCCTGGTGGATGACCCGATCGGTACCTCCGCGACCAATGAGCGGCCCCGGCCGCAGGTGCCCTAGGGCACCTGCGGCGGGATGCGGCTCAGCCGGACGTCCAGCAGGTTCTTGTGCCAGACGAGGACCAGCAGGTCCCTGACCCGGTAGACCGCGGCCGGCCGGCCGAACAGGGCCTGCGGCGCCCTTCTCAGGCAGCCGATCGTGAAGCACTTTCCCGGCCAGCGCGGTTCGATGACGAAGCTGGCGTCATGCAGCCTGCCGTCGTACCACGATGCCTGGGACTCCCACGGGTCGAGTGCCAAGGTACGCGGTCCGGTCCGGGCGACAGGCCGGACCTGGACGCGGTTGCCGCTGTCCACGGTCACGCTGCTCGCGTACCAGTACCCGGCCAGGCCGTACTTCAGGTGATGAGCGACCAGCCAGGACGCGACAGCCCGCTGGTCGCTGCTCGCGGGCTTGTGGACTGCCTGGACGGCAAGGACGGCCAGGTAACAGGCGAGCACGCCGGTCAGGGCGGGGACCAGCCCGGCCCGGATGACGCGGCCGGCCAGAAGCCGCCCCGCCAGCACCGCTCCGACCGGCAGGACTCCGGCTATCTCGTGCACGTTGTACAGGTAAGCGCTCCTGGCGCCGAACAGGTAGGCCAGCAGCAGCACGGCCAGTGTGACCAGCAGAACCTGGCCGACCAGGTCCAGATGCCAGAACCGCCGCACGGCAATCGCCGCCGCCCAGCCGGCCAGGACCACCCCGGCCAGGTGCACGAGAGCAACGACGGCGCCAGGTCCGAGCACCATGCCGGAGAAGTCCGCGCCGAAGAGCAGCAGCACGCTCTGCACCGAGATCCACACGTGGTCAGACAGCGCCCCGATCTGGGCGAAGTCCATGACCACCGTGGCCGCGGCGAAGCCGCCCGCGTGCCGGACTGCCTCCAGCACCACGGCCGCCGCCGCGGCCGAGCCGGCCGTCGCGGCGGCCAGCGAAAGTTCGTACCACTGGCCCCGGAGCGGGCCGCGCCTGGCGTACATCCGCATGGCACAGACCGCGAGCAGCGGCAGCACTCCCTCGTACCGGGCCAGCGGATCGGCGACCTGAGCGCAGCCGAGCACCAGCGCGACCGCCACCGGGACCCGCCAGCTCGGCCGTGCCCGGTCCAGGATCAGCCAGGTGGCCAGGAGCAGTACCTGGGTGCCGGTGTGGTCGGGATTGCCGAGCAACACCAGGCTGCCCGTCCCGAGCGACGGAGCCGCCATGATGCCGCCCGCGATCAGCGCGGCCGCGGCACCCTCGCGCCCGGTGCGGCGGCCTCTGGCCAGCAGCGCCGAAAGCAGCACCAGGACGGTGTACGTCGTCGCCGCGGCAATCGGGACGACATCGCTGGTCAGCCCGCGTGCGGCTGCCACCAGCAGGTACTGCGGCAGTTCGGTGGTGTAGAAGGACACGTCCGACAGGGACCAGCCGCGCAGCAGGACGTTGCCGTGCAGCATCGACCAGGCCTGCAGCACGTTCGAGGCACCGTCGGAATTGCCGGGAACCGTGCGGGCCTGGAGCAGGTAGAGCGCGAAGAGGCCGGCCCCGGCGAAGACGAACGCGGCTGCCAGCGCCAAGCGCCTGCCCACTGGCGAATGCCGTCCCGCAGGGGAATGCCCCGCCGGGGAACCCGGCCCCGGCGGGTTGGGCGCGAAGGCGCCGGCCTGTTCCAGCGCTGACGCGGTCGACACGTGCGGACTCCTAGCCCTGTCAGGTTCGCCGATGCCCTGCTCAGGCTAGCGAGCAGACCCCGGGCCGGCCTGGTCAAGCCGCGAAAACGCGCGTCCGGCGGCGGCTATGAGCGGAAGAGTTCCGATCATCACTCCTGCTGGCCCTGACCGGCCCGCGCCGGGTCCGTGGCTGATTGCGCGGCCCTGGCCGAGGGCCGGAACGATGCCACCAGCTTGGCGACGAGCGTGGCCAGGAAGATCTGACCCGACATCGCTTCGAGCATGGCAACGGCCCGCCCGCCGTTGGTCCCGGCCGTGAAGTCGCCGTAGCCCAGCGTGGTCAGCGTCGTGAAGCTGAAGTACTGGAAGTCCGAGCTGTCACCGGGCTCGCCGTGCACGAAGAACATCCGGCCGTGCAGGAAGTAGATGGCCGAGTAGACGGCCGAGAACATCAGTCCGATGATCAGGTACGCACTGATCGCCCCGTAGATACTCTGCGCGGTCACCGTGGGCTGCGACAGGATCTGGCGGACCAGCAGCACGACTATCAAGAACAGCAGCACGGCGCCCCAGATCGAGGCAGTGCCGCGTCCGGCATCGCCGCCCTGGTTGACACCGACCAGGACCATGATCATCGATCCGACCAGGGCGGCCGAGACCAGCAGGCGTGCCTTCCGCGAGTGCAGCGGTGAGTTGCGGATCGCGAGCAGGCCGGCCGCGGTGAACAGCCCGAGTTGCAGGTAGGTGATCCACAAGTCGGCGAAGAGCGCCGACATCAGGTAGGTCACGATCAAGATGATCAGCAGGAACCCGTACCGGCGGCTACGCCTCCTGGCCCGGCTGCCGCTGCTGCTGGCCGTCTCGCTCTCCTCATCGTCGCAGCCTGAGCCCCGCCGCGACCGGACGTCGCGGCGGGGCTGCTGGCGCGCTCCTCCGGCCTGGCGAACTGCCGTGCCAGGGTCGGCGAAGCGCTTATATCTGGCCGGGCGTTCGCCGCGGGGCGAGCAGTGCCCAGATGATGAGCGCGTCGATGGCGATCATGATGATCGACCACAGCGGCGTGAACGGGATGAACATGAAGTTGGCCACGGCGCTGATGACCGCCAGCACCGCGCCTAGGATCCGCGCCCAGGTCATTCCGAGGAACACGCTGACGCCTGCGGCGAAGAGGACGATACCGAATATCAGCTCGCCCCAGCCCCAGCCGTGCAGAGTCCACCGGTAGGTGTAACCCGTGGGCGAGGTGATGCCGACATGGTTGGTCGACAGCGCCACGATGCCGGTGGCCACGCCCAGGAGGCCGCCAAGGACCATCAGCGTCCCCGCTAGGGCTGTGAAGGTGACCACCGCGCCGCGGTGCTCAACCTCGTGACGACCGGCCGGCGGGTATTCGCGGCCGGGTGCTTGCCCGGGTTCATATCCCATGGTCGAGCCTGATGTGCCGGCTTGCCGCTCTTGTGCACTACTCATGTCAAGCCGCCCCCTCTCTCGCCAGCCGCGAGCGGCATGCTCGCAGCTTTGGCCCCGCAGGCGCCTTTTGTCGCTCCCCCTGGCGGCCAGCGAGTGTTCCGTTCACCTGCCTCATACCCCTTCCGGTCGGTAGAACTCACTTTTCCTGCCACCTACACCGAGGCGGTCCGTCCGGGTCCGGTTGAGGCCGAACTGCCGCGGCGCAGCATGAAGGCCATGATCATTGCCATCAGCCCGTAGACGACCAGCCAGACGCCGATGACGACGACCAGGACCGTGATCGAGATCGTCGGCCAGAACAGCACGATCAGACCGGCGGCCAGGCTGAGGACGCCGGTGAACACGTCGACCCCGCGCCCTGGACGCGGACCGGAGAACAGGCCGGCGGCGATGTTGCCGATGCCGTGAATCACCCAGAACAGGCCGACGATCACGGCCAGCGCGGCGATGGTGACGTGGTAATGCCTGATGCAGTACAGGCCGACGATGATGGCGAGCAGGCCGATCACGATGTTCGCCGCCCGCCTGCCGCCGCTGCGCTCGGGCGCGGTGAAGCCGTTCATGAGCTGCAAGACGCCGGCCACGATCAGCGATATCCCGATCAGGACCGCCGCGATGGTGAGCGTCGCCGTGGGCCAGGCGAGCAGCAGCACCCCGACGACCAGGCTGCCGATGCCCGCGGCCAGGAACGCGGGCCAGGCGCCTCGGGCGACTTCGCGCCCGAATGCCGACATCTCTGGCGTCTCGCCGACTGGGTATCCGGCGATGGGCTCGCCCGCCGCACTGGTACCCGGCTGGCTGGCCTGGCCTGGTCGGCCGGATTGGGGCGTGGACATTTCGGGCCTCCTTCTGTTGGACCCGTGTGCTTGCCCTCATCGTCAGCCAGCGCGTCCGGACTCATCACCACCCGTGGCGGGTGAACCTGGCCGGCAGGCCCTAGACTTGGCCGGCGTAGCCGTGCGTAACGCGCCATTGCCGAACTGCCGGTGCCAGCGCGGCGCCGGGATCCCTATCCGGCCGGGGAGCCATGCGCCGGAATCCAGTGCCGGGAGCCAAAAGCCGTAAGCCGAGGAGTGACCACGTCGTGAAGACGGACGTCGAGGAACTGAGCCCGACCCGAGTACGCCTCACGGTCGAGGTCCCGTTCGAAGAGCTCAAGCCAAATCTGGACCACGCGTACCGCGAGGTCGGCCGCCAGGTGCGGATTCCCGGTTTCCGGCAAGGCCATGTCCCGCGCCAGATCCTGGACCAGCGGGTGGGCCGCGGCGCGGTGCTTGAGCACGCGATCAACGAGGCGGTGCCGGAGTTGTATGCCAAGGCGGTCCGCGAGGCGCAGGTGCTCGCCCTGGGCGAGCCTGAGGTGGAGATCACCAAGCTCGACGACGGCACCGAGATGGCATTTACCGCCGAAGTCGACGTCCGGCCCAGCTTCGAGCTCCCGGACGTCAGCCAGCTCCAGGTGGTCGTCGAGGACGCGGATGTCACGCCGGACCAGGTCGAGGAGTACCTCGTCTCGCTGCGCGAGAGGTTCGCCTCGCTCCGTGCCGCCGGCCGGCCGGCTCAGCCGGGCGACTTCGTGTCGATCGACCTGGCAGCGGAGGTGAACGGCCAGCCTGTAGAGGATGCCCAGGCGACCGGCATCTCCTACGAGGTCGGCAGCGGCACCATACTCGACGGCCTGGACGAGGCGCTGGCGGGCATGGATGCCGACCAGACCGCGACGTTCCAGTCCGAACTGGCCGGAGGCCAGCATGCTGGCAGCCTCGCGGACATCACCGTGACCGTGCGCAGCGTGAAGGTGAAGGACCTGCCCGAGCTCGACGACGACTTCGCCCAGTCGGCGAGTGAGTTCAACACCGTCGGTGAGCTGAGGTCGAATACCCGCAAGCAGATGGAGGCGATGCGCCGGGCGGGCCAGCAAGGGCAGGCGCGGGATCGGGCCATCGAGGCGCTGCTCGAACAGGTCGACATGCCGCTGCCTGAGTCTCTCGTGAACGCCGAGGTGGAGCACAGGCAGCAGACGCTCGCCGAGGACCTGGACCGGGCTGGCCTGGCCATGGATGACTTCCTGTCCAGCCGCGAACTGACGCGTGCGGACATGGAAAAGGAGATATCGGACGACGTGCGGCGTTCGGTAAAGGCAAGGTTCATTCTCGACAAGCTCGCCGAGCAGGAAGAGCTGACCGTCGAGCAGGAGGAACTGGGCCAGTATGTGACCCAGTTGGCGTATCAGCAGGGGATGTCACCTGACCAGTTCGCTCGCCAGCTGACGAGTTCTGGCCAGCTAGGTGCCGTCGTTTCCGACGTGGTCAGGTCCAAGGCGGCTGACCGGCTCGCGCGACAGGTGCGGGTGGCCGACGCCTCAGGCCGCAAGGTCGCCTTCGACAGCGGTGCGGCTGGCGCGGAAGACGACGAGGAAGGCGGCGACGAAGCGGACTCCGGTGCCGCGCCCAAGGGACGGGCGAGCAAGCGGGGCGCGGCCAAGGCCGCGGCGGCCAGGGATGCGGATTCCGAGGCGGAGAAGCCCAAGGGACGGAGCAAGCGCACGGCCAAGGACCGGGACGCTGACGCCGAGTGACGTCCGCCCGCGCCGCTCAGGCCGTGGCGGGTAGTGGTCCCTGCGCCCAGAGCGAACAGGACGCAGCGGTGGACATCACCGCGCTGGAGGCGGGTTAGGGTCGCTTTCGTAAGAGAGAACCAGTCAATGGCGTGGGATGGCCTCGTGCGGATTCGCGCGGGCCTGAACAGACATCAGGAGGCATCGTGACCACCTCGCCTGCAGATGACCTGCCGGCCCGGATACTCGCGCGGGCCACGGAGGCTCCGATGCTTCCGATGGGTGACCAGCTATTTCAGCGTCTGCTCCGGCACCGGATCATCTTCCTCGGCCAGCAAGTCGACGATGACCTGGCGAACCGGATCTGCGCGGAGCTCGTACTGCTCGCCGCCGAGGATCCCAAGCGGGACATCAGCATCTACATCAACTCGCCGGGCGGGTCCGTGAGTGCCGGACTGGCGATCTACGACGTGATGCAGTACGTACCGAACGACATCGCGACCTACGCGATGGGCATGGCGGCGTCCATGGGGCAGTTCCTGCTCTGCGCCGGCACGAGGGGCAAGCGGTACGCCATGCCGCACGCCCAGATCATGCTGCACCAGCCGCACGGCGGCATCGGCGGCACGGCATCGGACATCAGGATCCAGGCCGAGCAGATCCTCTACGTCAAGCGGATCCTGGCCGAGCGCACGGCGATGCATACTGGCCAGACCGTCGAGCAGGTTGAGGCAGACTCGGACCGGGACCGCTGGTTCACGGCCGACCAGGCCAAGGAGTACGGATTCGTCGACCACGTGGTGCGCAGCGCCGACGAGGTCCCATCGGAAGGTGCTGTCTCATGAACACCCAGCCGAAGGCGGAGAACATGACGGTGACGACGGGAATGTCCGCAGCTGTCCGGGTTGGGCCTGGCCTGACGGAGGCGAGATACGTTCTGCCGTCGTTCGTGGAGCGGACGCCGTACGGCATCAAGGAGATGAACCCGTACAACAAGCTCTTCGAGGAAAGAATCATCTTCCTCGGCGTCCAGATCGACGATGCCTCGGCTAACGACGTGATGGCTCAGCTCATCACGCTGGAGTCGATCGATCCCGACCGGGACATCCTCATCTACATCAACTCGCCGGGCGGGTCGATGACGTCGATGATGGCGATCTACGACACCATGCAGTATGTCAAGCCGGACATCCAGACCTTCTGCCTCGGCCAGGCCGCCTCGGCGGCCGCGGTCCTGCTGGCGGCTGGCACCCACGGCAAGCGGATGGCGCTGCCGAACTCGCGGATCCTGATCCATCAGCCGGCCATCGAGAGCGGTTACGGCCAGTCAAGCGACCTGGAGATCCAGGCCAAGGAGATCCAGCGGATGCGCCAGGCGATGGAAGGGGTGCTCGCCAAGCATACCGGCAGGCCCGAGGAGCAGATCCGCCACGACATCGAGCGTGACAAGTTCCTGACTGCCCACGAAGCTAGAGAGTACGGGCTGGTAGATGACGTACTGACCATGCTGAAGCGGCAGCCGGAGGTAGTGTCTTCTTAGGCGCGAAGCCGCGGTGCTGATTGCGCTTGGGAAGGCCGTAGCAGGTTCGAGTCGCCTGCGGGCGACGCGAGAGAGGGAGTGTGCGGTGGCACGCATTGGCGATGGTGCTGACCTGCTGAAGTGCTCGTTCTGTGGCAAGAGCCAGAAGCAGGTCAAAAAGCTGATCGCCGGACCGGGTGTGTACATCTGCGACGAGTGCATCGACCTGTGTAACGAGATCATCGAGGAAGAACTCGCCGAACCTTCCGAGGTCAAGTGGGACAGCCTGCCCAAGCCGAGGGAGATCTACGAGTTCCTCGACTCGTACGTGATCGGTCAGGAGAAGGCCAAGAAGGGCCTGTCGGTCGCCGTATACAACCACTACAAGCGGATCCAGTCCGGCGGCGAACGGGTGGCGGAGGACGGCGTCGAGCTGGCCAAGTCCAACATCTTGCTGCTCGGGCCGACTGGATCAGGCAAGACGCTGCTCGCCCAGACGCTGGCCAGGCTGCTGAACGTGCCGTTCGCCATCGCCGACGCGACCGCGCTGACCGAAGCCGGTTACGTCGGCGAGGACGTCGAGAACATCCTGCTCAAGCTGATCCAGGCGGCGGACTACGACGTCAAGAAGGCCGAGACCGGGATCATCTACATCGACGAGATCGACAAGATCGCCCGCAAGAGCGAGAATCCGTCGATTACCAGGGACGTGTCGGGCGAGGGCGTGCAGCAGGCACTGCTGAAGATTCTCGAGGGCACCACCGCGTCGGTGCCGCCGCAGGGCGGGCGTAAGCACCCGCACCAGGAGTTCATCCAGATCGACACCACGAACGTGCTGTTTATCTGCGGCGGTGCGTTCGCCGGCCTTGAGAAGATCATCGAGCAGCGGGTCGGCCGCAGCGGCATGGGCTTCGGCGCCGTGCTGCGGGTGAAGACCGACCGCGCCTCGGCCGACCAGTTCGCCGCAGTGATGCCGGAAGACCTGCTGAAGTTCGGCATGATCCCGGAGTTCGTCGGACGGCTGCCGGTGATTACCTCGGTGCACAACCTCGACCGCGAGGCGCTGATCCGGATTCTGACCGAGCCGAGAAACGCGCTGATCCGCCAGTACCGCAGGCTATTCGAACTCGACGGGGTGGACCTGGAATTCACCGAGGACGCCCTCGAGGCCGTGGCCGACCAGGCGATCCTGCGCGGCACCGGAGCCAGGGGCCTGCGCGCCATTCTGGAAGAAGTGCTGCTCTCGGTGATGTACGAGGTGCCGAGCCGCAAGGACGTGGAGCGGGTGGTGATCACCGCCGAGGCGGTGCTCCAGAACGTCAACCCCACGCTGGTGCCGCGCGATGTGGCAAGGCGCACGCCGCGCGAGAAGTCCGCCTAGCCGCCTGTACCGACCGGGTCAGCCACGGACCAAGTCCGGCCGCATCTTCTTCATCAAGCCAGCGAGTTCTTGCCCGCTGGTGCCCTCGGTCAGCGCGACGAACACGGCAAACGTGTTGAGGGTGACCCAGGCGCAGGCAGAAACCGGATTGCCCGCCGATAGCGGCCTGCTCGCCGAGAAGCCGGTGACGCACTCGGCGCTCATCCCGGCAGGGAGTCCGGTGACCGGCAGGTACTGCTGGTTCTGGAGTTGTCTGGACATCCCGGCGATGGCCGCCTTGAGCGCACCCGAGGTATCGGTCGTCGGAGTTGAGGCGTTGAAGCCCAGGTACAGCAGGGCGAGGCTCGCGGTGCTGGCCGGGGCACCTGCGGCAGCGTTCGTGTAAATCGCCGTCGCGTAACTGGTGACGTGGCTGTGCAAGAAGCCAGCGTAATGACCGTGGAACTGCGCCATGCTGGCCTGGAACCGCGGATTACCCTCGTCCGTGAAGTCTCTGGCCAGTCCGCCCGCCGTGGCCGGGGCAGGGGTACGGACCCGCAGGTTTACCGTCGAGACCAGGCCGCCTAGGACCACGGCAATGACGATGATTGCCGCGAGCACGACCACGCCGGCGCCGACGATCGCGAGGATGAGTCCCCGGCGGCGCTTCGGCGGCACCGGGGCTGCCGGGAACGGCTGCTGTCCGTATGGCCCGGGCGCCTGGTCACCCGGTGATCCGGGGGATGCCTGCTGCCCGAACGGGTCTGGCGCCGGGCCTCCCGGTGCCGCGGCCTGCTCTGACTCGCCGCCGGCCGGCCCGGCCGGATTCACATCGTCCACCCGGCCATTCTTCCACAATACCTACAAAACCTGATTCACCGCGTAGCTCTCGATCAAGGGCATTTTCTTGATCAAGACCGAAACTAGTGCCGCGGCTCGGCCCAGCTAGCCAGCTGCTGGCGGCCGCCCGCCCGCCGCGCCGGGCACCGCACGCCGCATCACCGCGCTGGCATCCCGCGGGCTTCCGTAGACTCTGCTGACGTGACCACCGCTGATAACACCGAGCCGCCGGCGGACGGGCGGCGCCAGCTTCCACCGCAGTATCTGCCCGGCGAGGTCGAAGACCGCCGCTACCAGGACTGGGTCGACGCTGGTTACTTCACCGCCGACGCAGCGTCGGCCGCGCCGTCCTTCACGATCATGATCCCGCCGCCGAACGTGACCGGCTCGCTGCACATCGGCCACGCGCTCGACCACACCCTGATCGACGCGCTGGTAAGGCGCCGCCGGATGCAGGGTTACAACGCCCTGTGGCTGCCGGGCACCGACCACGCCGGCATCGCCACCCAGAACGTGGTGGAGCGTGAGCTGGCGAAGGAGGGCCTGAGCCGCCACGACCTGGGCCGGGATGCGTTCGTCGAGCGGGTCTGGCAGTGGAAAGCCAACTACGGCGGCAAGATCCTGGACCAGATGCGCAGCCTCGGGGACAGCGTGGACTGGTCCCGTGAGCGGTTCACCATGGACGCCGGACTGTCGCGTGCGGTCCAGACCATCTTCAAGCGGCTCTTCGACGACGGCCTGATCTACCGGGCGCAGCGCATCATCAACTGGTGTCCCCGGTGCATGACCGCCCTGTCGGACATCGAGGTGGACCACAGCGACGACGAGGGCGAGCTCGTCAGCATCAGGTACGGCGACGGCGACGCGGCGGTCGTGGTGGCCACCACCAGGGTCGAGACTATGCTCGGCGACACCGCGGTGGCCGTGCACCCGGATGACGCGCGGTACACCCACCTGGTCGGCACGACCGTGGAGCTGCCGCTGACCGGGCGCCACATCCCGGTGGTCGCGGACCCGCACGTGGACCCGGAATTCGGTACCGGCGCGGTCAAGGTCACCCCGGCGCATGACCCGGACGACTTCGAGATCGGCCGCCGGCACGATCTTCCCAGCCTGACGATCATGGACGAGCGTGCGCTGATCACCGCTGCCGGTCCGTTCGAAGGGCTGGACAGGTTCGAAGCCAGGCCCGCCGTGCTCGCCGCGCTGCGCGCGGAGGGCCGTGTCGTCGCGGAGCAACGGCCTTACCCGCACGCGGTCGGTCACTGTGACCGGTGCGGGACCACGGTGGAGCCGCGGCTGTCGCTCCAGTGGTTCGTCAAGGTAGAGCCGCTCGCCAAGGCCGCGGGCGACGCCGTGCGGGACGGCCGGGTCAGGATCTACCCCGCGCAGCTTGCTGCCCGTTACTTCGACTGGGTTGACGACATGCACGACTGGTGCATCAGCCGCCAGCTGTGGTGGGGACACCGGATCCCGGTCTGGTACTCGGCCGGAGGCGAGGTCCGCTGCGTCGGGCCAGAAGACGAGCCGCCCGGCGAGGGCTGGACCCAGGATCCGGACGTGCTCGATACCTGGTTCTCCTCGGCGCTGTGGCCGTTCTCGACCCTCGGCTGGCCGGACCAGACCCCGGACCTGCGTGCCTTCTACCCGACCAGCGTGCTGGTCACCGGGTACGACATCTTGTTCTTCTGGGTCGCCAGGATGATGCTGTTCGGCCTGTACGCGATGGCTGATGCCGGCCCGGGCCAGTCGGTACCGTTCCGCCAGGTGGCGCTGCACGGCCTGGTGCGTGACGCGTTCGGCAAGAAGATGTCCAAGTCCCGCGGTAACACGGTCGATCCGCTGGACTGGATCGCCAGGTTCGGCGCCGACGCCACCAGGTTCACCCTGGCCAGGGGCGCCAGCCCGGGCGGCGACGTGGCGCTGAGCGAGGAGTGGGTCGCCGGGTCGCGTAACTTCTGCAACAAGCTGTGGAATGCCACCAGGTTCGCCCTGATGAACGGCGCGGTGGCCGGCTCCGAGCTGACGCAGGACGACCGCGCCAGGCTGTCGGTGCCCGACCGGTGGGTCCTGTCCAGGCTCGCGGCCGTCACCGCCGAGGCTGACGCGCTGTTCGAGGAGTTCGAGTTCGCGAAGGTCAGCGACGTCCTGTATCACTTCGCCTGGGACGAGTTCTGTGACTGGTACCTGGAGCTGGCCAAGGCGGCGCTGAACGGCGCGGACGAGGCCGCCGCCGGCCTGACCAGGCGGGTGCTCGGCTACGTGCTCGACCGGCTGCTGCGGCTGATCCACCCGCTGATGCCGTTCGTCACCGAGGAACTGTGGACCGCGCTGACCGGCGGTGAGTCGGTCATGGTCGCGCCGTGGCCCGGCGTGCTGGCCGACGCGGGTGCGGGTGCGGGTGCGGCGGTGGGCGTGGGCGCGGCTGCGGCGGCGGGTGCCGCGGACCCGGCGGCCGAGGCGGTCGTCGAGTCCCTGATGCGGCTGGTGACCGGAGTCCGCCGGTTCCGCGCCGACCAGGGCCTCCGGCCCGGCCAGCCGGTCCCCGCCGTGTTCGCGGGCATCGGCGACACCTCGCTCGCCGCGCACGAACCGTCGATCCGCGCGCTGCTCCGGCTCACCGAGCCGGCCGCCGGTTTCACCCCGAACGCGTCGGTGCAGGCCGAGGGGATCACGGTCCGGCTGGACACGTCCTCGGGGATCGACGTCGCCGCCGAGCGGCGGAGGCTGACCAAGGATCTGGCCGCCGCACAGGCCGATGCGGAGGTTTCGCAACGCAAGCTCTCCAGCCAGTCGTTCCTCGACCGGGCGCCAGCCGACGTGGTGGCCAAGAGCAGGGACCGGCTGGCCGCGGCGCAGGCGGAGATCGCCAGGCTGCGGGAGAGACTCACAGCTCTTGCCGACGCCGCTTCATGACCGGCGACCTGGGCGCCGAACTGGCCGAGATCGAGCGGCAGATCCTGGCCAGGCGCCCCGAGCACTCGATCGACCCGTCGCTCGACCGGATCACCGAGCTGACCAGCCTGCTCGGTGATCCGCAGCGCAGTTACCCGGTCATCCACGTCACCGGAACGAACGGCAAGACGTCGACTGCCCGGATGACCGAGACGCTGCTGCGGACCCGCGGCCTGCGGACTGGCCTGTTCACCAGCCCGCACCTGGTGTCGATGCGGGAGCGGATCTGCGTGGACGGCGCGCCGATCAGCCAGGAGCGGTTCGTCGAGGTCTACCGCGAGATCGAGCCCTACCTGGAACTGGTCGACCAGAGTCAGCCGGTCCGGCTCGCGTTCTTCGAGGTGCTCGTGGCGATGGCGTTCGCCGCGTTCGCCGACGCTCCGGTCGACGTGGCCGTGGTCGAGGTCGGCATGGGCGGCACCTGGGACAACACCAACGTGGCGGACGGGGCGGTGGCCGTGATCACGCCGATCTCGCTCGACCATGCCCAGTACCTGGGCGACACCGTCGCTGCGATCGCCGCCGACAAGGCCGGCATCATCAAGCCGGGTGCCGTCGCGGTAATCGGCCAGCAGCCGGTGGACGCGGCCGCGGCACTGATCAAGCGGTCAGTGCAGGTCGGCGCCACGGTCGCCAGGGAGGGCATCGAGTTCGGCGTGCTCGGCAGGGAACTGGCCGTCGGCGGGCAGCGCGTGTCGATCAAGGGGCTGCTCGGCGAGTACCACGACCTGTTCCTGCCGCTCTTCGGCTCCTATCAGGCGGCCAACGCCGCCTGCGCGCTGGCCGCCGTGGAGGCGTTCTCCGGGGCTTCCGGGTCGCCGGGCGCCATACCAGGGGCGGGTGAGTCCGGTTCTGGTGCTGAGTTGCCGGCCGCCCTGACCGCGGCCGGGACCGGCCTGCCGGCGGCCAGGCAGCCGTCGGGCCCGGCGGGGCTCGACGGCGACCTCGTGGCGACTGCGTTCGCCATGATGTCTTCACCAGGACGCCTGGAAATCGTCAGGCGCAGCCCGCTGGTGCTTGTGGACTCGGCGCACAATCCGGCCGGAATGGCCGCGACCGCGGCGGCGCTTAGTGAGGCTTTCGGGCCGGCTGAGGTAATCGCGGTGCTCGCGGTAAGCGCGGACAAGGACGTGGCTGGCATTCTCGACGAACTAGAGCCGCTGGCGGCGGCCGTCGTGGTCACCAGCAACTCCTCACCGCGGTCGCTGCCCGCCACGGCGCTGGCCGACCTGGCCAGGCCGGTCTTCGGCCCGGACCGGGTCCATATCGCCGACCGGCTCGACGACGCTCTGGAGCAGGCGGTCAGCCTGGCGGACGAGGCCACGGCGGCCCTCGGCGGCTCGATGGCCGGGCTGCTGGGCGGCGACGCCGACGCGGTGATCCAGGTCAGCGCGGGGACGGTGGTGCTCGTGACCGGCTCGGTGATCACGGCGGGGGACGCCAGGCTGCTGCTGGCCGGAGGCGAGCGATGAGCAGGCTGAGCGCGATCGTGCTCATTCTGGAGGCGGTGGTGATCGCGCTGACCATCGTGCCGGCGGTCAAGCTCGAGCACGTGGCGCCGGCCGCGGCCAGTGCGACGGCTGGCGTCGCCGTTCTCGCGGCGGTCGTGCTCGCCGCGATGGCCAGGCGCAGGCTGGCGGTCACCCTGGCCGGCGGCAGCCTGCTTCAGGTCTTCGTGATCGCTGCCGGGATAGTGCTCCCCGTTATGTATATTCTCGGCGGAATTTTCGCGCTGCTCTGGATTACCGGAATCTGGCTTGGTCATCGGGTGGAAAGTTCGCCGTAACGTAATTGCAACGCGGTGTGATCGGTTTTCGCTTTCCCGTGCCCGGTGCGAATCGCCGCTGGCAGCCCAGGTAGGCTCGTCGTCAGCGGATCGCCGCCGTACGCGGATGATCTTGGGCGGAAAATATGCGGCTCGAGGGAACACTCCATACCAAGTACGCCATACTGCCGGACTAAGGGGTTCATCACCGCACCGGCGGGCACCTTGTTACGGCAGGCTGGTATGGACACAGGCGCGACGTGGTGAAGTGCCACGCGACGGCGGTTCGCGCCAGACAACGCACCCGGTTGACCAGAGGGAAGGTTCTCGTTCCAGATGAGCAACGCGCTGGCCTTTCTTGGCCGTGACATGGCCGTCGACCTAGGCACCGCCAACACCCTGGTGTATGTCAGAGGCCGCGGAATAGTTCTGAACGAACCATCAGTAGTAGCACTTAACACCAATACGGGACAAATCGTAGCTGTCGGCCTCGAAGCCAAGCGCATGATCGGCCGGACTCCGGGCAACATCATCGCGGTCCGGCCGCTGAAAGACGGAGTCATCGCGGACTTCGACGTCACCGAGCGCATGCTGCGGTACTTCATCCAGAAGGTGCACCGGCGTGGCGGGCTGGCCAAGCCGCGGATCGTCATCGCCGTGCCGAGCGGTATCACCGGCGTCGAGCAGAGCGCGGTCAAGGAAGCCGGTCACCAGGCGGGCGCCCGGCGCGTGTACATCATCGAGGAGCCGATGGCCGCGGCCATCGGCGCGGGCCTGCCGGTCAACGAGCCGACCGGCAACATGGTCGTCGACATCGGCGGCGGTACCACCGAGGTGGCGGTCATCTCGCTCGGCGGCATCGTGACCGCGCAGTCGATCAGGGTCGGCGGCGACGAACTCGACGAGGCGATCATCAACTTCGGCAAGAAGGAGTACTCGCTCACGCTTGGCGAGCGGACCGCCGAAGAGATCAAGATTTCGCTCGGCTCGGCGTACCCGGCCGCGGACGAGCCGAGCGCGGAGATCCGCGGCAGGGACCTGGTCAGCGGCCTGCCGAAGACGGTGGTCATCTCCGCCGCTGAGGTGCGCACCGCCATCGCCGAACCGCTCGGCGTGATCATCGACGCCGTCCGCACGACGCTGGACAAGTGCCCGCCCGAACTCGCCGGGGACGTGATGGACCGCGGCATCGCGCTGACCGGCGGCGGAGCCTTGCTCCGCGGCCTGGACCAGCGCCTGCGCGAGGACACCGGCATGCCGATCCACGTGGCCGATAATCCGCTCGACTCGGTCGCGCTCGGCACCGGCAAGTGCGTCGAGGACTTCGACACGCTCCGCCAGGTGCTCGTTCCCGAGTCCCGCCGCTGAGACGAGGTAGCCGCGGTGCGCGAGACGCGACGGATTCGGCTCCTGCTCAGCATCACCCTCATCGCCGCGCTCGGCCTGATCGCGCTGAACTACCACAACGGCTCGTCCTCGGTCATGACGGCGGCCAGGAACGCAGCCGGTACGGTGCTCGGCGGTACCGAGCGTGCGGTGAGCACGGTCACCGGACCGGTCGGCAGGCTCTTCGGCTCGGGCTCCGGCGGCGGGCAGGCGGCAGCGCTGCGGCGCAAGCTCGTGCGGATGCGGGCGCAGCTGAGCGCCGAGACCCTCAGCAAGGCACAGTACCGGCAGCTCACCGAGCTGCTCGGGGTCGCAGGAACCGGTGGCTACCGGGTCGTGGCCGCCTCGGTGATCGCGTTCGGCCAGGGATACCAGCAGACCGTGACGCTCGACGCCGGCCGGGCCGACGGGGTACGGCCGCAGCAGACGGTGCTCGACGGCAACGGCCTGGTCGGCCAGGTGCTCTCGGTCAACGCGAGCACCTGCACGGTGCTGCTGGCCACTGACGCTAGCTCGGTGATCGGGGTCCGGCTGGCTCCGAGCGGGAAGATCGGCTGGGTGACCGGCCAGGGACCCGATCCGTCCGGCTACGGACTGCTGAAGCTCCAGGTGCTCGATCCGACCGCGGTGCTCACGCCGGGCGAGCAGCTCGTGACCGCGGCCTCGGTGCACGACCAGCCGTTCGTACCGGGCGTTCCGATCGGGGTCATCGCCTCGGTGCGCAACCAGGCGGGCACGCTCACCGCGCAGGCACTGGTCCGCCCGTACGCCGACCTCACCGCGCTGGACATCGTCGGGATAGTGATCGCACCGCCCAGGCACGACCCGCACTTCGCTGTGCTGCCGCCCAAGCCGACACCAGCGCACTGACGGGGCAAGGCTTGATGAAGCGCCCTGTCGCCGCGGTCAGCGTGCTCGTCGTCGCGCTGCTGCTTCAGCTCACCCTCGTCAACGGCCTGGCGCTGCCCGGTGGCGGCACGCCCGATCTGGTGCTGCTGTCCGTCGTCGTGATCGGGCTGGTCAGCGGGCCGAAGCCGGGGCTCGTCTCCGGGTTCTGGGTCGGCCTGGCGCTCGACCTCGCGCCGCCTGCCAGCGAACCAGTCGGCCAGTACGCGTTCGTCCTGTGCCTGGTCGGCTACTTCGCCGGACGGCTCCGGCCGACGCTGTTCCAGTCGGCCGGGCTGGCGCTGACGGCCGGCGCTGTCGTGGCGGCGGCCGGCGAGCTTTTCGGTGCGGTGGTAACCGTGGTGCTCGACGCGCCGCAGGCTAGCTTCGCCATGGTGGCGCACGTCCTGCCGTCGACGGCGCTGTACGACATCGCGCTCAGTCCGTTCGCCGTGTTCTTCGCCGTCCGGGCGGCTGTCGCGCTGGGCATGGACCTCAGTCCGTTCGCCGACACGCCGGTGCACGAGGCCGGCGGCAGCGCCGCGCCGACCGAACTCGTCGGCATGGCTGGGCTGCGCCGTAGCGGCCAGGCCGGATTCGGCCACGGTGGCCTGGGGCTGGCGACCGGTTCGTGGCTGATCGGTGACGCTGCGGGCGAGGCCGGCGCGGTCGGTGCGGTGGGCTGGCTGAGCGGGCCGGCCACCTCGCGCCGGGCCAGGCGCGAGCAGGCACGGCTGACAGCGATGCTGACCGGGGCGACGACGCGCAAGGGTGCCTTCTGGGTGGGCGCTCGCCCCGCCGGACTGAACCCGACCAGGCCGGTCGGCCCTGCCCGGCCCGCCTGGCGGAGCGGGCTCGACAGGCTGCGGCCGCAGGCCGGAGTCGCCGGGTCCGCGACCCGTGACGGCTGGCCCGCGCCGACCCTGCCCAGCCGGCCGGTGCATCTCGGCCTGGCCGACGAGCAGCGCAAGCGCCGCGGCGGGACTGGCGCGGCAGGCTCCGGCCGCGGCCGGTTCGCGGCGGACGGCCATGGACCGGACCGGCATGGCGTGGACGGGCCAGGGGTGCCGAAGATCTCGTTCGGGGGCGGGGGGCTGCCTGGTTCGGGCCGGGCGGAGCGGCCCGGGGTGCCGAAGATCTCGTTCGGGGGCGGGCGGCTGCCTGGTGCGGGCCGGGCGGAGCGGCCCGGGGTGCCTAAGATCGGGTTCGGGACGGGGAGCTTGCCCGGTTCGGGCGGGACGGAGCCGCGGCGGACACCGAAGATCTCGTTCCGGGGCGGGCGGCTGCCTGGTGCGGGCCGGGCGGAGCGGCCCGGCGTGCCGAAGATCGGGTTCGGCTCCGGCGGGCTGCCTGGTTCGGGCCGGGCGGAGCGGCGGCGGACACCGAAGATCTCGTTCCGCTCGGGCAAGCTGCCCCGGGCGGCACGGACGAGTCCGGGGCGGCCAGCCGCGCCGAAGTTCCGGTCCGGCTCGGCAAAGCCGGCATCGGGCTCCTGGCTGGCGGCGAGCGCGTCGGCCGGATCAGGCGGACTCCGCGGCGGCCGCCGTGCCGGCCGCCGCAAGCGGCCCAGATTCCGCCGCGGCGCGAGCTATCCGGCAGCGCCGCGGCAGCACAAGACCGCCCGAATGCGATCCGCACGTAAGCCGGTCCGCTGGCTGCCCTGGCTGCGCCGGGCAGGCGGCCGGTCGGCCGTCTGGCGGATCGGGAGCAAGCGAAACGGAGGTTACCGATGATCCCGGCCTCGCGGTCCAGGCTTGTCGTGCTGTACCTGGTCGTGGCGGCCCTGCTGGCCGGCCTCGTGGCCAGGGTCTACTACCTCCAGGTCAAGACTGGCACGTCGTACACGACACTGGCCAGCGCCGAGCGGATCAGGCAGGTGATCGAGCCGCCAGTCCGCGGCCCGATAGTCGACGACACCGGATCGCCGATGGTCGACAGCCGCCCGGCCCTGGTGATCTCGGTCAGCATGCCGCTGCTGTGGAAGCAGCCCGACGGGGGAGCGGCCGTGCTGCGCAGGCTCGCCGGGCTGCTGCGTATCAGGCAGCGGACGATGATCCGCGAAGTACGGCTCTGTACCGCCGGCGTGCATCCGCCGTGCTGGCCAGGCTCGCCGTACCAGCCGATCCCGGTGGCCGCGCATGTCAGCCCGCAGATCGGCCTCCAGGTGCTGGAGAACCAGCGGCTCTACCCTGGGGTGACCGCGGCGGTCCAGCCGGTGACCTACTACCACCAGCCCGTGGCGACCACGCTGGCCCAGACGCTCGGTTACCTCCAGCCGATCACGGCGAGCGAGCTGAAGCAGGAGGGGCTTCCGGTCACCGGTTTCGCAGGCGTGGACCTGGTCGGCCAGGCGGGTCTTGAGCTCCAGTACGACCGGTACCTGCGCGGCATCCCCGGCGACGACCAGCTCGCGGTGAACGCGGCTGGCCAGGTGACCGGCACCGTCAGCCAGGTCAAGCCGGTCGCGGGGGACTATCTCGTCACCAGCATCAACGCGGCCGTGCAGCAGGACACCGAGACGGCGCTCGCCGGAGCGATCAAGCGCGGCCAGCTTGGCGGCAACCCGGCGAACGACGGCGGTGCCGCCGTCGTGATGACGACGACGGGCCGGATCGTCGCGCTGGCCAGCTTCCCGACTTACAACCCGACGGTGTGGACGGGCGGAATCTCGCAGGCCGAGTTCAGCCGGCTCTTCGGCACCGCCGAGGGCGAGCCGATACTGAACCGGGCGACGCAGGGTCAGTACGCGCCGGGCTCGACCTGGAAGGTGACCTCGGTCGCTGCCGATGTCGCCGCGGGCTACTCGCTGAACGGAATGTACGACTGCCCGGCGACTGTGGACATCGGCGGCCGGTCGTTCGCGAACGACGGCAGTCCGTCCCTGGGGGCGATGAGCTTCTACACGGCGCTCGTCGTCTCCTGCGACACCGTTTTCTACGAGCTCGCCAACTCGATCTACCTGCGTGACCACCCGAGCGACAACGTCGTCACCTCACCGCGCGCTCCGGTGCAGGAGATGCAGAAGATGGAGTTCCGCTGGGGATTCGGCCAGTACACCGGGATAGACCTGCCGGCCGAGAACCCAGGCAGCGTGCCCACCCGCGAATGGCTCTACTGGCTGTGGAAGGACAACGCGCACCGAGGCCAGGACTGGTGCAAGTACGGCAGGGCGAACGGCAGTTACGTCCAGCAGATCGAGTACGACAACTGCCGCTCCGGCAACATCTGGACCGGCGGGCAGGCCGCGATCGCCGCGATCGGCCAGGGCTACGTGTCGGTGACGCCGCTCCAGCTCGCGCGCGCCTACGCGGCTCTGGCCAACGGCGGCACCCTGTACAGCCCGCGGATCGGCGAGGCACTGATCAGCCCGACCGGGAAGGTAGTACGGCGGATCACGCCGCCGGTCGCCGGCCACCTGCCGGTGGCCAAGTCCACGCTCGCCTACATCAGGCACGCGCTGGCCGGCGTGGTCACCAGCGGCACCGCGGCCGGCACCTTCGCCGGGTTCCCGCTCGGCAAGGTATGCGTCGCCGCCAAGACCGGAACCGCTCAGGTACAGGGCACCCAGACCACGTCGGTGTTCGCCTCGTTCGCGCCCTGCGACCATCCGAAGTACGTGGTCGTGATGATGATCCCGAATTCCGGTTACGGTGCGAACGTCTCCGGGCCCGCGGTGCGCCAGATCTGGGACGGCATCTTCGGGCTTGAGCACCATCAGGCGGCGCTGCCCGGCGGGATCCTGCCTGGGCTCCCGCATCTGAACGCGGCCGGTCAGATGGTCCCGCCACCCGGGTTCGGCCCGCAAGCCGCGCGCCCGGCTACGTCGGTGCAGCGCCGGAAGCACCGATGAGCTGGGTGAGCGGGCAGGCCCGCCGCCGCAGTCGCACCGGACCGGCCTGGGCAGCCGTCAGGCGGATCGGTGCCCGCGCGGTCGGCCGGCGCTCGGCGCTGCGCCAGTCTGACTGGCTGCTGCTATTCGCCGTGCTGGCGCTCAGCCTGCTCGGGACGCTGATGATCTGGTCGGCGACCCAGCCGATGCTGGTGCAGCAGGGCGCGAATCCGCACGGCTTCCTGCTGAAGCAGTTGCTGAACATCGCTCTCGGGATGATCTTGATGCTGACCGTGAGCGCGATGGACTCCCGTCAGATCAGGCTGTACGCGCCGATCTTGTACGGAGTGTCCTGTGTCGGCCTGCTCGCCGTCCTGACACCGCTCGGCAGCATCGTGAACGGTGCCCGGTCCTGGATCTCGCTCGGCGCCGGCTTCCAGGTGGAGCCTTCTGAATTCGCCAAGCTGTCGGTGATCGTGATCGCCGCGATGTTGCTGTCCAGGCTGCGCTCTGGCCAGACCAGGCCGGGTGCCAAGGCGGTGGGCCTGACCCTGGGCATCTCCGCGGTGCCGATCCTGCTCGTCGTCGCCGAGCCGGACCTCGGCGTCGTGATCGTGCTGGTGCTGCTGGTCATCGGGCTGATCGCGCTGTCCGGGGTGCGGCTGCGCTGGCTGGCCGGCCTGGCGGTGACCGCGACGGTGGCGGTCGTCGCGGTCGCCAAGCTGCATCTGCTCAAGGCGTATCAGGTCAGCAGGCTCACGTCCTTCCTGAACCCGTCGGCGGACCCGCGCGGTACCGGCTACAGCGCGGCTCAGGCGAAGATCGCGATCGGCTCGGGCGGGATGCACGGCACCGGGCTGTTCCATAGCCAGCTGATCGCGGGCAGCTTCGTGCCCGAGCAGCACACCGACTTCATCTTCGCCGTGGTCGGCAACGAACTCGGTTTCGTCGGCTCGCTGCTCGTGATCGGGCTGCTCGGGCTGCTGCTCTTCTGCGCGCTGCGGATATCGGCGAAGGCCGAGGACCAGTTCGGCACGTTGATCGCGGCCGGGATCGCGATCTGGTTCGCTGTGCAGTCCTTTGTCAATATCGGGATGACCGTCGGGATCATGCCGGTGACCGGGCTGCCGCTGCCGTTCGTCTCCTATGGCGGGTCAGCGATGTTCGCCGACATGGTCGCCGTGGGGCTGCTCCAGTCGGTGCGCCGCCGCCGCAGCGTGTTCGCCAGCTGATAGCGCTGGAACCTGATAGCGCTAGAACTTGGTGAAGAGCTGCTGCTCCAGCTTCTGCTCGGCGCGCAGGCTTGCCTGCGATGAGACCAGGATCTCGATCGAGCCGCGGCGCGCGACCAGCGTGTTGGTTGCCAACGCGCCGATCCCCAGCGTCTCGTAGTATGCCTCGTCGGCGAAATGCGGATAGTTGCTGGTCGGATCGCCGAGGTTGTTGTTGTCGAATTGCATGCGCCCGGCGGCGAAGGTGTTAGTGTCCTCGCCGATCTGGAACTGGACAATCACCTCGCCAGCCTGCGGGCCCTGGAACCGGCACACCGTCTGGTCGTTGTTGAGGGTCTGCTGCGGGCTTCCGAGGTCGGTACCGAGAGCCGCGTTGACCATCGAGGCCGGCGCCCGCGCGCAGGTGGGCTGACCGGGGGCGGGCCGGGCGGGTGCGTGACTGCTCCCGGCGGCAGGCGCAGGCACGGTCTGCTGACCGGACGCGGAGTTCCCGCCGCCACCGCATCCGGCGATGCCTATGGTGACGGTCAGGCCAGCGGCAAGTAAACGAGGCAGGTGCACGGGCGGCATACTACGTGACAGTTGCCATCTCGGCAACCGATGGGTAGGTAACCCGGTGTCCTCGCCCGCCAGGCCACTCCAGTCCCGCCGCGCCTCTGGCGATTACACCCGGGTCAGCGACGTCCTGGGTCAGGCGACGGGCGGTTGGCAGGCGGCTCCGCCGTCGAGTGCGCGGCGTCCGGGACTGGCGAGGTCACCGGGACCCGGGCGGCTACCGGGACGGCCGCGGCGCGGCCGCGCCGCCACGGCTGCGTGCCCGCCAGCCACCAGAGCAGGCCCGCCAGCGCGACCGCCGGCAGGACCAGGCCGAGCGTCCTGGTGCCGACCCCGACGTATTTCAGGCCAGAGGCAAAGATCACGAACGTGATCACCGGCCTGATGACGCGGTCCGGAGCCCGGGACGACAACGCCGAGCCGATCAGGACGGCTGGCACGCTACCGACGACAACGGAGGCGGTGACGGCGAACTCGACGTGGCCGAATGCCAGCGCTCCGAGCGCGGCTGCCGCGGTAAGCGGAACGGCCTGCGCCAGGTCGGTGCCGACGAGCTGGTTCGCGCCAAGCAGCGGATAGACGAAGAGCAGCAGGACGATCATCAGCGAGCCTGAGCCGACCGAGGTCAGCCCGACGATGAGACCGCCAACCGCGCCGAGTGCGATCGTCGGCAGCGGGCGCACGGCGACGCTGGTGATGGTTCCGAGCCGTTGCTGGCCGGCCCGCCGGTCGAGCACGTACCGCAGCACCATGGCGCCGGCGCCGACGAGAAGGGCAAGCCCGAGAGCCACCTCGACGTTCTTCTGGTCCGCCGCGCTCACGCCGAGCAGGTGCAGCAAGTAGGAGCCGGCGAAAGCCAGCGGAACCGAGCCGACCATCATCCAGCCGACCATGCGCAGGTTGACCGTGCCGTTGCGCAAGTGCACCGCCGCTCCTACCGGACGCATCAGCACCGCGGCGACCAGGTCGCTCGAGATCGCCGCCGACGGCGCGACCCCGAAAAGCAGGATAAGCATCGGCGTCATCAGCGCACCGCCGCCTGCTCCGGTGACGCCGACCAGCAGTCCCACCACGGCACTGCCGAGGACCATGAAGGGGTTCAGGTGCATGAGCGTCCGTTCCTCGTCTGCGTGTCCGCCCGGGCCAAGCGGCGGGCCGGTCAGATCAGCCTATATTTCAGACCTGAACAATAGACTTTATTCGTGCCGCCGCACGTGACTGTCCGCGGCACTCGGTAAGCTGTAGCGATGCCTATGCAGTCGGTCTACCCCCGGCTCGAGTCGCTGCTCCCGCTGGTCCGCAAGCCGATCCAGTACGTTGGCGGCGAGCTGAACAGCGTCGTCAAGGACTGGGACGCCACAGACGTCCGCTGGGCGCTGATGTACCCGGACGCCTACGAGGTAGGCGCGCCGAACCAGGGCATCCAGATTCTTTACGAGGTGCTTAACGAGCGCGACGGCGTGCTCGCCGAGCGCACCTACAGCGTGTGGCCTGACCTGGAAAAGCTGATGCGGGAACACCAGGTGCCCCAGTTCACGGTCGACGGTCACCGGCCCGTCCGCGCCTTCGACGTGCTCGGCGTCAGCTTCGCGACCGAACTCGGCTACACCAACCTGCTGACCGCGCTCGACCTGGCACAGATCCCGCTGGACGCCGCTCACCGCGGCGAGGACGATCCGGTGGTCCTGGCCGGCGGGCACGCCGCGTTCAACCCGGAGCCGATCGCCGAGTTCATCGACGGTGCGGTGCTCGGCGACGGCGAGCAGGCGGTGCTGGCCATCACGGAGGAGATCAGGGCCTGGAAGCGGGCCGGGCGGCCGGGCGGCAGGGACGGCCTGCTGCTGCGGCTGGCCGGCCAGGGCGGCGTCTACGTGCCGCGTTTCTATGACGTGAGCTACGCGCCGGACAAGACCATCACCAGCGTCGTCCCGAACCGGCCGGGGGTGCCCCGCGCCGTTGCCAAGCACACCGTGACTGACCTCGATTCCTGGCCGTACCCGAGCAAGCCGATCGTTCCGGTAGCCGAGTCGGTGCACGAGCGGTTCAGCGTGGAGATCTTCCGCGGCTGCACCAGAGGCTGCCGGTTCTGTCAGGCAGGCATGATCACCAGGCCGGTCCGGGAACGCTCGATCACCACGATCGGCGAGATGACCGAGGCCGGCCTGGCGGCGAGCGGGTTTACCGAGGTCGGCCTGCTCTCGCTGTCCAGCGCCGACCACAGCGAGATCAACCAGATCGCGGCCGACCTGGCCGACAGGTATGAAGGCACCAACACCGGGCTCTCGCTGCCGTCCACCCGGGTGGACGCGTTCAACATCACCCTCGCCAACGAACTGAGCAGGAACGGCCGCAGGTCCGGCCTGACCTTCGCGCCCGAGGGTGGCACCGACCGGATCCGCAAGGTGATCAACAAGATGGTCACCGAGGAAGACCTGATCAAGACCGTCTCGACCGCGTACGCGAACGGCTGGCGGCAGGTCAAGCTCTACTTCATGTGCGGCCTGCCCACCGAGACCGACGAGGACGTGCTGGCGATCGCCCGGGTGGCACACCGGGTGATCGAAGCCGGCCGGACGGCGAGCGGGCGGCGTGACATCCGGTGCACAGTCTCGATCGGCGGCTTCGTGCCCAAGCCGCATACGCCGTTTCAGTGGGCGGCGCAGACCAGTCACGAGACGGTGGACGCCAGGCTCAAGGCGCTCGGCGCGGCGATGCGGGCGGACCGCGGCTACGGTTCGTCGATCGGTTTCCGCTACCACGACGGCAAGCCGTCCATGGTCGAAGGGCTGCTCTCCCGCGGCGACCGCAGGGTTGCCAAGGTGATCAGGGCGGTCTGGGGGGCCGGGGGCAGGTTCGACGGCTGGAGCGAGTACTTCTCGTTCGAGCGATGGGAGTCCTGCGCGGCCGAAGCACTGGCCGCCGATGGTGTGGACCTGGACTGGTACACCACCAGGGAACGCGCATACGGGGAGACCCTGCCCTGGGACCACCTCGACGCCGGGCTGGACCGGGACTGGCTCTGGCAGGACTGGCAGGCCGCCGTCGACCCGGAGGGCGCGGCCGAGGTGGACGACTGCCGGTGGACGCCGTGCTTCGAGTGCGGCGTGTGCCCGGCGATGGACACGCAGATCGAGACCGGGCCGACGGGAGCGCGGCTGCTGCCGCTGACGGTAGCCGGGTCCGGCGCCGTCGGATCAGGCACGCGGAGTGGCGGCTAGATGGCCCGGCCAGTGCCTACCGGACCGCCGCCAGCGCCGATCGTCCAGCGACTAGTGATCAGGTACGCTAAGAGAGGCAGGATGCGCTTCGCGAGCCACAGGGACGTGGCACGCGCGATTGAGCGGGGCGTGCGCAAGGCCGGCCTACCGGTCGCCTACTCCGCGGGATTCTCACCGCATCCGAGGATTTCGTATTCGGGTGGGGCTCCGACGGGATCGGCAAGTGAGGCTGAGTACCTCGAGCTCTCGCTGACCCGGTCGTGCGAGCCGGCCGACCTCGGTCGGAGCCTCGACGAGGCCTTGCCAGACGGGATTGACGTGGTGGAGGTTGTCGAGGCGGGCGCCAAGTCCGCCGGGCTTGCGCTTGAAGCCTCCGAGTGGGAGGTGACCTGGCCAGGCGTGCCCGCAGACGCCGCGGCCCGGTCGGTCGAGGCGTTCCTCGCCGCGCCGAGCGTCGAGGTCGAACGCCTGACCAGCAAGGGAATGCGGCGGCTGGATGCCCGGGCCGCTGTGGTGAGCCTCGCCGTGGACCGGCGTGCCGGAACAGATCAGGCTGCCGGATGTGCGATACTTCGAATGATTGTTCGGCAGATGACACCTGCCGTCCGACCCGACGACATCCTGGCCGCGCTTAGCCAGTTGTCGGCTCTCGCGCCTGCATCGCCTCCGCTGGCGACGCGGCTGTGGCAAGGGCCGCTGAATGGCTTGGCCGAAGCAGCAGGCCAGGCCGCAAGCACCAGGCCTGGGCACGGGCCCAGCGACAGACCAGGACGCGACATAGACAAGGCAATGCGCCTGCAGGCGGTGAGCGCCGAAGCGGCGCCCGTCGGACAGGCGCGTGCGAACGATCAGCTTCCGCGCGGCGCGCAGGACCATCTCGACGGTTCGCGTGCCCGGGAGCCTCACGAAAGAGATTGCCCGGATGCTCGAGACCGAGCCACAGAATCAGCAGTCAGATCGCAATGAGCCCGCAGCCGGTGGCGAAGGCGCTGGTGCCGGAGGCGGCCAGCAGGAACAGGAAGGCGGCCAGCAGGAAGGCGGCCAGCGCCGCGGCCTGCTCCGCCGCGCCCGCCGCGGGGTAAGCAAGCCGGCCGGGACGCCCGCGTTCAGCTCGGGTGCCCCGGCGGACAGCCAGCCGGACACCGGCCAGCCAGCGAAGCAGGGGTCCGGCGGCCGGGGCGGTGCCCGCTCGGCGGTGCCCGCCGTGCCGTCGGTGCCGGTTGTTCCCGGCACGGCCGGGGCTGGCCCACGTGAGCGCCAGGGCGGTAAGGCGGGTGCCGGCCAGCCAGTGCCAGCCGCCGCATTCCAGCCGCCCGTCCTGGTCTTCCAGCCGCCTGACCTGACCGAGACCAGGCCGCCGGCCGACGAAGGCCGGCCACGCGCCGCGTCCGGCGCGGCTGGAGACGAGGCCGAAGGCGAGGAGACCGGAGCAGGCTCGCGCAGGCGCCGTCGCGGCGGCCGGGGCCGGGGTAAGGGCGGCGGCGAGACAGGCCAAGGCGCGCCGGCCGGAGGCGGCGGTCAAGCAGCCGCCGGCGCGGCCCAGGGCGGTGCCGGCCAGGCCGGGGCGGGCCAGGGCGGCGCGGGTCAGGCTGGCGCGGGTCAGCGGGCCGGCGACCGTGCGGAGTCCGGCAAGCAGGACACCGCGGCTGGCGGGGTGGCCCGGGGAGATCTCGGCGGCGAACCAGGCACGGCAGCCGACGGCGAGGGGACTTCCACGTCGAGCCGCCGTCGCCGTCGTCGCCGCCAGCGCGGCGGGAACACGGCGGAGAACGCGGAGCCGTCGCCCGACGAGCCCGTGGACACCGTCGTCCACATCCGCGAGCCCAGGCCGGCCGCGGAGCCTGACGACGTCCGCGCGGTCAAGGGTTCTACCAGGCTGGAGGCCAAGCGACAGCGCAGGCGCGAGAGCCGGGACACCGGCAGGCGGCGTCCGCCGATCATCAGCGAGTCCGAGTTCCTGGCCCGCCGTGAGGCGGTCGAGCGCGTCATGGTGGTGCGCCAGCAGGGCGACCGCACCCAGATCGCCGTCCTGGAGGACGGGATCCTGGTCGAGCACTACGTCGACAAGGCGAGCCACCAGTCCTATGTGGGCAACGTCTACCTCGGCAAGGTGCAGAACGTGCTGCCCTCGATGGAGGCAGCCTTCGTGGACGTGGGCAAGGGGCGCAACGCCGTCCTGTACGCCGGTGAGGTCAACTTCGACGCGAGCGGCCTCGAAGGAGTGGCGAAGCGGATCGAGTCCGCGCTCAAATCCGGCCAGTCGATCATGGTGCAGGTCACCAAGGATCCGATCGGGCATAAGGGCGCGCGGCTGACCAGCCAGGTGAGCCTGCCCGGCCGGTACCTGGTCTACGTGCCCGGCGCGTCCATGACCGGGATCAGCCGCAAGCTGCCAGACACCGAGCGGACCAGGCTCAAGCAGATCCTGAAGAAGGTCGCACCGGAAGAGGGCGGCATCATCGTGCGGACCGCCGCCGAGGGCGCGTCCGAGGAAGAGCTGCTGCACGACGTCACCCGGCTGGTCGCGCAGTGGCAGGCGATCGAGCGCAAGGCCAAGACCGCGACCGCTCCTGACCTGCTGTACGCCGAGCCCGATCTCACGATCCGGGTTGTCAGGGACATTTTCAACGAGGACTTCACCAAGCTGGTCATCGCGAGTGACAGCGAGTGGGACCTCGTGGACGAATACGTGCGGTACGTGGCGCCGACCCTGGCCGAGCGGCTGGAGCGGTGGACCGAGGGCAAGGACCTGTTCGGGGCGTACCGGATCGACGAGCAGCTGGCCAAGGCGCTGGACCGGAAGGTCTGGCTGCCCAGCGGCGGCTCGCTGGTGATCGACACGACCGAGGCCATGACGGTGATCGACGTGAACACCGGCAAGTTCACCGGTCAGGGCGGCAACCTCGAGCAGACCGTCACCAGGAACAACCTGGAGGCAGCCGAGGAGATCGTGAGGCAGCTGCGGCTGCGTGACGTCGGCGGCATCATCGTGATCGACTTCATCGACATGGTGCTGGAGAGCAACCGTGACCTGGTGTTGCGGCGGCTGATCGAGTGCCTGGCGAGGGACCGGACCAAGCACCAGGTGGCCGAGGTGACCTCGCTCGGCCTGGTGCAGATGACCAGGAAGCGGGTCGGTTCCGGGCTGCTCGCCGCGTTCTCTGTGCCGTGCGAGCAGTGCAACGGCCGAGGGCTGCTGGTCTCGACTGAGCTGACGGAACTGCCGCATGCCCCTGGCCGCAACGGGCAGCAGCAGGCCGGAACGCCGAAATCAGGCACGGGCCGGTCCAGGTCAGCCAGGACGAAGGCCATCGCGCAGGTCGCCGCGAAGACGATGGAAGCCGAGCCGGAATCGGCGGACGGCGCCGCAGCCGAGCCGGCCAGCGCGGATCTCACGACGCCGGAGCGTCTGAGCGCGGAACCTGCGGCCAGCCCGGCAGCGGAGGCTGCGCGGCCGGCTGAGCCGGCGTCGGGCGGCACCGACTCCGCAGCGCCGCCGGACGGCCCGGCTGCGAGCGCCCCTAGTGCGCCGCGGCGGCGGACCAGGCGGGCAGCGCACCGGGAGGCCGGGCCGCCAGACTCCGTACACGCCGCGGATCAGGCCGCTTCGGCACAGAGCGCTGACGCGGCAGCGAACGGCGCGGCTGCTCCGGCAGACGGCGGCCCCGAGGACCTCGGTGAGTCTTCGGGGCGGCCCCAGCCTGCCGAGGCGGTGCCGGATCCGGCGCAGGGCAACTGAGGGTCGAGTAGTCTGCTATCCTTTGTCATCGGCGTGTCTGGCTGCCCGGCGGCTGAGTTCCGGCGGCAGAGCGACGCGTAACGTTGGCAGGCCCGGTCGCCTCGACATCGGATGAGGCCGCGATTCCTGCGGCGGGCTGGAACCAGGGAGAGAGAGTTCTTTCGTGTACGCGATCGTTCGCTGCGGTGGCAGGCAGGAGAAGGCATCGGTCGACGATGTCCTGACCGTGGACAAGCTCGCCGGTGAGGTCGGTTCCACCGTGACCCTGCCGGCCGTGCTCATCGTGGATGACGGCAAGATCATCAGCGACCAGGCCGAACTCGGTGGCTACGAGATCACAGCCGAGATCCTGGGGCCGACCAAGGGTCCCAAGATCAACATGATCCACTACAAGAATAAGACTGGCTACCGGCGCCGTCAGGGCCACCGGCAGAAGTACACGCAGGTGAAGATCACCGGCATCGGTACGGACGAGGCCCGCGCCACCCAGAAGAAGAAGGTCTGAGATGGCACACAAGAAGGGCGCCTCGTCCAGCAGGAACGGGCGCGACTCCAACGCGCAGCGGCTCGGCGTGAAGCGGTTCGGTGGCCAGGCCGTCAAGGCTGGCGAGATCATCGTGCGTCAGCGCGGTACGCACTTCCATCCTGGCCTCGGCGTTGGCCTTGGTAAGGACGACACGCTCTTCGCGCTTGTCGCTGGCAAGGTCGAGTTCGGCATGCGGCGTGGTCGCCGGGCGGTCAGCGTGGTCCCGGTCGCCGCCGAGGCCACGGTCGCCAAGGCTAGCTAGGATCACCCGCACCCACCGCGCCATACTCGCGTCCCGAGTGCCGTCCGGCAACTGGCGCGTAGCATTCCAAGGGGGGCGGTATGGCCGAGTTCGCTGACCAGGCTCAGCTTCGGGTCCAGGCAGGTAACGGGGGCAACGGCTGCGCTTCGATCCACCGCGAGAAGTTCAAGCCCCTGGGCGGTCCTGACGGCGGCAACGGCGGTCGGGGCGGCGACGTGATACTCAAAGTCGATCCCGGTACGGCGACGCTGCTGGACTTCCACCGCAGGCCGCTGCGCGGTGCAGGCGACGGTAAGGCCGGCGCGGGATCGCATCGCAGCGGTGCCGAGGGTGCTGACCTGGTCGTCATGGTGCCTGACGGCACCGTGGTCAAGACTGCCGACGGCGAGGTACTGGCGGACCTGATCGGCGCCGGCACCGAGTATGTCGCTGCTGCGGGCGGGCACGGCGGGCTCGGCAACGCCGCGCTGGCGTCGACCAAGCGCAAGGCACCGGGGTTCGCGCTTCGCGGTGAGCCTGGCCAGTACCAGGACCTGCTGCTTGAGCTGAAGACGATCGCCGACGCTGGCCTGGTCGGCTTCCCCAACGCGGGCAAGTCGTCGCTCATCGCCGCCATGTCAGCGGCCCGCCCGAAGATCGCCAACTACCCCTTCACCACGCTGATCCCGCACCTCGGAGTGGTCGAGGCCGGCCAGGTCCAGTTCGTCGTGGCCGACGTGCCCGGCTTGATCCCCGGGGCTAGCGAGGGCAGGGGCCTCGGCCTGGACTTCCTGCGGCACGTGGAACGCTGCTCTGTCCTGGTACACGTCATCGACTGCGCGACGATGGAGCCTGGTCGTGATCCGATCACCGACCTCGACGTGCTCGAGGGCGAGCTCGCCGCTTACGACGAGCTGACCGGGGCAGCCATGGCGAGCCGCCCCAGGGTGGTCGTCCTGAACAAGGTCGACGTACCCGAGGGACGAGATCTGGCCGAGATCGTCGCGCCTGAGCTCAAGGCCAGGGGACTCGAGCCGCACCTGGTATCCGCTGCTTCTGGCGAGGGCCTGCGCGAGCTTGCCTTCGCGCTGGCGGCGATCATCGGTCAGGCGCGGCAGGCAGCGCCGCAGGCGCTCCCGACCAGGCTCGTGATCAGGCCAGAGCCGGTAGCGGGACCGGACTTCGAGCTGGTCAGGACCGGAGCGAACTCCTTCCTCGTGACCGGCGCTAAGCCGTGCCGGTGGATCAGGCAGACCGACTTCATGAACGACGAGGCCGTCGGTTACCTGGCGGACAGGCTGGCCAAGCTCGGCGTCGAGAAGGCACTGTCCGAAGCCGGAGCCGAGCGCGGGGCCGAGGTGCTGATCGGTGAGGAGGACAACGCCGTCGTGTTCGACTGGGATCCGGCGATGCCGACCGGCGCGGGGTTCGGCCCGCGCGGCACCGATCCCCGGCTGGAGCACGGCAGCCCGGCTGCGGATGACTCCTATGACGCCGGCTAAGACGCCACCGAGACGCAGGGCGTAGCCGATGGCACTGACAGGGCCGAGCCGTCGTCCTTTATGCGTTCGGCCTGAATGCGGGTCGCACGCCCGCTCAAGGGACTCGCCCTGCTGTTCAGCTACGCGCCGCGCCGGGAGGCGAGATCCATAGTTGACCCGCGGATTCCTGTATCGGCTAGCTGGCCGGCAGCGCGGCTGATGCGAGACCGGGCGGGCGCTTGGTGCCCGACTAACTTGCGGTGCCCGACTAAACTGTGCGGGCAATTTTTATCACCTCCGAGGAGGCGCGCGCTTGTCGCACGAGGACCGTACCGGCAGTGAGCGGCTACGCGAGCAGGAGTACGTGGCCACGTTGTACGCGCGGCTGGATGAGCTCAGGGACCGGGCGACCAAGCGGCTGGCGGGGGTGATGCGGCAGTCGGGCGGGACTCCGGCGGCGCGGACCGACCGCGAGGCGCTGACCGTCATGTACCGGCAACAGCTCGCGCAGCTCGACGCGGCAGAGAACGGGCTGTGCTTTGGCCGGCTGGAATTCAACGACGGCGCCCGCAGCTACATCGGGCGCGTGGGCATGCACGCCGACAACGACAGCTACGACCAGCTCCTGATGGACTGGCGGGCCGAGGCTGCGCGGCCGTTCTATCTCGCCACCGCGGCGTCGCCTGGCGAGGTCCGGGTGCGGCGGCACATCAAGACCCGTGGCAGGACGGTGTCCAGGCTTGACGACGAAGTGCTCGACCTGGCGACCGCCGATCCGAGCCGGCACGAGGGCCTGACCGGGGAGTCGGCGCTGCTCGCGGCGCTGAACGCCGGTCGTACCGGCCGGATGCGCGACATCGTCGAGACGATCCAGGCCGAGCAGGACCACATCATCAGGTCGGCGCTGGCGGGCGTGCTCGTCGTGCAGGGGGGACCGGGAACTGGCAAGACGGCTGTCGCGCTGCACCGGGCCGCCTACCTGCTGTATACGCACCGCCGTCAGCTGGAAAAGCGCGGGGTTCTCGTCGTCGGGCCGAACGCCACGTTCCTGCGCTACATCGGTCAGGTGCTGCCGTCGCTCGGTGAGACCAGCGTGCTGCTGGCGACGATCGGTGACCTGATGCCGGGTATCAAGGCGACCGGCACCGATCCGGCCGAGGTGGCCAGGATCAAGGGCAGGCAGGAGCTGGCGAAGGTCGTCGCCGCGGCGGTACGCGACCGGCAGCGGGTGCCGCAGGACGGTCTTCGGGTCCGTTTCGAATCGGACGTGTACCGGCTGGGCAGGCAGTCCGTCGAGAAGGCGAGAGAGCGCGCGCGCAGGTCGCGGCTGCGGCATAACCAGGCGCGGCAGATCTTCGTCAGGGAGATGCTCGACGAGCTGGCCCGGGCGGTGGCGGCCCGGCTCGGCAAGAACTCGCTTGGCGGCGGCAACCTGATGGGCCGGATGGACATCGAGGAACTGCGAGCCGAGCTCAAGGACACCCAGGAAATCCGCGTGGCGATCGGGAAGCTGTGGCCGGTGCTGACGCCCCAGCAGCTCATCGGTGACCTGTTCGCCTCGGAACGGCTGCTCGCCACCGCCGCACCGTCGCTGAGCGCGGCCGACCGGGCGTTGCTGCGCCGGCCGGCTGGCCTGCCGTGGAGCCCGGCGGACGTGCCGTTGCTCGACGAGGCGGCGGAACTGCTCGGTGAGGACGACCGGGTCGCGCAGGAACTGGCCAGGCGGCGGCGGGAAGAGCAGGAGTCCTACGCCCAGGGCGTCCTGGAGATCATCGGCCGGGACGAGGAGGACGATCCGGAGATCTTGATGGGCGCGGACATGCTCGACGCCGCCAGGCTCGCCGCCAGGTACGACCAGGACGCCTTCCTGACCGCCGCCGAGCGGGCGGCTACCGACCGGACGTGGGCGTTCGGCCATGTGATCGTGGACGAGGCGCAGGAGCTCTCGCCGATGGCCTGGCGGATGCTGATGCGGCGGTGCCCGATGAAGTCGATGACTATCGTCGGTGACGTCGCCCAGACCGGCGACATGTCCGGGTCGGTGTCGTGGTCCGACGCGCTGGGGCCGCATGTCGGTGATCGGTGGCGGCTGGCGCCGCTGTCGGTGAACTACCGGACGCCCGCCGAGATTATGACGGTCGCGGCCGACGTGCTGGCGGAGATCGATCCGGCGGCGCGGCTGCCGCGCTCGGTCCGGGAGTCCGGATCGGTGCCCTGGCGGCTTCGGGTGGGTGACCCGGGCCAGTTCACTAGCTCGGTGGCCGAGGCGGCAGCTGCCACGGCGGCGCAGACCGGTGACGGGACCTTGGCGGTGATCGTCCCGGCTGGCCGGCTTGCGGAGGTCGGGGCGGCGGTGCTCGCGTTGCTGCCCGAGGCGGGAGTCGGGGAGGCCGGGCTGGGCGAGGCCGGGTTTGCCGCCGAGGCCTCCGCGACCGGGCCGTCCGCGACCGGGCCGTCCGCAACCGGGCCGTCCGCGACGGGACTAGCCGAGCCTGACCTGGAGCGGCCGGTGGTCGTGCTGACCGTCAGGCAGGCGAAGGGGCTGGAGTTCGACTCCGTGCTCGTCGCCGATCCGGCGATGATCCTGGCCGAGTCACCGCGCGGGCTCGCTGACCTGTACGTCGCTCTGACCAGGGCGACTCAGCGAGCCGGCGTCGTCTACAGCGGCGAACTGCCCCGCGTGCTCGGCCGGCTCACCGAAGTCACCAGCCTGTCCCAGACCGGAACCGCGGTCGGCATCGGCAGCCTTGAGCCGGCTGAGCGAGTCGGCTGAGCTGTCCTTCCGGCGTGGCTGTCGCCCGGCGTGGCTGTCGCCCGGCGTGGCTGCCGGCCCGGCGCGGACGGAGAAAATCACTGGCCAGGCATTGCCTGCGCGGTCTACCTTGTCCGGGCAGCCGGAAACGGGCTGCGGATGCGGCTCCTGCCGGGCCGTGGCCGGACGTCGAGCCAAGGAGAGCGACCATGGTGATGGTCATGGTGTTCCGTGCCAGGGCGGCGTTCGCCGCGACCAGGGCGGGCAGCCGGGCGATCGGCGCGGCCGCCGCCGAATCCCGCCGGAGCGCACTTTCTGACTGACCGGAGCCTGATCGCGCAACTTGTCCGGGCCAGCCGCGCCGGCCCAGGGGACTTGGTCTTCGACTTCGGAGCCGGATACGGCGCGCTGACCCTCCCGCTCGCCCGCACCGGTGCCAGGGTGATCGCGATCGAGCTGGACACTGAGCTGGCCGGGCGGCTCAGGCAGCGTACCCGCGCGGAGCCGCTTGTCACTGTCGTGGAGGCTGACCTGCGCCTGGTGCCGCTGCCACGACGCCCGTTCCACGTGGTAGCTAGCCTGCCGTTTTCGCTGACGACGCTGCTGTGCAGGCGGTTGCTCGGTGATCCCGCGGTCCAGCTGGCCGGAGCCGAGCTGATCATCGCCTGGGGAGCGGCGAAGTGGCTGTCCGACCCGCTGCCGCGCGACCGGGAAACGGCTCGCTGGGCGGCGAGATACGAGATGCGCATGGTCCGCCGGGTGCCGGCCTGCTGCTTCTCACCGCCGCCCGGTACCGAAGCCGGGTACCCGCGGATCAGGCCCCGTGCTTACAGGCCGATGGTCGCCAGGGCGGCGCCGAAGGCGCTCTCCCAGGCGTCTGGTGAGCGCGCCGGGCCCAGGGCCGGGGGCTTGGCGTGATCAAGCGCGGCCAGCGCGGAGCGGACGACATCGCGGGCGCGCCCCGAGGTGACCGCGGCATCGCCGAGTTCGAGTTCGTGCTGGAGGTTGTCCCGCCCGTGGCCTTGGACCACGTCGAGCAGCAGCAGCGGGCGGCCTACGGTGCGCGCCTCGGTACAGGTGTCGCCCGAACTGGTGATGACCAGGTCGCTCGCGGCCATCAGCGCGGGAATCTGGTCGCAGAATCCGAAGGCATGCACGAGCGGCTGGCGCCGCGCCGCAGCACGCAGTTTGCGTTCCAACTGGGAGTTGAGCCCGGCGACGGCCAGGACGTGCACGCCCGCGTCGCCGAGCGCCTCGGCGGCCTCCGCCACCGGGCCGATCCCCCATGCGCCGGACATCAGCAGCACGCACCGTTCGCTGTCCGGGATGCCGAGCCTGAAACGCGCCTGCGGCTGCGCGGGTACGTCGTAAAAGCCGGCCCGGAGCGGGGTGGGGACGACCAGGGTATGTGCGCGAGGCTGGAACCGCCGCACCGCCTGCTCCGCGACGGCCGAGGTGACCAGGTAGAGGTCTACGCTGGGCTGGACCCAGAGCCGGTGCGGCGTGACATCGGTGCAGAAGACCACATGGCGCATCGAGGGATAGTTCCTGTTCAGCATGCTGATCGCCGAGGCGCCTGTCGCGTGCACAGAGATGGTCAGGTCAGGCGGCCTGCTGTCGAGGTGGACCTTGAGCCTGGGCAGGATGGTCCGGCGTGCGGTGCTGTCGACAATGTCGGCGAGGCGGTTGCCGGTGCGCAAGGCGGCGAAGTGGAAGGCGTCGAACAGCCCTGGCACGCTGAGCATCGCCCGGAACACGGATTCGCCCGCTGGCCCTCCGCTCCTGCCGAGCAGCCGCATGGAGTCCAGCGTCTGAGTCGACCAGCCGACCGACTCCAGCCAGGCGGCGCAGGCCTGCGCCAGTACGTCGTGGCCCATGCCGGTCGAGCCAGACAGCAGCAGCGCGTGCCGGGTGGCCGGCTCGACGGGCGGCCCTGGCCTGGGCGGGGAGCCCGGAGCGGGCCGGAGCGCATGCTGCGACATGGCGGTCTCCGTAACGGTCGGTTAGCGGGGCGGCTCAGGGCGCTGCCTGCCTGGTGGGCTTGGCGGTCTGCTGTCCAGCCAGGTCAGGTACCTTCTGACGCCTTCTGCGAGCGGTGTGCTCGGCGACCAGTTGAGCACTTCCTTAGCCAGGCGATTGGAGATAGTCGCGCCGTCGTAATCGCCGGGTCGTCCGGCGGTGTACCTGACCGGGACGGGACGCACCAGGTGCTGTACGGTCTCGGCGATCTCGACGACAGTCACGGGCGTGTCGCCTTCTAGCGCGAGCGTCTGGTTCACGGCGCCGGGTGCCAGCGTCAGGACGTGCGCGGCTGCCAGGTCCTCGACGTAGACGAAGTTGCGCTGCTGCTCACCTGTCCCGGCGACGGTGATCGGCTGCCCCAGCTGGGCGGCCCGGACGAATCTCGCGATGACCAGGGCTTCGCGCATCCTGGGTCCGTACGGGATGCCGTACCGCAGGATCGTGAACTCCTGGCCGTACATCTGCTGATAGCTGTGCACGAGCATCTCGGCGGCGAGTTTCGTCGCCACGTAGAGGTGGCCGGCCTGGCGCAGGTCCACCGGCGCGTCCTCGTTCCGCTCGCCCGCGCCGACGGTGGCACCGTAGACCCACACGGTGCTGGCGAGCACGACCCTCCCGCAGTCGCGCCGGCGCGCCGTGTCAAGCACCCGCGCCACGCCTTCGACGTTCAGCCGCACGGCGTGGACGGGATCGGCCAGGACGTCGTTGACGTCGGCAACGGCGGCGAGGTGGAAGACGATGTCCCGGCCGTCCAGCGCGGCGTCGAGTACGTCGGCGTCGAAGAGGTCGGCGATCAGGTACGCCGCGGCAGGGTTGCGCCACTTGTCGTGCTTGTCGATCACCAGGACGTCATGCCCGGCGGCGACCAGGTGATCCACGACATGCGAGCCGATGAACCCGCTGCCGCCGGTTACCGCGACGCGCATGCGCGCTCCCCGTGACTAGCGGCCGCTCGCGCGGCCACTTCGGCCAGGGCGATGGCAACCTGGTCTACCTCGTCGTCTGTCATGTCCGAGTGAACCGGCAGGCAGACGTGCCGCAGGCAGAGGTCCTCGGCGGCCGGGAGCGGCCCGCCCGGTATGAACTCGGCGAAGACTGGCTGCCGGTGCAGCGGCAGGTCGTAGACCTCGCCCGCCAGGCGCACCTCGTGCCGCGCGGCGAGTTCGGATTTGAGCCAGGTCCGGTCGACCTGCGGCGGTAGTACCGCGAGGTACTTATAGATATTGCTCCGGCAGCCCGGTGGCTCGGCGATCGGGCGCGGGAAGGCGATGCCGGCCAGCGCCGCGTCGTAGCGGGCCGCGACCTCGCGGCGCCTGGCGATGAACTGCGCCATCCGGCGCAGGTGGACCAGGCCGGTCACCGCGTTGAGCTCGCTCATCCGCCACGCGTACCCGTGGCGGATGTGATGATTCGCGCCGTAGGCGCCTTTCCCCTGGTCGCGGTAGATGCGCGCCTCCGCCGCCAGGTGATCGGAGGTCGTCAGGATCATCCCTCCTTCGCCGCTGGTGACCACCTTGGTGGGGTAGAACGAGAACGCGGCTGCCACCCCGAACGCCCCGGCGAACTGGCCGTTCAGCGTCGACCCGTGCGCATGCGCCGCGTCCTCGACCAGCGCCGCTCCGATCTCGTCGCAGCGCCGCCGCAGTTCGTGCGCGTGCGGCGTGATCAGGCCGCCGATGTGCACGAGCACGACGGCGGCCGTGTTCGGGGTGAGGGCATCGGCCAGCGTGCGCGGGCTCAGCGCGAACGTCGCAGGGTCGATGTCGGCGAACACCGGGCGGCCGCCCGCCGCGATGACGGCCGCGGCCGTCGCGTAGAAGGTGTTCGCGGGGACGACGACGTCCTTGCCTGCGACGCCTACGGACCGGAGCGCGATCTCCAGCGCCGCCGTGCCGCTGGAGGTCGCGACCGCGCTGACGGTTACCGTGCTCGTGGCGCCGGCCGGCTCGGCCGGGCAGTGAGCAGCGGCGAAGGCCTGCTCGAACTGCTGGGTGTAAGGGCCAAGGGTGAGCGTGCCGCTGGCCAGGATGCCGGCTATGGCGGCGGCAATTTCTGCCCGGTCTTCTTCCGGGAAGACGATCCGCGCCGCTTGAATTCCCATTGATACCCCCATGTATCGGAATCGCGCTTTATCCAGGTCATTGTGGAATAGCAGCCAGCCACTCCGTTGTGCTTAGCCCCAGCCATGACATAATCACAGCCCTAAGCCAAGTATGTTTGAGGACGCGCTCGAGTCCCAAAAGAGCCGTCGATGGGGCTATTATACATTTCCGAATGTGAGCGGTGGGGTTTGGGGTAATGGCTTCCTTGTCGGCGACGCGCTCGTTGCTGCTAGCGATTGCCGGAGCTGCCACAGCTCACGCGGGGCCTGGGATCACCGCGTCGCGGTCGGTTCGCATGTCGTTCTTCCCGCTGCTGTCCGGCTGCGGCCACCCGGACCATGTCGCCCTGACCTTCGACGACGGCCCTGATCCAGCGGCAACGCCGCACTTCCTCGAAACGCTGCGAGCGCGGAATGTGCATGCGACGTTCTTTCTGCTCGGCTCGCGGGTGGCAATGGCTCAGGCGCTGACGAAAGAAATCGCGGCCGCCGGGCATGAGATCGGGGTGCACGGATGGGTGCACCGGTACCTGCCGCTGCGCGGTCCGGCGGCCACGCACGACGACCTGAAGCGTGCCCGTGACATCGTCGCGGAGACGACCGGCACGGTTCCCTGGCTGTTCCGGCCACCGTACGGCGTGCTCAGCACGGCGGCGATTGTCGCGGCGCGCAGGCTCGGCCTGAAGCCGGTGCTCTGGAGTAACTGGGGCAGGGAATGGACGCCGGGAGCCACCGCGCAGTCCGTCTGCGCCACCCTCACCGCCGACCTGGCCGGCGGCGCTACCGTGCTGCTGCACGACTCGGACTGCACTTCGCCGGCCGGGTCCTGGCAGGCGGCGCTCGGCGCGCTGCCGCTGCTGCTTGACGAGTGCGACCGGCGCGGCCTGCGGGTCGGGAAGCTCAGCGAGCACGGCACGCGCTGGCAGGGACGGGTCAGTGAGTAGCCCCGTGCGCTGTCAGGACGCGGACCTGGTCGCCGCGGCGACGATCGCTTCCAGCCGGCGGCGGTGCGCGCCGCGCCAGTAGACGCGGCCGCAGTCGGTGCAGCGCGAGAACTCCTGGTAGGTCCGCCGGGTCCCGGGCAGCAGCAACCGCTCCACGTCCTGTTTGGGCACGGACACCAGCGAGCCGTTGCAGGACAGGCACCTGGTCCACGGCGCCAGCGCCGGGGCGAACCGGCCGAGCACGTCCTCGAGTTGCTCGTCCGCTCGCTGCCCGCGTACGTAGCCGCCGCGCCAGAGCTTTCTGCGCCGCAGCAGGCCGCGGTCTTTGGTCAGCAGCACCCTGCGGCCGGAGTTGGCCAGTTCGATCAGGGCGTCATCGTCCAGGTCGTTCGAGTAGCTGACGTCCAGGCCGACCAGGCGCATCCGGCGGGCGAGCGCACCGAGATGGACGTCGAGTACGAACCGGGTGACGGGCAGGTGCTGCGGCCTGCGCACGGTTTTCACCAGCACGCTGTCGCCGTCGCGTGGCTGGTACGACGGTCCGGCGCGGGTCTTGTTGACGATGAGTTCGCCTACCTCAGTGAGTGGAACGCCGAGCGCTTCGATGACATGCCCGAGTGACGACGTCCCGTCACAGGTCACGGTCACCCGGCCGGCCCGATGCCGCGGGGCGAGGAAGAAACGCAGTTCCTCGGCGAAGTTCAGTTCCACAGCCGGCGGGTCCACAGCTACAGCCTTCCCCTGGGGACCGGCCGGCCCGCCGGCGGGCCGGCCGGGCAGCGGGCCGGAGGGCCGGCATGACGATCAGCCGCGGGCCGGCGTGGCCGGCGTGGCCGGCGTGCGCCGGCTAGTCGTCGTCGGACGAGTCTTCGCGGCGACCGCCGAACCTGTTCATCAGGCGTTCCCCGGCTCCGACCGCTGACCCGGCGACGCCGCGGACCGCGCCGATCAGCGGGTCGGCAGAACGGTTCCACGAATCCTGATACGCCTTCGCCGCGGACTTGAACTCGTCACCGACCGACGTGTCTTTGTCGCTGTCACGGCGCGGGTACCGGCCGGCCAGGATGTCGGCGTACTCGCCTTCGCTTGCCCAGCGGTCCATCTCGGCGAACCGCACTACCGCGAACGGGTGCGTGGTGCCCTGAAGCTGGAGCAGCTTGATCAGGCCCTCGCGGACGTCGGGGACCGCGTCGTACTCGCGGGCCTGCTCAAGGAACGCGTCGTGACTGAGCTCGGCGAGCTGCGGGCCGCCAGCCGTCTTCATCAGCGCGCGGCGCGCGGCGGGCACGTCCTGGCCGGCCAGCAGGCCAGCCCGGTCGCAGGAGAGCTCGGACTTGCGGTACCACTCCTCCAGGCCCCAGATGACCGCCTTGAGGCCGAGCCAGGCGAAGGGGACCAGCGCGAGCCGAGCGGCCAGGTTCACCAAGTGGTAGAGCATCGTCCGGTAGACCGCGTGGCCGGACAGCACGTGACCAAGCTCGTGCCCGATGATGAACCGGATTTCCTCCGCATCCATCAGGTCCACCAGGCCGGTCGTGATCACGATGAACGGCTTGTCGGTGCCGAGCGCCATCGCGTTGACCTGCGGGTCCTGGCTGATGAACAGCTCAGGCACCCGGGGCAGGTCCAGGATGTAGGCGCCGTCCAGCATCGTCTGGTACAGGTGCGGGAACTGCTGCTCCGATGCCCGGACCGAGCTGGCCAGGAACATCAGCCGCAGGCTGCGGTCGTTGAATAGGCCGGCGAGATTGCGCAGGATCACGTCGAACCCGGTGAGCTTGCGCAGGGCGACCAGGGCCGAGCGGTCGGCCGGGTGTTCGTACGCGCGAGAGCTGATATCCGGCAGACGGACGCGGGACCGATCGGGCACAGTGTTCATGCCGTCATGCTATGCGCTAAAAGAAAGGTCAGCCGTCATGGTTGCGATGATGTTCGAGCCTGAGGCCGAGTCGATGCCGCCAGCAGAACGGGCGGCCCTGCAGGACGAGCGGCTGAAAGGACTTGTCGGGCGGCTGCTGGCGGCGGACGGAGTCCAGGCTGACCGGCTGCGGAAGGCGGGGGTCACCGGCGGAGGCGACGTGAGCCTTGCCGAGCTGGCCAAGCTGCCGACCACGAGCAAGCAGGACCTGTGGGACGGGTATCCGTTCGGGCTGCTCGCGGTTGCGCGCGACGAGGTCGTGGCGGTGCACGGATCGAGCGGGACTGGCGGGCGGCCGACCCTGGTGTCGTATTCGCGGGCCGACATCGCACTGTGGTCGCGGATGTGCGCGCGAGCGCTTGCCGCCGCTGGCGCGGGGCCAGGCAGCTTGATTCACAACGCGTATGGTTATGGCCTTTTTACCGGCGGGCTGGGAATCCATCAGGGGGCGATCGAGCTCGGGGCGACCGTGGTGCCGGTTTCCGGCGGCATGACGTCCCGGCAGGTCACGTTGATCGCGGACCTCAAGCCGGACATCTTGACCTGCACGCCGTCGTACGCGATCCGGCTCGGCGAGGCGCTGGCCGAGGCTGGGCTGACGCGCGAGACCGGACTGTCGCTGCGTGCCGGGGTCTTCGGCGCGGAGCCGTGGACGCAGGAGATGCGTGCCCGGATCAACGAACTGCTGGGCATTCGCGCGCTGGACATCTACGGGCTGTCCGAGGTGATCGGGCCAGGAGTGGCCAGTGAGTGCATCGTCGCGGCCGACGGCCTGCACGTGAACGAGGACCATTTCCTGGTCGAGACGCTCGACCCGGTGAGCGGTGAGCCGGTGGGTGAGGGGGAGCCGGGTGAGCTGGTGTTCAGCACGCTCACCAAGGAGGCGCTGCCGCTGCTGCGATACCGGACCGGCGACATCGCGGCGCTGCGCCGCGGCACCTGTGAGTGCGGGCGCACCCTCGTGAAGATGTCGAAGGTGACGGGGCGCAAGGACGACATGCTGGTGATCAGGGGGGTGAACGTCTATCCCAGCGAGATCGAGCGGGTCCTGCTTGCCGAGCTGGCCCTGGCGCCTGACTACCTGCTCGTGGTGGACGAGCGGGAAGGGCAGCGGGACCTGATCGCCTGCTGCGAGGTCGCGGAGGCTGGCGAGGCTGCCGGCGTTGGTGGCGCTGGTGACGCTGGCGGGCCGGGCGCGGGGAGCATGGAGGCCGATCTTCGCGCGGGACTGGAACACAAGCTGCGTGACGTGCTCGGGCTCCGGGTGGCAGTCGCGATCGTCCCTCCGGGCTCGGTACCGCGGACTGAGGTCGGCAAGGCGGTCAGAGTGCGTCGGTGGACGGGCGGCGAGCCGCCGATCCCCGGCTTGCCGGGTTAGCCAGGGCACAGCCGGGCGGATGCGGGGCGTCCGCGAGTGGGGGGGCTGCGTGCGACGGGCTAGAGTCGCCAGGCATGAGCCGGATGCGGGCGAGCGCGGTTCGGGTGGGCCGGGTGAGCGGGGGCGCGGGGTGAACGGGCGGGTTCGCGGGTCTCGGATTGGCGTCATGGGGGGGACATTCGACCCGGTTCATCACGGGCACTTGGTGGCGGCGAACGAGGCGGCGCAGGTGCTGCGGCTTGACGAGGTCATTTTCGTTCCGACCGGCCAGCCGTGGCAGAAGGGCGACCGGGCGCTGGCACCGGCTGAGGACAGGTATCTGATGACTGTGCTCGCTACCGCGTCCCATCCGCGGTTCTCGGTGAGCAGGGTCGAGATCGACCGGCCAGGGCTGACGTACACCGTCGACACCTTGCGGGACCTGCGGGCCGAACTCGGGCCGGACGTCGAGTTCTTCTTTGTCCTGGGCGCCGACGCGCTCAGCGGGTTCGCCACCTGGCGGAGCCCGGAGAGGTTGCTGGAAATGGCGCACTTCGTGGGGTGTACCAGGCCTGGACATCGGCTGGCGGGCGAAGGCATGGCGGACGGGCGGTTCAAGCTGATCGAGATTCCGGCGCTGGAGATCTCGTCGTCTGAATGCAGGGAAAGAGTGCGGCTCGGACGGTCAATCAGGTATCTCGTTCCAGACGAGGTCATGGAGTACATTTCGAAGCGCGGGCTTTATCGGGATGCCGACGGCGCTGGCGAGCGGCCGGCGGGCTGACGCTGGCGGGTGGCTGGCGCGGTCCCGGCGGCTGGTAGAGCACGGGCGGGAGACTGAGCGCAGGCGGGAGATGCGGTGCGGCTTGATCAGGTCGGCAAGCGGTACGGCATCAGGCTGCCGTGGGTGGTGCGGGACGTCAGCCTGGACGTGCTGCCCGGCAAGCTAGTCCGGCTCGAGGGCAGGAACGGCACCGGCAAGTCCACGTTGCTGCGGATCATGGCCGGAGTATCCGTGCCGAGCAGAGGCAAGGTGACCGGCCGGCCGGTCACCGGGTTCGTGCCGGAGCGGTTCCCGCCAGCGCTGCCGTTCTCGGCTCGCGACTACCTCGGGCATGTCGGACGGATGCATGGCGTGAACGGGGACAGCCTGGCGAAACGGATCGAGGCGTGCCTGGGGCGAATGGGCGGCATGGAGTTCGCGGATGTCCCGTTGCGGAACATGTCGAAAGGGATGTGCCAGAAGGTGGCGGTCGCTCAGGCACTGCTGCCGCGTTTCGGGCTGCTGGTGCTCGACGAGGCATGGACAGGCTTGGACGTCGAAGCGAAGGCCGCTCTCGACGAGGCGGTCGCGGAGCGACTAGACCGCGGCGGGTCCGTGGTGTTCGTGGACCACGATCCGGCTCGGCTGAGTCATTTGGAGGCTGAGCGGTGGCGGGTCGAGGCCGGGGCGGTCACGCGGGTTGAGGCGGGCGCCGCGCGGGCCGGCGGAACTCCGGGTAGCGCGCGGGCTGGTGGAACTGCGGGTAGCGCGCGGGCTGGCGGATCCGGGGACAGCGCTCAGGCCGGGGAGTACCGGGGATCTCACCGGGCCGCGAAGGGCGCTCGGAGGCGGGCGAGCCGGGCCGCGGCCAGTGGCGTTCTGATCGAGATCGCTGGCTGGCCAGGCGGGGTACGGTTCGACCGGGTGCGCGGTGTGTCGGCGGTAGATCAGGACGATGATCGGCTGACGGTCCTGGTGGAGCCCGAGGCCTCGGACCATGTCCTGCGCGGCTTGCTCGCTGCCGGGCCAGACGTGCATGTACTAGGTGTCCAGGTCCAGGACGGAGGCGAGCGGTGATCGCGCTGAGCAGGTATCAGCTTTCGCTGATGCTCCGTTCGCACCGGTGGATACCGCCCGCGGTGCTGTTCATACTTGGTGTCGTGCTGCTCGGCGGGACCAGCGGGCCGGCGGTCGCGCACGGTGCCGGCCTCGCTCCCGGGCTGAGCTGGAGCGCGCTGATGCTCGTGCCGGCCACGGCATGGCTCACCCGGTCGGCGCTTACGGCCGAACCAGCGGCGGCCAGGGCATGCGTGGCCGCGGCGGGCGGGCCGCGCCGGGCGCAACTGGCTGCGCTCGTCGCGGCGCTGCTGGCCGGCGTGGTGTTCGGGGTCGCCGGTGTCGTGTGGGAGCTGACCCGGATCGGAGTGCTGAGGACCCAGGGCACCAACGCGATCAGGGTCGGCGCGACGTTGGCCGTCGTGGGAACCGGGATCGGGGCGGCCCTGATCTGCCTGCTCGTCGGTTCGGCGATCGGCGCGCTGTTCAACCCGCCGATCATCCTGCCGCCCGCGGCCGCGATGCTCGGTACGACAGCGGCTGTGGTGTTCGCCCTGGCCTGGAACGGCTCGCCGGCTAATGCCGCTGTCCGCAGCGCTGGTTACGGTACCAAGGCGACTTCCTGGCCGCCGGGCCTGCCGGCCCTCGCGGCGGTCGGGCTGCTGGCGGTCGCATGGACTGTTTCGGCGCTGGTGGCGGCACGACGTAGCGGTTAAGGTTCGGCTTGGTTGCCTTGGCGGGATACGCTGAAGGTGCCGCTGTGGCGTTCTGTACCGGGTCTTGCAGGTCCGGTAGTCGCAGCTTCAGCCAAAGGAGGACTCGCAGCACTCGTGACTGCCACAGACCGGGCCGTAGAGCTCGTCAGGATCGCGGCAACCGCCGCCTCCGACAAGCTGGCCACCGACATCATTGCCTACGACGTCAGCGAGCAGTTGGTGATCACCGACGCGTTCGTGCTCTGCTCGGCCGCCAACGACCGGCAGGTGCGCTCGATCGTCGACGAGATCGAAGAGAAGCTCGCCAAGGTCGGCGCCAAACCGGTGCGCCGTGAGGGAGAGCGCGAAGGCCGCTGGGTGCTGCTCGACTACATCGACATCGTCGTGCATGTGCAGCATTCGGAAGAGCGGGTGTTCTACGGGCTGGAGCGGCTCTGGAAGGACTGCCCCCAGATCGAACTGCCTGACGTGGTAACCGCGGGCCGGTCAAGCCGGGCTGAGCGCTGAGCGCGGCAGGACCGGTCGTCGAGCGGAGCGCTGGCGCCGGAGCGTGGAGCGGGAGTGGTCCCGCGAGCTTGTTGCGGATCGTGCTCTGGCGGCACGGCCAGACCACCTATAACGCCGAGCACCGCTTCCAGGGACAGCGCGACGTGCCGCTGAACGCGCTGGGCCGGGCGCAGGCGAAGCGGGCCGCGCGGCATCTCGCCAGCTTGGCGCCGACGCAGATCTGGTCATCGGACCTGGTGCGGGCCAGCGCTACGGCCGGGTACCTGGCGCGGCTGACCGGCCTGGATGTCCAGCACGACAAGGATCTGCGCGAGCGGCACGGCGGGGAGTGGGAAGGGCTGACCGTCGACGAGATCCGGAAGAAGTATCCGGGAGACCTCGCCGCGTGGCAGCCGCCCGGCGGGGAGACCGTCGAGGTCGTGGCGGAGCGGACCGCGGCCGCGCTGGCCCGGATCGCGGACCAGGCGCAGCCGGAGGCGCTGGTGGTGGCGGTGGGGCACGGGGCGTCCCTGACGTGGGGGATGTCACGACTGCTCGGGTTGGACGAGAGGGTGACCGGCGGGCTGGGAAACTGCTGCTGGTGCCTGCTGTCGCGGCGGGGGAGCGGCGGCCGGTGGCGGTTGCTTGAGTACAACGTCGGCGCGTTGCCTGAGCCGGTCGAGGTGGCCGAGCTCGGGGAGGACGACTGAGGCGCAACGTGGGCGTCGCCTGGTGTGAACGTAGTCCTGGGTGTGAACGTGAGCATTGCTTACAGAAACGTTGCTTACGGACAGGGGCTACCGGCCGCAGCCGCTGGCTCGTTTCTTGTACACTGGCGAGGCGCCGACGGTCTGAGGTTGCTGCGGGAGTCGGCTGGTTGAGGGGCTATAGCTCAGTTGGTAGAGCGCTTGCATGGCATGCAAGAAGTCCGGGGTTCGAGTCCCCGTAGCTCCACAAGGAATTGCAGGTCAGAGCGGGGAACCCTGGCCGTGGGGTACCGGTACCAAGATCGTCTGACCGTCATTTGACCGTCGTGATGAACGTAGAACAGTGATACTTGGCGGTCCTGGCCATCAGGGACAGGCGCCGAGATGTCATGGCTTCCGTGTCCGCGAAGGCGGTTGCTACTACGCAGCATGCGATGAAGCGGCATCGCCTCGTCGATGGTCAGCCGGTAGTTATACGTATCGCCGCCTTGACTGATGACCCCAACATCAAGTAGTGTCATCTGTGACAGATGGATCACCTGTGACATGTTGGTGGGTTGGCGTGAAGACTCTCAAGACTGCAAACATCCCCGTCGATCAACTCGACGCGCTTGAGCAGTATGCGTTGGCCAGCATCGATCCCGAGTTGCGCGACGTGCTGCTGAGCCTCAGTCGCTGCGTCCGCGACGGCGCGGAGTTTGCAGTCATTGACGGATCTGCCGTACTCACTCCGAGTCAGGCTGCAGAGCGTCTTGGAATGAGCCGTACGCACCTGTACAAGCTTCTGGATCGAGGTGAGATCATGTCCCACCGCGTTGGTCGTGATCGCCGCATCCGACTGAATGATCTACTCACTTTCGAGTCGCAGCGCCAGCGCGACCGTCGCGAACTCGCTGAGCGCTTTGCGACTCAGCAGAAGACTCTCGCCGGAGCCATCGACGAAGTTGCGAGCTACCTCTAACAGGGTGGTTCGCGGCATCGGCCGTGACGTAGGACCATTGGCTGAGTGCATAGCCGTCGCGCGCGACCAACCCTCCGCCTGCTCGCGGAAGACCTGACCGTTGGATGGGAGTCTCCCCAACCACCGAGGCTCCTGGCTGAAGGCTCTCACGATGGGCTCCACCCGCTCAGCGAGTTGCCGCATCCGATCATCACCAAGGCGGCGGACTCGTTTGGGTTGGACGCCGCCAACGACAATTACGTTGGTCCGATCGCCTGCAGCGCAAACCTGCGCCTGATGGAGATCAAGATCGCCCAGTGGCGTGGTGGCGTATGGAGAGACCCGGATACTGGCGTTCACTGGCTAGTGGTGGCCGGGCTGGCGAAGGGCGGGCACCAGGACCGCGACGATTTCTACGAGCGGGTAAAACGTGAGACCGGCAGCGGCAACCCGGGAGGGTGGCTCCCAACGGCCGAAGATCTCCGACTGCTTAAACGCGAGACGGCGGCGCGGCTCATCACCGAGTGGGAACTCGGAGTCCAAGAGCAAGTCCTCGAGGCGCTTAGAGAGGTTCAGTCAGGCGGCTCGACCCGAATCGTGATCCAGCACCCAGTGCCAGATGCTGGTCAGATGGCCCAGGTCACGCTAGTCGTCACCGAAGTCCGTGAAGACAAATACGAGGCCGACGAGATCTTGGCGGAGATCGTCCCGGTCTCCTCTCACGCGGGCAGCGATCTCGCATGGCGGCTCGCTATACGCATACTCATCTCCCTGAGCCCCCCAGAGCAGGGCTGGGATCGCTACAAGGACTCCTACACGAACATCGGCGAACCTGGTTGGTGGGCGAATCGAGTTGCTGAACTGGAAATTCTTGTCGCCAGCAGTGAACTCGCCGAGTCCGAGCCCGGCAGGCACAGCCACTATGCGCACCGCAAGCATCTCGCCGGGAACACGATCGAGGGCAAAGCCGTCCGCGCTCTCTGCGGCATCTTCTTCGTACCCACCCAAGACCACGAAGCGCTTCCTCCCTGCTCGACCTGCCAGGAGCAGTACAACGCGCTGCCCGAGTAGGAGTCTGACGCTCACAACTTGCCGGGTCGCTCGAGATGCCGTGGTCCCGGTCGGCCGAGGGAGAGTAATGCATTGGTTACACCTGCTGGCGCTCGTACTGTCAGCGCTTGGCCCCGGATGCCGGCTGAGCCAAGGTTGGCAAGGTTGTGGCATCGCGTCCCTCGGTGCCGCGCACTGTCTTTCGCGGTCTGCGACACCGCCCTCACCGAGGAGCCGTGCCCGCCTCCCGGTGCGCTCCTCTCCGGCAACCCGTGTGCTGCACAGGTCGAGCGGCTCTAGGTCACCTGTCACCGTTTGATCGCCATCGCCGGTGTTTGGTTCGCCAGCGCGGCTAGCGCGCCATCCTTGCCGGTCCGATTCGGTGCTTGGATCGGTGCCGCTCCTGCTGTCGGCGAGGCAGAGGCTAGCCTTGTGCTGCCTGGTCTGCTGGTGTTCTCCTTCCCGGCTTTGCCAGGTTGCGCCGCGTCGTCGGGTCCGGCAAGCGGGGCTCTTGCTGCGCTCGCCCGGGCGGCCAGAGATCTTTTCCAGTCGCGGGCCATCAGCGGTGCCGGCTGCGCCGGCTGCCGTTGCCAGTTCCTGGATTTCAACGGATGTGACGCGGGGTCTTTGTGACCGAGTGTGGCGCAGGCTGTTCGGCGTCATAGATCCTACGCCGGGCGGCCGCGTTCTTCGCCCGCGAGATCGTCCCGGTCCGAAGATTCAGCGCGTAGAGCCGACCTGTCAGAGCCTGGTGATCCGCGGACACGTACGGCAGGGACGGCTGGCTCACTGCGCCTCGGAGCACCGTCCGCGCCGCCTTAGGTGCGAACTCGGTACTGTGCTGCCGGCCGCCCAGATCGCAGGCACTGATCCAGGTACTCGATCACGCCTTCATCGGCGCCGATCGGCAGCACGGGCTCAGCATCATCGCCCGAGAGCGCCTCCAGGCTTTCTGCCAGAACCGTCAGCGACATCTCGCCCAGCCCGGCAGGCATGCCCTCAAACGCGGGCGTGTCCTCGGTGGATTCCGGCAGCGCGATTTCCGGAATCGTGCTGCCTCTCCGGAACCCAGTCAGAAACAGGGTCGTAGCGTCCGCGGCCCGCTGTCAACGCCGGGCCCAAATTGACCCCTTTTTGCCGCTTGGGTTCCAGTGCTTGTCGCAACGCACCTGTTAGATGAGGGGCATGTTGATGGCGAGGCGCGGGCGTAAGAGGCAGCTGGATGCGGAGTCGTTGTACTGGCAGCTGCTGCTGTCCGGTACCGGGACGGTGGAGGCGTGCAAGGCGGCGGGGATCGGCCGCAAGACCGGGTATCGGTGGCGGGCTGAGAATGGCGGGGTCCCGCCCGTGCGGCTAACGGAGGCGGCCCGCTCGGGGAGGTACCTGTCGCTGCTGGAACGGCAGCGGATCGCGACCCTGGACGGGAGTGGCCTGGGGGTCCGGGTGATCGCTGCCCGGCTGGGGCGCGCCCCGTCGACAGTCAGCCGGGAGCTGCGCCGGAACATGCGGCCGCACGACCGCGGCGTCTATGACGGCGACCTGGCGCATTCCCGTGCACGGGAGCGGGCCGGGCGTCCGCGCAGCGGCCGGCTGATCGAGGACCCGCGGCTGCGGGCCGCGGTCCAGGCGAAACTCGAGCTGGAGTGGAGCCCCGAGCAGATCGCCGCGCACCTGCGGCTGGCTTACCCCGCCAGCCCGCGCTGGCACGTCTGCCACGAGACCATCTACCAGGCGCACGAGGCAAAGGACAGCCGACTGGCCGCCGCTGCTGTACTTTGCTGCTGTACTCAGCTCAAGGGGCTCGCTCACCACCCTCGAAAGAGCCCGTTGACCTGCGTGGAGCTATGGGGTTCGAATCCCCATAGCTCCACCCGACCCTGCCTATGACCTGCACGGATGCATTGCTGAGTGGTCCTGTGTGAACCGCGATGGCGGTGACTGGGTGGCGCAGGTGAGGGCTGTCGGCTTTCCGCGTCCTGATGCACGGCAGGATTCGCTTTTGGTCCCGGCCATGGACGCGGCCGGCTGGCTGCGGCCATCAGGCGTCGGTGGCACGATGGTGAGGCGATTCTGCTATTGCTGACTGAGATCGAGCATGCTGTCCGCCGTAGCTGGAGTGCGGATACGTGCCCGCCGGAGAGCCGGGCGGAGTGGAGCCCGGGCAACCCGGCCCGGGGTCAGTGCGGTGTCACGGCGATGGTGCTCAATGACCTGCTCGGGGGAGAACTGATCCGCGGTGAGGTCCTGGTTGACGGTGAGCACAGGGATTATCACTGGTGGAACCGGCTGGCGACGGGGGTTGAGATTGATCTGACCCGGGAGCAGTTCTGCGCGGATGAGATCGTCAGCGGCGGCGTGGTCGTCCCTCGCACGCCGGTATCCACCTGGCGCAGGCTCCGTGCGGAGTACGAGGTCCTCCGGTGCCGCGTGCAGGAGAATCTCGGCGACGGCGGGGTTGAGCTGGCCGAGCCTGCACCGGCAGGCACTACGCCATAGAGTTCGCGGACGGGCGGAGTAGGAAGCCAGACGCGGTTCCCGTCGGCGGGGCGGTGTTCTCGGGTCGGCGCGGCCTGTTGCCCGCGTCAGATGTCGGTGACGAGCTTGACGGGCTGGCCGGTCACGGTGGCGACAGTCTGATAGTCATGATCGTCGGACAGCACGATGAGCCGTTCTCTCTCGGCGGTGGCGGCGATCAGGAGGTCAACCGGGCCAGCCGAGCGGTGCGCTCCGACTTCGGTCAGCTGTTGCTGAATCTCCCTGGCCCGCTCGTAGGATCCCTCGTGCATGGACACCCAGCCGAAGAGGTGGTGCAGCAGCCGCTGCTTTTCCAGCCGGTCGGCCAATGACCTCGCGGAGTACAGGAACTCCAGTTCGACGATCGGGCAGATCGCGATGACTCCGGCCGCGAGTTGGTCGGACCAGGCTTTCCGTAGCTCGGCCTGCAAGATCCTGAACACCGCCGATGTGTCGATCAGATACAGAGCTGGCGTCATCTGCGGTAGAGCGCCTTGTTGCCGAGGAACTCGTCGAAGTCACCGCGGTCCGCCATCTCGCCCAGCCTGGCCAGGGCGCGCAGTCGTACGAGCCGCTGGCCTACCTCGCGCAGGGCGGCATTCACGGTGTCCTTCTTGGTCGTCGTCCCGAGAACCTCGGCGGCTATCGTCAAGGCCTCTTGGTCAATCTCTACCGGTGTCTTCACCATGGCCATGGGCTCGGCCTCCTCAGCATTACTGGTGACGATATCACAGATATCAAATGCAGGTATCCATGGTACCTCGCCGGTGCTTGCCGTCACCGCTTCGTCGCCGGCCAGCAGCGCGCTCCGCCAGGCGCCGAGACGCGACGCTGCTCCGCTGACAGCCGAAAGCCGCGGGGCATTCCCGCCGACGTCGCCGTGATCAGGGAAGGTGGCGCCTGCAACCGTCATTCCGGGAACCGCGTGCCTGCCGGGCGGGTGGCTGGCCGATGGCCGCGTACCGCCCGGCCGGGGCGGGTTCAACTAGAGTTCTTGATAGCCCGTGACCTGCGTAGATGTACTGGCAGCGGGTCGCCTTCGATGAGGAGGGGGCGGTCCGCATGATGAGCCGTTCGGCCCACCACCGGCCCCACTACCTCCTATGACCTGCGCCCGAGCGGGCCAGGGCTGCGCACTATGCGAACCGTGGCGGTGCGGTTCTGCGCCATGGTAAGCGACACTATCGATGAGGATGGCACGGTTTCGCTTGCCGAGGCCCGTGGTTGGCGCTGACGACGGCTGTCTCAATGTTTACAACCTGCTAAACTAGCGGATGACCCTGGTGGGAGGGAGCGGCCGGTTGGACGAGTGGGAGATCTTCGTCACCGACGAGGTCCGAGGTTGGATCACGTCGCTGGACGATCCGTCGCACCGACTGGTCGTGCAGGCGATCGACATCCTTGCCGAGCGGGGCCCGGCGCTGGGGCGGCCGTTAGCCGACCGGGTCGAGCACTCCTCAGTCCAGAATCTCAAGGAACTGCGGCCGGGCTCGGCGGGACGCAGCGAACTGCGGGTGCTCTTCGTGTTCGATCCCTGGAGGTCAGCGATCTTGCTAGTGGCGGGTGACAAATCCGGTAACTGGAGGCAGTGGTACCGGGACGCGATCCCGCGCGCGGAGCATCTGCTGGAGATCTACCTGAAGGAACGGGCCGAGGCAGAAGGGGGCCGGTGATGACTCACACCAAGTGGTCCGACATCCGTGACGAGCACATCGACCGGATCGGCCGGGAAGAGTTCGAGGCGGGCAAGGAGCAGATGCTCGCTGAGGCGCGCGGCTGGCGGCTAGCGGAGATCCGGCGTCGGCGCGGATTCACTCAAGCGCAGGTGGCCGCACGGATGGGCGTAGGCAAGAGCCGGGTTAGCCAGATCGAGACCGGGAAGGTGGCGACCCGGGACGTTCTGGACCGTTACGTCGAGGCACTCGGCGGGCGGTTGAGCCTGATGGCCGACTTCGGCGACGAACTCCTGCGCGTCGGCTGAGCCCGCACCGAGTCACGCGACGGAAACCGCGTAGTCTACATTACGGCCTTCGGGCACGTGACCTGAGCAGACGTACCGAGAGCGGCGCGCCTTCGATGAGGATGTGGCGGTTCGCATGGCGGGACGTTCGGCCCACTGGTTTTCCGGACCTTTGTTCGATTCCAATCCGGCCGGGCTGCTCGGCTGGGCATGTTCAGCGCGCAGGGCGTGTGGTGCAGCCAGGCGTGGGATCGTTGCGCGGTTGGCAGGGCTGCGGCGTATTCTCATGACATGAGCGTGATGCGGGAGGAGTTGCACCAGCTGATCGACCGGCTGCCTGAGGAGCAGGTCGCTCCGATGCTCGTGCTGGTGCGGGAGAGCCTGCCCGCAGGTGAGGACGGGGAGACATTGTGGCCTCTGCCGTCGTTCGTGGGGACGCTGGCCAGCGGCAAGGGTGACGTGGCTGCGCGCTCGCAGGAGATCCTGCGTGAGGAGATGGGCCGCGACGTCCGGTGATCATCTGGGATACCGGGCCGCTATTCGCCGCTGCGGATGTAGATGACCGCGATCATGGACGTTGGGTGAACCTGATGCAGCGCACCCCGCCTCCGTTGCTGATGCCCGTGCCGGTCCTGACGGAGGTCGGGTACCTGCTGGAGCGCGGGAAGGGAGCCCGGGCCGAGGCGGAGTTCATCCGGTCGATACAGTCAGGCCAGGTAATGATGGTGCCGCTGACGGCTCACGACCTGGACCGTATGGCCGGGCTGGTGGAGAAGTATGCTGACTTTCCGCTTGGCCTGGTGGACGCATCAGTGATCGCGGTAGCCGAGCGGCTCGGAGCAGAATCGATCGCGACCCTGGACCATCGGCACTTCTCGGTCATGCGCCCTGCGCACCTGCCAGCTTTCCGGCTGCTCCCTGATAGCCAGTGATCAGCCAGGCGACAACGCATTTAGGCCAGGTCGTTCAGCAGGATCTCGGAAACGGGTTAACGGTGTGTGAGTCTTGAGATCCTTGGCGACGGTATGGTTCCTCGTTGGTATCGCCAGTATCGGCTGGGAATGTCACCTGCGGGCTTTGCTGCAACGATCGCTGGCCGTCGGCGGGGAGCAAGACGGGGAGCATGCAAGCAGCGACGCAAGGCGATGCTGAGCAATCTCTGGCCGGAGAACCTGCTGGTAGGCCCATGCCTGGACGAACGGATCGATCCGGGAGTTCCTCTGCCATCGCGGCATCGCGGCCGGCAGTGCCGGTGATCACGGGGACTGCGTCGTGCCTGCGGGCGTGTACCTGGTCGGCCCCAGCCATCATCTGATGCTGCGCCGCGTCGATCACGCGGTCAGGCTCGACGCGGTTCCCGGTCACGGTCGAACGGTACAAGCGGTTCCTCGATGCGGTCGCCCGCGAGGGGTCGGCACGGTGGGATCACCCGGACATGCCCGCCGGGCAGACGCACGCGCCGTGGCGCGAACGGCTGCGCGTTCCCGGCTACTACGACGATCCCGCCTACGGGAACCATCCGGCGATCGCGGTCAACTGGTGGAGCGCCTGCGCGTTCGCCCGGTTCGAGGGCAAGCGGCTGCCGACGTCGCTGGAGTGGGAGGCCGCTGCGCGCGGCTTCGATGGCCGGCTGTTCCCGTGGGGTGACCAGATCGACCTGGCGGCAGCGAACTGCGCGGACTCGTGGAGCGATCATCCGCTGATCACTTACGAGGCGTGGCGCGCGGAACTCGACCAGGGCCGGCTGAAGGACGCGCTGCCTGGCCTGGTGGACGCCCACCCCGGGAACTCGTCGCCGTTCGGGGTCCGGGAGATGGCCGGCAACGTATGGGAACTCACCGCCACCGTGCTGGCGGAAACTAACGAGGCCGTCATCTGCGGCGGGTCGTTCGACAACCCCTATCGCGCCATCCAGGCGTCATCCAAGGGCACCTACCGCCGCCGCGGAGCTAGCAACGCGGTCGGCTTCAGATGCGCGGAGGACATCAGGTGAGCACGCCGAAAGATATGCCTGCGCGACGGACCCCAGCGCCGAACGGCACCGGCAGCACTGTGCGCTTCCTCACTGACCCCGCCGACCCCAGCCACGCCCTCTACGTCATCCGCCTCGACCTGCCCGACATCGAGGAGTACTACACATAGAGGACCAGCGCTGGACCTGCGGCCGCTGATGCTCTGCTGATGATAGGCAGAGCTTACGGGCGTCAGGACGTTTGGCTGGGCGTATCGGCAGCTGGATCTTTCCAGTCATCGGGCGGCACGATCTTGGCTTCGATATCGGCGTGCTCGGCGAGGAGGTAGAGCAGGTTTGCTCCGTCGATCAGTTCGATCGGCTTGTTCTGGGCGAATTCGAAGCTGGCCTGTCCGTAGCCAGAAGTGGTGACGAGGATCCCCTTGCTGGCCCCTTCGTTCTGCAAGGTGCCGAAGAGATCCCGGACTGCTGAAACGCCGACGGTGTTCTTGTACCGTTTCGCCTGGATCACTACCTTGCCGCCGAAGATCGGCCGCGGGTCCCATGCGACGCAGTCAACTCCGCCGTCGCGTGACGGGCGTGTCTGGCGGGCCTCCAGGCCCATCTTGGTGAACAAGTTCTGGATCAGGGCTTCGAATTCGGTGGGCGTCAGCTCCAAGAGATTCGGCCGCTGGTCAAGTTCGGAGAGCGCATCGCTCTCGGCCACGAACCGCGGATCAACCATGTTGAACTCCAGTACCGGCCGCACGGGTACGAGCTCGGCTGGGCTCTTCGACACCCCAGCCGACAAGTGCCGCAGGCATGCCAAGGGCTCGACGTGCGCCAGATCCAGCTCATCAAAGACGGCGCGCGTTGTCCGAAGCGTCACCAGGCACGGGCGCACCCTGCGACCGCTGCCAGGATCGGTCGTGTCCACCACGCCGTTGAATACCACGGTGTCAATGTGCCCGCCGAAGTCGGCCCGCAGAAGCTCGCGGACAGTGCGAACCGCGACCTGCGCGACAGCCGAGGCATACAGCGCCTTAACCTGCGACTGAGGCCGGGCAGTCTCGGCGACCGTGTCGGAAGCCTTGACGTACCGGCAGGCTTTCACGGTCGGCACAACCCCGACAGCCGGCAGCTCATATTCGACGACCAGTTGCCGGGACTCAGGCACATAGGCGACCTTGAACTTCTGCGGGAATCCTTCCGGGTACCTGGATGCCTCCAGCACCATAGTGCAGTAGGAGCCGACCGCGTCGGAGTCACCGCGTCGGTAATCGGCCTCAAAGGCGTCGATTTCCGCGTGCTGCTTGCTGGCGGCAGCGTTCGCGTAATCCGCTGCGGCCTGCCAGTCAGTACGAGCCTGTGTCAGAGCGGCGGCCCTCCCTTCCTCACGTAGCCGGTGCGCCTCGACGGCCTGGGCGTATGCCGCTTGCCCGGCAGCTACGGCCTGCTCGTGCTTGCCGGTGCCGAACATCTTCGACAAGCCGGTACGCGGCGGCGGCATGAACGTCTCAGGGACCGGTGCGGGCTCGGGTTGCTCTAGGTGGCCGTGCTGCCATGCGGGAATGGCCGCGGTCTGCTTGAGCGAGGAGAAACTGATTCGGCAATCCACGCCCAAGCCGGGGGCCAGCAGTCCCTGGAGAGCCATCACCTTGGCCTCCAGGTCACCATTCGCCGCCGCAACGGACGCCGACCTGCTCTCGGCATATAAACGCTTGCGTTCCTTCTCATCGGCTGCGCTGGCCCGCAGATATGCCACGTGCGCCCGGTCCGCCTCCTTCCGCGCTGCTGCCTCAGCACGAACCTGCGCCGCACTGGCTCTCGCGGTCTCCCGCTGTATCTGCGCGAATGTGGATACCACCGGACGGCGACGTGCCATCAGCGCCTCCTTCAGCAACTTTCTACCCAAGTCTCAGTCCTGAGATTACTCCAGGTCCGAATGAGTGAATGGCCGAGAATGGTGCGGTCCACCGGCCAGCGCCGCCCGGTCGACAGGCACGACGAGGCCATCGAAAGAATCTGCGCGTGGCTTGACGCCTGGCGGCAGGAGGACGACTGTCCTGTCCGGCTGAAGGTTGCGAGGGCATGGCCGCCTGAGCTGGGGTTCGCAGGATAAGCATGGACACATGGGCGGACTAGCGTCCAGATTTAGGTTGCGAATTCGGCGATCACTGGCAGGCAGGGCATGCTTGTCGCGCGTGAAGGTGCGAGGCTGAAGAGCTCGATGGTTTGAGTATGACCATGTGCGCGGGCCTGGGTGGTCTATGGCCGGGCGAACCGAAGTCGAGTGGCGGAGGTGTGAGCAGGCCGGATGGTCAGCGTCGGCCTTGACGCGGCCCGGTGGTGCCTGGTCGTGCTATCGATGAGGAGGCTGCGGCTGGCTGTTGTCGGCCATGCCTGGCCGGGCCGGCATCTCATATCTCAGCCGGCGGCATCGTGCCGGTGCCTTCGACGCGGCAGGTGGCGAGTATCAGTTCCCTGAGCAGATCGATGTCGCGCGCGCAGAAGCCGTGGTGCGCCCATTCCTCGTTCAGTACCACGTGCAGGCATTCGAGCACCGACTTTCCCCTGGCGTACGGCGGCCAGCCCGGGCCTGCCGGGACTGGCGCGGGCGCCGATAGTTCGTCGGTGGTCACGGCCGATAGCCAGCGTTCTAGCTCGGCGCCCTGCGCGTCGCGCACGGCCTGCACCTCATCGAGGCTCGGGCTCGCCGCTCGATCCACCCCCTGCTCTTCCTGGCGGGGGACGTAATCGGGTGCCAGCCCGATCGGGGTGAACTGCTCGGCCGAGCCCAGGCAGCAGCGGCGGAACCACGAGTCGTGCACGAACACCAGATGGCGCAGGGTCTCAATCGCCGACCACTCGCCGCCCACGCGCTCGTGCCCGGAGCCTTCGGGCATCTCCTGGAGCCGGGTGAGCGTCGCCGTCCAGCCGGCCCGCAGCTGCCGGCAGGCTTGCCGCAGGTCGGGCGGGTCGGCCGAGCGGATCAGCAGCCGCACCGGATGCCGCCGGTCGAGTTCGGCTTCGACATACGAGCTCACTTCGACTCCGTTGACGACGAGGTTGGTGACCAGCCCGTCGATGACGGCGTCGCACATTACCACCCCGATCAGGCGGGCGCGCGTCAAGTCGCACTCGCGGAACTCGGCATCAGTCAGGTCCTGGTCCTCGAATCTCGCCATGCCTGGCAGTATCCGCCGGCGTACCGACATCTACGCGCCACGACTGTGAGGCGCGGGTGCGGGACAGGAATGTAGGTGGCTGGCCGGTAACCTGCGCTGGCCTGGATTGTCTGAGTGCGCGCCGTTGTCAGATGCGGGCTCAGGCAGCTCCGGACTGGTCGGGCTGCTGCTGCCAGATCTGGTCCCAGCGGCCGCTGGCTTGCTGGCAGCGCAGGGTGAGGATGCCGGTCGCGCCGGGTTCGGACCAGTGCATGCCGGAGAGTTTGAGGCGCTGCCCGATGACCGAT
>DATLSX010000056.1:0-8615 GCA_035533915.1 Streptosporangiaceae bacterium
GACCTTGACCGTGGGGTGCCACATGCCATTCCACAGGCCCCTGCGAACCAATTCCACGTCGGCCTTCTCAAGGTCTAGCGTCGTCGGCCAGTGCCTCTGCCGTAGACACAGGTGTACCGGCTGTCAGCAGGAGGTCACGGCCCTGGCCGGGTGCGGCGGTATCTCCCTGGTCTACGCGCGGCCCACCGTCCCCGACGCGGCCGCCATCGCCACCGAGCTGAGCCGGATCCGGGCTAACCTGGGCGCGGCCGGGCAGCCGGTTGCCTCCGGCACCACTGCTTCCGACCCCGCGAGCGCGCTGAGTGCCATGATCAGCATCCTCGACGGCGACCTGAAGGCGCTGGCCGCAGCTAGCGGCGCGTGCCTGCTCGAGGACGTCATAGCCGAGCTGATGGACCGTTATCGCGCGTGGCTCGGGTTCCTGCTCGCCAGCAGGGACCAGCCAGCCGGGCCGCCGGGTGGCCAGATGACAGCCAGGATCGCCATCGCCGACGGCGACACGATCCCGCCCGCGCTCATGGCGCCAGGGCTGGCGGTGACCAGGCTGCCCCTGGCCGCCGCTGAGCGCGCCGGCGCCGCCGCGCTGGCCGATGGGTTGCTGGTCGGCCAGCCGTCCTGAGCCCGCCCGTCGGCCGACGCCAGCTGCCGAGGCGGCCTTCAGCGCACGCCCGCGACCAGCATCTGCGGCGGTATCCGTGCGTGGCCAAGCCGGGTCGGTCACACTAGGAAGCATGTTAGGCGACGCGGTCATATCCGACTGGTGCGCTAGCGCGTTCGGCGAGCGCATGGCCAGGGTGATGTTCCGGACCGGGCACCTCGCTCAGGTCGTCGGCACGGAGCTCGCCGACGGCAGGCAGGTCGTGATCAAGGTCAGGCCGTTCGAGCGGCGGGTCGCCGGCTGCGTCGCTGTCCAGGCCCATCTCGCCAAGTCGGGCTTCCCCTGCCCGGCTCCCCTGGCCGGGCCCGAGGAGATCCGCGGGTTCGCCGTGACCGGCGAGGCGCTGACACCGGAAGGAAGCCAGCGGTCGCCCGGGCGCGGGGCGGAAGCGTTCGCGGAACTGCTGGCCCGGCTGGTCGCGCTAGCGCCAGACCCGGCCAGCGTTCCCGCACTCACTCCGTCGCCGCCGTGGAACGCCTGGGACCACCCGGGCAGTCGGCTGTGGCCAGACCGTGACGACTACGGCCGCGACATAAATGCCCTGCCGTGCCCCGGCTGGGTGGACCGCGCCGTCGCGCAGGTGCGCCAGCACCTGCGGGCCTGCGCTGACCCGCCCAGGATCGGGCACGGGGACTGGGAATCTCAGAACATCCGCTGGTCCGGCGACACCCCCCTGGCCGTGCACGACTGGGACAGCGTCATCGCGCAGCCGGAGGTGGCGATCGCCGGGCTGGCGTCAGCGGTATGGCCGGCGGCTGGCGGCCCTGGCGAGGCAGCCACCGTCGAGCAGAGCGCTGACTTCCTGGCTAAGTATCAGGCCTGCGCCGGCAGGCGGTGGAGTGCCCGCAAGATTCGCGACGCGTGGGCGGCCGGTCTGTGGGTCCGGCTGTTCAATGCGAAGAAGGACGCCGCCAGCGGCGGCGGGCCTCAGCTCGACCGGCTGGCTGACGAGATCGGCGAGCGGATGGCCAGGGCTGGCCTGCCGGAGCGCTGAGTGCCGCGCTCTGGCACGTCCGTGCCCCCGGCCGGGAAGGTGGCGGCCGTCCGCCTCGCGCGGACGGCTGTCATGCGAGGCTGGCGCACGGTGCCGACGACATTCTGGCCTGGCGCCCGCTCAGCTGCCGCGAGCGAGGTCCAGAAGTCCCGCCACGGCTGGTCGGGAAAGACCTGCGAGATGAGCAGCTTGTTGGCGGCCATGTCACGCTTGTGCTCGACGCTGCCGGCCGCGCTGTCCCTGAGTACGCGGCCGAACTTCCGTACCGCCGCCAGGTCCGGACCGTCGGCCGCCAGCTCGGTGGCTACCAGGCGGTCCCCGTACACCTCCTGGTAAGCGTCGCTCGGCCACCAGCGCCCGCAGCGACCGGCCGTAGGCCTCGTCCTCGTCAAGAGCGCCGAATACGAGCAGGTACGGCATAGGCTGGTCGCTCTCACCGCAGACCTGGCGCAGCGCGGCCAGGAACCGGATGGCCCAGTCAACGCCCTTGACGCCGAAGATGCGCACCGGATTGAGCAGGACGGCCCGGCCCGGCGCCAGGTCTTCCTGGCTGGCGAACTCCGCGAGGTCGGCCGAGCTGGCGCCACCAGCGAGGTCTGGCAGCGCGTTGGGTATCCACTCCGGCTCTAGCGGCGCACCGTACGTGCATGCCTCCAGCCGCAGCGCCTCGGTGACCACGATCCAGCGGCTGGCCCCGATGGCCCGCGGTAGGGGCGTGAGCTCGTTGGGCCATTCCGGGTAGATCCGGCCGCCCTGATTGCTGCCGCGGACCGCGTAACTGCCGAACAGGTCGTGATCCCAGTAGATGATGCCGCCCGGGCGGCCAGTGAAGTAGCTCGCCGCGGCGTCGGCGAGGGCCACCGCTGACGCTGACCGCATCGGACAGGGTCATGTTAAGGGCGAACACGTAATCGGGCGCTGCCTGTTCCAGGAATCTGGAGAAATGGTACCGGTAGGCAGCGCGTATGCGCCATGCCGCTGCGCGCAGCAGTCGTCGCTGCTCGCCGCCCAGATCCTCCCACTCGCGCACGCCCTGGCGGATGTGCAGCAGTTCGTCCCTGAGCATGCGTGGGTATCCCAGGCCCTCCGGAACGTCGGCGCAGACATCCAGCCATGCCGGAGCGGGCATCGGATGGGTGCCAAAGAACCCGGGCGGCTTGTCGGGGCGCCAGGAGTAACCCAGGCCAGCGGGAATGGGCGGAGGGGAAAGCAACCCGCGCGGGACCAGCTCGAGAACGTTCCTGAACACTGTCAGGAGCCCGGAGACGGCGAGGCCGTCACCGGATATGAGCGCGATCCTCACCAGGTCGGCCCCTTCCGGACTCCAGGCTCTCGAACACCGGGCCCCAGCGGCCGCCCGTCAGAGATGTCCCGAACCGCGCCGCGTGAAGGTCGCCGCGCACCGGCTGGCAGGTCGACAAGGCCATCCTGAGCGCGCGGATCTCGGCGCCTGACGGCGAGACCCCGGGGCGGCGGCCTGGAGATCGCGGACGCTCTCGGACCGCAGGGGCAACTCCTGTGCTGCAAGAAAGCCGATCACAGCACCGCGCCGCCGAGCCACCTGTTCGCCCAGAGCCGGGTCGCGGTTGAGACGCTGCGCCTCAACCGCGACGTCCAGGACAAGTTCGCCGCGAAGATCGCCCAGATCGCTCCGGGGCACCCAGTGAGCCTACTGTCCAGCGAGCCGGTGGTAGTCCTGGGCATCATGCTTAAGGACGGCATGCAGATCACCGCGGACTCCATGTTCGCCTTTGCCAAGATCTCGCTGCTCCATACCGAGACGGCGCTGGCAGGAATGGGCGTACGGCTGGAAATCGTCTCGATTTCCCGCACGCACCCCTCCGGCCTGGCAACGCCACCCACAGCGGCAGCACATCTTCTCGCACATGCCGGGCAGGCCATGCTCGGTGAGATCCAGTCGGATGATGAGGTTGGCGCCCTCACGTCGGGCAGGCTCAGCACCTGAGTCCGGGTCAGACCTCCTGCAGCAAGTCCAGCCCGGGAACGTCCTTGAAGATCTTGTCATCACTGATCAGCGGGATCTTGTGGCGTATCGCCGTGGAGGCGATCCACCGGTCGCTGTCCTGTATCTTCTCGCTCAAAGCGTGACCGTTCCGACGGCAGGTGTCCCTGAGGTTCGCGCAAGCCGTCACGAGATCGTTGTCCGGCATGACGATCGCGGCAACCTCGCGGAACCGGGCTTCCATCCGTTCTGTCCTAGCCGATGCCCAGCCAGCCTTCACGCCGCCGTACCGAAGTTCGCAGACAGTGGCGAACGAAAGAACGAGGGATTTACCACGAAGGTGGCCAGAATAGCGCTCGAGCAGCGCGGCTTCGCGATCCCGATGCCTGCCCACCGGATCGTGCTGGCCGCCAGAGCCGACGCAGACACGCTCCGCCGGCAGGACACCGACCTGGATGCCGCGTTCGAGCAGGCCTGCACCGGCGACCTGACTCCGCTGCTGGACACGGTCCGCCCTGGTGGTTCGAAGCCGGCACCTGGCGCGACCCGCCGCCCGCCCGCGAGTACCTGGCCCGGGTGGACCGCTACCTCGCCGGCTGACCCGCCCCCGCAAGCGCAGCGGGTCAGCCGCAGATCCGCGAACGGTACGGCGTCTGCCCTCTCGTTCGACCGCGGAACAGGTGAATGCGGCGCTGCCGCCGGAATCCGCGCCTTCTCTGAACCTCTGGGTTATAGTTCTGAGATGAGCTGGGAGATCATCCTGGCGCCTGAGGTGCACGACTGGTTCCTGGGTCTTGATGACCTCAGCGCCAGCCTGGTGCGGGATGCCGTCGAGCTGCTGGCCGAGCGCGGCCCCGCGTTAGGCCGTCCCCTGGCCGACCGCATCAGCCGATCTCGCCTGCACAACCTGAAGGAACTGCGGCCCGGCTCGGCCGGGCGGACGGAAATGAGGATCTTGTATATCTTCGACACCCAGCGCCAGGCCGTACTGCTGGTCGCGGGTGACAAGTCAGGCAACTGGAGCCGCTGGTACGACGGTGCGATCAAGCTGGCGGAGGACCGGTACGAGCGCTACCTGGCCACGCCGGCCGAGGAGATCGAATGACCAGGCACTACCGGTGGGACACCACCCTGAACGAGCGCCGCCGCGGCGACCCAGGGATCGACGACCCGGGCCGCCGGGCCGCAGCCCGGGACGCCCGCAACGCCCGGGACATCGGCTATCACCTCGTGCAGATGCGCAAGCAGCAAGGCATGACCCAGGCCCAAGTCGCCGCGGCAATGGGAGTCAGCCAAGTGCGCGTGTCCCGCATGGAACACGGAGACGTCGAGAAGATGCAGGTCGAGTCAATCGCGTCCTACGTCGCCGCCATAGGAGGTCACCTCCGCCTGGTCGCCGACTTCGGCCACGCCACCACCACCTTCATCGACTACACCGACGCCCGCACCGCCTGACCTACCCGCGAGCCGAGCGGCCCGGCCTGCGACCAAGGCCCTCAACTGCTCGCCGTCAGACGAACAAACAAGGGGCAACCGCTCTCCGTCATCACAGCGACCAAATAGCAGCGCGCGCGTACGGCTCGCTATGCGCGGCTTTCTTAGATAAGGCGCCACCGTGGCCTGCGGCAAAAAGGGGTCAATTTTGGCCCGGCGGTTTCTAGCGGTCGTCGCAACACTCGACATGTTCGGGAGTTGCGATGGGACGGCGGGGACCGGGAGCGCTGCCGCAGGCCGAGAAGCGTGAGCAGTTCGGGCGGCTGATCGCGCAGGGCTACAACAACTCGGAGGCGTGCCGGATCGTCGGGATCAACCGGCGGACCGGGAAACGGTGGCGACACGGCCGCACAATCATCACCAGGGACGGCAGGAAGCTGCATTATCCTCCCGTGGTCACACGGGGGAAGGTGGCCGGGCGGGAGATCTCTCACCGGTACTTGTCTGAGGATGAGCGGGTGCGGATCGCTGACCTGCGCAAGGCGGGGGCCGGGGTGCGGGCGATCGCGGACCGGCTGGGCCGCAGCCCGTCGACGATCAGCCGGGAGCTGCGCCGGAACCTGGATCCGGGCAGCGGCCAGTACCGGCCGTTCACTGCGCACAAGCTGGCCGTGCGGCGGCGCGCCCGGCCGCGGCCGGGCAAGATCGCCGCTGATCCGGTGCTGCGGCAGTTCGTGCAGGATCGGCTGGAGAAGCGGTGGAGCCCGGAGCAGGTCAGTCATGCGCTGCGCCGCGAGTTCCCGGATGAGCCGGCTCGGCAGGTCGTGCACGAGACGATCTATCAGGCGGTCTACCGTCCCGGGCTGGGCGGGCTGTCCCGTGAGCTGCCGGCCCGGGTGCTGCGCACGCGCCGGCGGCGGCGCAGGCCGCATCGCCGGCCTGGCGAGCGCCGGCCGAACGGGATCATCGCGATGACCATGCTTGATCAGCGGCCTGCCGGGGCGGCCGGCCGCAAGGAACCTGGGCACTGGGAAGGCGATCTGATCACCGGGGCGTCCAACCGGTCCGCGATCGGCACCCTGGTGGACCGGGCGTCGCGGTACACGATCTTGCTGCACCTGCCCGGACGGCACACCGCCGAGGCAGTCCGTGACGCGCTGATCACCGCCATGGCCGATCTCCCGCCGCAGCTGCGCCAGTCGCTGACCTGGGACCAGGGCAAGGAGATGGCGCTGCACACCGAGATCAGCACCGCGCTGGGCATGCCGGTGTACTTCTGCGACAAGGCCAGCCCCTGGCAGCGGCCGTCGAACGAGAACACTAACGGGCTGCTCCGCCAGTACTTCCCCAAGGGAAGTGACTTGCGCGCGCACGGGCCGGACGAGCTGGCCGCCGCGGCGGCCGAGCTGAACGGCAGGCCGCGCAAGACACTGGGCTGGGACACGCCCGCCGCGCGGCTCGGCCTATGAGCTCTGAACGTGACGTCCCTGCCAGCGGGCGGGCCTGCGATGATGGTCCGCGTGTCAGATATGCGACGCCGCTCCCCAGAACCGCCCGCCGGGCCGCCCAGGATCGAGTTCAAACCGGGCATGGCCAGCGGCCTGCTGCGCGAGCTGGCGCCGCTGCTGGCCGAGGAAGGCATCGACGCGGACAACATCGACGTGCCCGACCTGGAGACGCTGCAACGGGCACTGAACCGCGCGATGGAACGGCACAACATGTCGCTGTTCACTCCCGTCGGGCAAGCCCGCGAACTCGCCGCCGTCACCTTGCGGCTGGCCGCCGAGGCCATCGCTGACGGCGATACCCGGCTCGCCGCGGGAGTCCTGGACCAAGCCCAGCCTGAATCCCCTGACGGCTCCGCCCCAACCGTCGCTGCCTGCACCGGCCTTGCCCTCGGCCTGCTCGACCAGTGGCTCGCCGGGCACGACACCGACGCCCCAGTCGGACTGGCCACGATGACCCGGCTGCCAGCCGGGCACTGGACCGGTGAGCGCGCCGCCACCGACATCCTCACCCTGGCGCGCAAGGGACGAGCCGCCGCATCACTCGACTCGCTCATCGCCCGTCAAGGCGGCCAGCACGTCCTCTACGGCAGCGCCCTGGTCCTCGCCGCCGCCCTCCAGTCCTGGGCACGACACTCCGAAACCCCGCTCATCGACCTGGCCCGCACCGTAGTCCGTTAAAGCCGATACCATTCGCGCCATCAGAGGCCAGTGTTGCGACGATGGCTGGAATCCGCCCCCTGTGGGGGTGCCATAAATCGGCCCGGCCTGTGAGCTGCGGTGACGCCCTGGGGCCGCCGTGGGGCATCATGATCAGCCGTGTCCCTCCGGCTGCTCTACCTGATCTTCGTCCGGGTCTGCGGCTGGCTGGTCTTGCTCGGCCGGTCGTCTGCGTCAAAGAACGCCGAACTGCTGGTGCTGCGGCACGAGGTCGCCGTGCTGCGCCGCGGCAACCCCCGGCCCCAGCCGGACTGGGCTGACCGCGCCGTCCTCGCCGCGCTGATCCGGCTCCTCCCCCCAAAGCTGCGCCCGTACCGGCTCCTCACCCCGGCACTATCTTGCGGTGGCACCGCCGCCTGGTCAGGCGGAAATGGACGTATCCCAACCGTGTCGGACGACCGCCTGTCAGCGCCGAGATCGCCACGCTCATCGAGCGGCTTGCCACCAACAACCCCAGCCGGGGGTACCAGAGGATCCAAGGCGAACTGCTCAAACCCGGCCACCGGATCGGCGCGTCCACGATCCGAAGGGTCCTCAGAGCCTTGAAGATCCCGCCCGCGCCGAAGCGTCACACCGACACGACGTGGCGGCAGTTCCTGCACGCCCAAGCCACGACCATGCTCGCCACCGACTTCTTCCACGTCGACTGTGCCCTGACCCTCCAGCGTCTGTATTGCCTGTTCGTCATGGAGACCGGCTCCCGCTGCGTGCACATCCCCGGGATCACCGCCAACCCGGACGGGCCATGGACCACCCAGCAGATCCGCAACCTCCTGATGGACCCCGGCGACCGGGCCGGGCAGTTCACCGCTGCCTTCGACACGGTCCTGGCAGACGCCGGAATCCAGGCGGTGAGGGTCCCGCCCCGCAGCCCCCGCGCGAACGCCTACGCGGAACGCTTCGTGCTCACTGTCCGGAAGGAAGTCACCGACCGGATGCTGATCTTCGGCCAACGGCACCTGCTGGCCGTCCTCGCCGAATATGAGGCCCACTACAACGGGAGGCGTCCCCACCGCAGCCGCCCACTCCGCCCACCCAGGCCCGACCACCCTGTCGCCGACCTCAACCAGCAGCGGATCAGACGCCAGCCCGTACTCGGCGGCCTCATCAACGGATACGAGCGAGCCGCCTAGCCCGAGTTTCCGGTGATCATGCGGGTCTGTCAAGTCAACGGTGTAACTGTCTGGTTTCCTCTACGCGCGGCCTGCTGACAGGCGGCCGTCGAACGTCATGCCGAAGGCGTTCAGCGCTGCTTTCCACCGGCTGGTCCACCGCTGGCGGCCCCGGCCGGCCGGGTCGAGGCTGATCACCACCAGGTAAAGGCATTTCAACGCGGCCTGC
>DATLSX010000057.1:0-5377 GCA_035533915.1 Streptosporangiaceae bacterium
CGGCGCGAAGTACCAGTCGGACCTGCGCGGGCACGACCAGCCGGGCGAGAGCCGGGTCGTCGTCACCATCCGCCCGGTCCGGGTCAACGCGGTCGACATGCGCGGCTAAGAGCCGACTGCCTCAGCGGTTCTGATGACACCTTCTATAGGGGGGTGGGATAAGTGCGAACCGGCGGCGAGTTGTGCGGCTAGGTGCTGGTGGTCGGCGATGATGGCGGCGACGGCATGGGGGGTGCTGGTGGTGATGGTCGCGCGGATGGTGACCTGGTGGTGCTTGCGGCTGTAGAGGCACTGGATGTCGAAGGCGTTATAGAGCTGCTGCTGGAGTCGTTCGGGGGCGTCGGCGAGGATGCCGGCCAGTTGCGGGAGGGCGTTCAGGAGGTCGGTGGCGGGGGCGGGCTGGCTGGCGGGGCGTTGAGGGTGGTGAGTTGTCCCTCGATGGTGGTGGCTGGCGGGGTAGGCGGCGGTCAGGAGCGCGGCGCGGCCGGGGCCGAAGACTCTTTCGTCGAAGAAGTCGGCGATCTTGGTCTGGAGGGCGTCGCGGTCGTCGCGGCGAGTGGCGCCGGCCATCCGGCGGTTGTCGATGCAGCAGCGGACTCTGGAGCGCAGGGCGTAGCGGCGGCGGCCGGGGGCGGGAGGCGGGGTCGTAGGTGTCGGGGGTGGTGGCGTGCTCGGCGCCGATGGCCCGGGCGGTGTCCCAGGCCTGCCGGGTGATGATGGCGGGGTGGGCGGGCTGCGGTGACCAGAGCCACTGGTCGGGGGGACGGGGCGGCGCTGGCCGTTCTGGTTGCGGGTGCGGCCGAACACCATGTACCCGGTGTACTTGGGGTTGGCCAGGATGGAGTAGACGCCGCTGGGGTCCATCCGGAGGCCTCGGGCGGCGGGTAGGCGCCGTGGTCGGCGTTGAGCCGGCTGGTGATGGTGACGACTCCCAGCTTGTCCAGGGTCCGCCAGGCGTAGATCTGCTCGACTACCGGGGCGCGCTGGGGGTCCAGGGTGAGGCGGGTCTTGGTGCGATGACTGAATTACTGTCGTATTCTTCTTTGTGTTCTCCCAGTTCAGAGGCTTGTTCTGCCATTAAGCGTGCTCCTTTCCGGGTCGCCGTTCGCAGTGGTAAATGGCATGCCTGGCATTTTTCCGGCGCATTTTCGCGTGATCGCCGCCCCGGCTCCTCCGCTCCCGGGACAGTCCGCTCGGGGCGCCGGACGGGCGGGGCCCGCGCTGTCACCGGCCGGGCGGCGGGGCCAGGTCACCACGGATGGTGAGGGCTAGCCAGGTCACCGCCAGCGCCAGGACCCCGGCAACCGGTGGCGTCCCGGCTCCCGACAGCCACGCGGCGGCGGCGGCCAGCACGCGGGCGGCCAGGCGGCCCGGGCGCCCGTAGCGGACCCGGGCGGGCAGCCGCGCAAGCCCGCCACGCTGCGACGATCGGTCGGGCCGGGCGGGACCAGTTCCAGGCCGTCGAGCGTCCGCCCGACCTGGTCATAAGTGCGGGCGGTCCCGGAGGTGTACGCGCTGAGGTAGTTCTCCTGGGCCTGGCGCACCGCGCCGGGCGGGAGGTGGTCGTCGGCGGCGCTGCCAGCGATGCCCTCTCCCCGGCTCTGCCGATTGAGGTCAGGGACCTGCCGGGCTGCCGGTGGGGAGCGCGGCGAGGACTTGCTGCCGCATCTGGCTGTAGGTATCGAGCAGGCACATGTCGATGCTGTGGTCGTCGCAGCGGGCGCCGGGCTGGCATGCCGGGCAGTGGGTGGCGAGGCGGGCACGGCGGTAGTCCAGCGCATCCTCCATGGCCTGCAGGGGCGAGCAGGAGCGAGGCCGGCCCGGCGGGAGTGGTATCGGCAGGACGGCGGTCCCGGGCTGCTGCCCGGCGGCCCTGGTGTCGTCCGGGCTGTCGGCGGTGCTGTCCCTGCTCTCGCTGGCGGCCGGCGCGGGTGCGCCGATGAGACCGGGGACGGGCCGGATGTAGGGCCCGGCGGCTGGCCGGCCGGTGCCCTGGGCCTGGGTGACGGGTCCGCCGCTGTCGCTGCCGACGATCAGGTCGTTGCTGGTGGCGACGGCCAGGATGCAGGCGAATTGCGGGCTGATGCTGGCCAGGATGGTGGCCAGCCACCGGGACAGGTCGTCTTCCTTGCGCATGGCGGTGCGGATGGCGGTGGCGGCGGCGAAGGTGTGGGCGGGGACGGCGGGCGGGCGGCCGGGCAGCGCGCGGGCCATCGCGGCGGTGCGGGCCAGGTCGCCGGAGAGCCGGCCCAGGATGGCGGCGGCGCGGCTGGGCTTGTCTGCTGTCAGGCTGGACAGGTCGGTGATGGCCTGGCGGATGGATGCGGCGAGGTCATCAGCGGGCGTGCCTGCTGCCTCGCCGGTCATGTCGGCGTCGCGGGCCGGGCGGTGGCCTAGTGCTGGGGCCTGGTGTGTCACGGCTATCTGGTGCTGCTGGTCCGGGGTGGCGGCGGGGGTGGTCACGGGAGGGTCCTCCTTGGCAGGGTTCAGGGTTGCGGGGCGGCGGTGCGCAGGGTGCGGCGGATGATCGTGGCGGTCGCGGTGATGTCCTGTGCTATGGGCTCGGCCCACGACCACCAGAACCACCAGCTATCGTCTTTCGGCGCGGCGTAGATGTTCTCGGCCAGCGCTCCGGCGCCCGGCTCGGGGTTCTGCACGTGCAGGCACGGGATGCGGCCGGCCCCGGTCTGGAGGCGCGCTATCCAGCCGGTCTTGCCTATCTCGGCGCCCAGGGCCTCAAGGCAGCTGATGGCTTTCCTGGTCGCGGCCGGCGGGGCGGCGGGGCGTAACAGCGCGGATGCGTGGTCGTTGTCGGTCACGCTGGAGACGGTAGGCGGGGTTCAGGAAGCACGGCAATGACAGTGTGCCGGCGTAGTCACCGGAACTGACAGCATTGGTGACTGTGCGCTATGCAAGGTCGTGCTGCGGGGTCCGGGGGAACGCTGGCCGCCGCCGCGAGAGTCGGCCGTTGCGGGTGCGTGAGCTGGACAGGCATGTTCCTGCCGGGGGCGGCGTGCTGCGTTGCCGGCGTGCGGGGTCAGGGCAGTTCCGCGTGGGCCGGACGGAAGTGCCAGTCGGCGAGCGTCTGGCGGCGGCCGGCAATGCGGCTGAGGATGTCACGGGTGCCGGCGCCGGCCGGGCGGCGGGGGCCTGCCAGCCCAGGGTCACATGGCGAGATGCAGGAAGTCTGCTAGTTCCCGCATGTCCGCTGTGAGGGTTCGGCGGCGGCCGATGACCTGCCCGAGGATGTCCCGCGCGTAGCGTTGCTGGGTAAGCCATTCCGGCGCGCTGTGCTGGATCTGCTGGAGCACCCCGATTGCTTCCCCGTACTGGCGCAGGGCGGCATGGGCGCGGGCGGTGTCGAGGCGGTGGCGGTTCCAGGTCTCGGCCAAGGGAAAGGCCCTGCCCTCAAGCTGCCGGCCGATGTTCAGCGTGACGTCGGGCCGGTCGTGGATCAGCGCGTTCTGAGCCTGGAACATGGATACCGTCATCGGGCCGAACACCTGCCACGGGTTGGACTGGGAGATGACGTCCTTGCCGACACCGGCTGCAGCCACGCGGGCGAGTCTCAGGAAGTCGGCGGCCTCGTCGGGGCGGTTGTCACGCACGGCGGCGGCCGACGCCCGGATGAGGAAACGGCCCCATGCGCTGAGTTCGTCCGGTGTGGCGCTCGATATGCGCGGCTCGCAGTCATCAGCCCATCTGGATGCCAGGTCCCTGGTCTCTGCCAGGCGACCCTGGCGGATCAGTGTCCAGCATTTCCAGTCGATCGCGGCCATTTCGGTGAGGTCGTCGCTGGCATCGCCTATTGCAAGGCTTATAGCCTTGCTGGCGGCGTCGAATTGCCAGGTCTGGGCCATCATGAATGCTGTGATCTGCCGGATCTGCGATAGCAGCCGTCTTGCTTCGGCCTGGGTACCGTTGACGGAGAGGGTGACGAGCGCGCCGGCGTCCCGTAGCAGGTCGGGCAGCATGACCCGCAGTTCGGCGTATCGACTGTCCAGGACAGCCAGTATCGCCGTGCTGACGGATCGTCTCAGCCCTTCGATGGTCGGTTCTTCGTCGGGCTCGCCGCCGTGGAGGCCGTCCAGGGCTCGCAGGACGGGTGCCCACTGCTGGACATCCCCGCGTTCCGGGTTGGCCGCGTGTGACTCGGTGGCGAGCGTGCTTGTCGGCACCGCCAGGGCGATGGCGATCTTGTGAGCCGTTTCCAGGCGGACGTCGCCGATTTCGCCTTGTTCTAGCTTGCGGATGAGGGAGTCGGACACGCCGGAGAGGTCCGCGAGTTCGCGCTGGGTTAAGCCGCGTCGTTTGCGGATGTCGCGCACTCTGTCTCCGAGGGTGCGTGTCTGGTCCATCCTGCGCCTCCTGCACGCTCGGGGCGTGAGTGCCTGCTGGCGTTGCTGTCTTCCAGGATATGCGGTGAGGACCGGTACCCCCTGGCTGCCTGCATTCGGTGGGGCGTGTACGGGAGGGCGGCACCGCCCGTTCAGGGCGAGTGCCGCGTCGCGGGGTGGTGATGGCGGGTCCGGTCCCGCCCGTTCAGGGCCGGGCCGGGCCTGGCAGCGGCACCCCGGTCTGTGAGCGGGCCGCGTGGGCCGGCCATGGTTTCGGCCTGTGCCATGGGTTGTTCCTCGTCGGCCACGCGCTGGCGTCAGCTGTGATTTCGGTCAGGGCGCCGACCCTAACAAGCTGGTCGCGATCACCGACAACCTGGCCGCGCTCACGCCGCCCGCCGAGATGTTCAGCACGCTGCGGACGGTCGGGTTCGGCCAGGCGCTGCGCGGCGTGTCGTTCACGCCCGGCACGGACGCCGGCCGCTAGCCGCGGGCGGCGCTGGCCGCCGGCTGGCCGATGTCACGGCGAGTGCGCTAGCCCGGCACTCGCCGTGACATCGTGACGATCCCGAGCAACTCAGCGGCCGTTAACCATTGACGCTAAACCGGTATAGTGATGTCATTCCTGTGTGCTTCCGCAATGGCGCATTCAGGAGGTCGACATGACTGAGGGGCAAAGCCAGAGTTCCGGTGACCCACGGCGCGGGACCACGCGCCGCACACTGCTCGCCGGCGCCGCCGTCGGGGCGGCCGGCCTGGCCGTCGGCACGGGGGCACTACCGGCCGCCGCGGCCACCGTCGCGAGCGCGGGCCGCGCGCAGGCCGGCTCGGCCGCAGGCAGCGCGCGGGCCGGCTCGGCCGCGGGCCCAGCGCTCGCGTCCCGGCCCAGCCAGTTCGTGACCGTCCGCGGCGGGAAGTTCCACGTCGGCGGCACGCCGCTGCGGTTCGGCGGCACGAACACCTATTACCTGCACCAGCAATCGCACTACATGATCGACAGCGCGCTCAACGACGCCGCGGCGATGTCGCTGGCGGTGGTC
>DATLSX010000058.1:0-2546 GCA_035533915.1 Streptosporangiaceae bacterium
CCCCGGGGGGGGTAGCTCAAACTAGAGCAACCCAGGCAGGAACCAGGCACAGGAGCTGCAAAGGCTTGACAGGCCGTTTCATATGAGCATGAAGCGGCGAGCCCTCCGCGGCATCAAGCAGCGCCACCGCTTGCTCCAGCGTCAGCGACCGTGACGGCCGCCCACCCCTGCCCTCGGGCGCAGACACCAGAGACGCCACGTTGCGGCCGACGAGGTCCGCCGCCTGGGCGTGCCGGATGGCCCGCTCGATCACCTGATGCACCAGCCGCAGCGACCGCGTGGACAGCGACCCGGACAGCTCGGTCAGGGCCGCCTGGACGTGCCGGGCGGTCAGCTCCCGGAGCTTGACGGCCCCGAGCCTGGCGACCGCGTGCTCGGCGGCGTACCGGTAGTTCGCGACCGTGCCGTCGCTTCGCCCGGCGAGCCCCTGGGAGAGCCAATCCTCGATACACAGAGCCATCGTGTAGGACGGCGACGACTGGATGCCGGCCTCAAGCTCGCTGCGAATGACCTTGAGCTTGTCCCTGACCGCCGTCTTGGTCCGGCCGGTCACCTTGCGCCGCAAGCGCTTGCCGTCCGGGCCGAACCCTAACGAGACCGCGGCTGTCCAGCAGTTGTTCGCCGCGTCGAAGTAGATCGAATCGTCGCCGCGAGCGCGGCGGCGGGTCCGCGTCTCCATGGCCGAATCGTAACAGTTAGGCTCTTGATTTGGCTCTATCCGAGCCGCCCGCCAGAGCCCTTCAAGCCTCTCACCAGTCGGGACGGCCGGATTTGAACCGGCGACCCCTTGACCCCCAGTCAAGTGCGCTACCAAACTGCGCTACGTCCCGTCCGTCCTCGACGGACCCTAAGACGATAGCGCAACCCGGCACCGCACGCGTCCCCGCGTACCCGCCACCCGCGTCCTCGCAGGCCCGCCGCACACCCCGCCAGCGGCGCGGAACGCGCCCGTCTGACGATCACCGTTCACCCGTCCGCCGCCCGCCGCCGGTAACGTGTTGATCTTCGGGAAGCGGGCACTTCCAGCGATGTCTGGATCGTTGGATCATCGGGTGCGCGGGGTATGACTTTTGCTGCATCCAGGCTCACCGGTGCGGATGACAGGGCGGGCATGGCAACACCGTGGGACAGCGCGCGGACCGCGCCGACATCACCGCTGCCCGCTGGCCCGTACGCCGGGGACGCCGGGCAGTTCCCGCCTGCCCCTGGCTGGCCGGATATGGGCAGGGCCGTGCACGGCCAGCGCCGGGCCAGGCGGCGGCACCGCTGGCTGCGCCGCACCGGCGCCGTGCTCATGGGTCTTTTCCTGATCGGGGCGCTGGCCCTGGGCGGGCTGCTGCTGGTCACCCCGTCGGTCGCCGACGCACCCACCCGTGCCCAGGTGATCGACCAGGCACACCACGCGGCCTATCCCGGGCCGCCGGTGCCGGCCCGGTTCGCCGCCTCACTGGTGTCCACCGAGGATCACCGGTTCTACTCCGAGCCGGGGCTCGACCCGTTCGCGGTCGCCCGGCTGGTGGCCGGGCGGGTCACCGGCCGCCCCGACCAGGGCGGCGCCACTTTGTACCAGCAGCTGGCCAAGATGCTCTACACGCCGGGGCGCTCGGGGCTCGCGGTCCAGGCCGAGCAGGTGGGCCTGGGCATCAAGCTGTACCTGACGTTCCCGCCCGCACAGGTCCTGCGCATGTACGCCGATGTGGCCTATTTCGGCCACGGCTATTACGGCCTGGCCGCGGCGAGCTGCGGCTACTTCGGGGTCACCCCGGCCGGGCTCAGCTGGCCGCAGGCCGCGATGCTGGCAGGCCTGGTGCAGGCACCGTCGGCCGATGACCCGGTCAGCCACTTCCAGATCGCGCGGGCCAGGCAGTCGCACGTGCTTGGCCGGCTCGTCGCCACCGGCACGCTCACCCAGTCACAGGCGGCCAGCGCCTACCGCGAGCAGCTGCATCTGATTGGCGGGCCATCCACCGGCTGCCACGCCTGACTAACAAGCACCATCACGCACAACGATAGGTTCGGCCAACCCAGCCAGCAGTCCCCGCCGGCGTCAGCTGTCCCAGCCGTCCACGGGGGAGTGCCCGGTGCGGGCCCGGCCGTGTGCCCCATTGCCGTTCACATGGGCCAGATCCGGGTCCTGCCCGTTCCCGTTCTGCGCACCGGGCTGGCGCTGCCAGGCGGCGGCGTGCACGGGCACCGGGGAAGCGGCTGAGGGCTGTGGCTCCGGGCCGGCCGCCGTCCCGGCGTCCGGCCCGGCGGAGGTCCACACCCACTTGCGGTAGCTCCAGAACCGGAACAGCGTCGCCAGGGCGATGCCGAAATTCAGCGCGACGAAGCCGCTGAACTTGTCGTGCTGGTTGCCCAGGACGTAGGCGTTGAAGGCGACCGCGGCGTCCTGGATCAGCAGTCCGATGCCGTTGAGCGCGAAGAAGGTGACGCCCTCGCGGGCGACGCCGGCCCGCTCGCGGTGCTGGAACGACCAGTAGCGGTTGCCGGCGAAGGTGACGGCGGTGGCCACGACGGTGGCGATGGTGGTGGAGGTGACCGGG